>JAAFIR010000029.1 GCA_013297885.1 Leptospirales bacterium | reverse complement strand
GCTTACAAAACAATTAAGCAAAGTATTAAAATTTATAATGAATCTAGACTTCATCAAAGTATAGATTATAAAACTCCTAATGAAGCATACTACGAAAAGTGGTATACCTATTTTAGGAATTGACAACTAGTAGGCTGGGCAGTATTGCCACCGGTCGGTCTGGGTGAGGCTAAAGCGAGTAACCAAATGGGTTGCTTTTTCTTTTTACTATCGTCTTGCAATAGCATTAAAAGCCCACAGGACTCTAGTCCAAAAATTACCAATACAACAAAAATTATTTTTTTATTCATTTTTTTTCTCCTAGTCTAGTAAAAAGATATTGATTCGATTTTTGAGTTGATTGTCTTTTGATGTAATGTTTAATTGGTTTGAAACAGCAGAATAAATTTTGGAAGATGAAATTCCTTTGGATGACAAAATATTTTTAAATTTTGAAATTCTTTCCCCATTGATTTTAAAATCTTCATCAGATTCCAAAAGCAAAAACAATTTAAAATTGGAATAATTTGATTTGTAAGTTTCTAAAAAACTGTCTAATTTTTTTTCTTCTTCTTTTTGAAGAGTTGCTTTTTTGGATTCAAATAAAAAATAAAATTGTTTTGCTCCATTCAAATTGGAATTTTCTCTGTAATTTGTAAATCTAGCAAGAATTGGAATTTCTACATATTCTTCTTTAAAATCTTTTGCATTTGATTTTGCAGTTTTTGGTTTTTCTTTGCTACAAGATTCAATTTCAGTTGTGTAGGAAGTGAAACTCAAAAACACACCTAGAATTGCAGTGTGAAAAATATCTCGCAATCTAAAAATATTTTTGAATCGAACTGACTTTACAGAATTGAGTTTTTCTTTTTCTTCATTGGAATAAGTGTTTATAGGAAGAAAATACAAAATATTGTAAAATCTTTTTTGAAACAAAAGCTCACAAGTTTGAAGATCTGTAGCTAATTCTTTTGGAGAAGCAGACCTAGATTCAAAACTAGAATACTGAACTCCAAAAGGATTTCGCATTAGTTTTGATTTTAAACAATTGCTAAAATTGAATAGAATTAAAATGCTGAATACTATTTTCATATAAATTCCTAAAGTTTTTTTACTACTAGAGTACCCCCCCCCCCTTATAGATTTCTGTCAAGTGTTTTTTTTGAAAAAATTCAGTGGGCTGGGACCCACTGTTGGGTATTTTTGTTGTGTTCAGGGGGTCAAGACCCCCGGTCTAAATTAACCATGTTCAGACAGTGGGTCTTGACCCACTGAACAACACTGAAATATTATATTTCTTCTAAACTATGTTTAAGATGATTGTTCTCAACATAATAAATAGAATTAAAAATAGCTTTATCAGTATTTAAAATTTTGCTGTTAAACTTTCTAGCCCAAAGATTTATATTTTCTTTAATTGAATAATTTTTTTTATAAAGGTATGTTGATCTACTTTTTAGTTCTCTAATTAAATTTGTTAAATTTTCAAACTTGACACTAATGACTAAATGAACATGGTCATCTAGAACATTAATTGCATACAAACTAACTTGGTTTTTATGTTCATCTAAAATGGACTTCAGAATCTTTTTTAATAAAATTCTATCATCTTTGCTAAATAGCAAAACTTCTCCAGTTTGAATTCTAAGACTTTGCATTCTACGAGATTTTCTAGAATTATGTGCCACAAAAGTCACTAAAAAATTTTCCATATATACAGCTTAAATAATAGTAAATATTTGAATAGCAATAATCAACAACTGTACAAAATTGTTCAGGGGCTGTAACCCACTGCCTGAACTTACTGACAAATTCATAATTCCACCCAACTCCCTACTTACTTCGTCTCATTCGGCATGTAAGTGGCATGTTGTTCGCATCTTTTCTCGAATTTCTTCGAAGAAACCCCCAAAATGATGCTATAAACTTGCTGATTCCATCCTTTAAATGTAAAAGCTTTATGCTATTTTGATGAAAGAAATTTGTTATTTGTTATTTGTTATATGTTAATTTTTATTTACATAACAAATAAGTAGTATATTTCTGACATTTGCTACCGATTTTACATTTTTATGAAGATTTTGTATTTAAAAAAGTATTTTCTAAAGATTCTGAAATTCTACTCGATTTGTTAAATTCCCTTCCAGGGTTTCACGGTAAAAACAAAATCAAAAAAATTAAAATTCTAAACTCTGAAATTTCCTTTTCAAGAATTTAAAATGAGAAAAGAAGAATGAAAAATTTCACTAAGCAAATAAATTTCTGGATACTATGCAAAAGAGATTGAAGCGGTGTCATAAAATTTCAGAAGAAATTTTATGACAAGAGCGTAAAGCTCGGTTTTTTCTTGCACCTAACCCTAATTCCATTCTCATTAGGAGGGAAGGGACAAAACTGAAATTTTATTCTACAAAAATAAAATTGGGTTAGGTGTGAGAAAAAATTTGCCCTAAAGATTAAAAAAACTATTTTGCAATTCTACTAATTCATCATCATGAGTTGTGTCCAAATGAATTGGAGAAAGGCTCACCTGGTGGTTGTAATAAGCTTCAAAATCTGTGCCTTCCTCATTTACATAACCAAGCTCAGTGAGAGCAAGTAAGTATTGAGATTTTTTTTCTGAAATAGGAAAAATGTGATATTCATCTGAATAAGTTCTTTTGCCAAGTTTAGTTAGTTTTAGATCTTTTAGATTTTTTGAAAATTCGATCGGAAAATTGATATTGTACACAATTCCTTTTTTTAAAGCAGAAAATTGATTTTTTAAAAACTCTAAAATATATTCTGCCTCTTGTAAATAATCATAATTTTCTTCTCTATTTCCTGAACTCACTGCAATAGAATAAAGTCCATGTACTGCTCCATGCCTTGCAGCTCCCACTGTTCCAGAATAATGGACATCATGACCCATGTTCACTCCGCGATTAATTCCTGAGATCACCATATCCATTTCAGGAAAAATTTTTCCAAAAATTGCAACATTTACTGAATCAGTTGGAAAACCCCCAACAGAATAAGTTTTATCATCATGTTTTTCAACTACCATTTTTTTAAAAATAGTAAGTGCTTGAGATGTAGCTGACTTTTCTTTACTTGGTGCAGATAAATAAATATCAAATTCAGAAGATAAAACTTTTTTTAACGCCTGTATTCCAAGACTGGAAATTCCATCATCATTTGATAATAAAATTTTCATACAAAACTTCCTACAAAATAAAATAAAACAAAAAATATAATAAATGGAATTTGAATTAATAAAAATAGTTTTGATAAAGTTTTTAAAAATAATTTCCATTTTGGAATTTCATAAACTTCTTTTGCAAAATACAAAAAATAATAAATATAAATAATTAAAATTGGAGTTAGGGTCAAAATAAATCTAGAAAATTTACTAATATATATTGAAGAAGTTAAAATAGATAAAGGAACAAATATTATAAATAAAATTTGTAAATCACTCATTGCGGATAAAATCAAACTTAGAGAGTTGATTCTATATTCTTTTTTAATACTCCAATCAAAAATAGACATAAACACCATTCCCAAAAATCTAAGGAAAAAATAAAATATGATTGATTGAAAAAATATTTTACTAATAAAACCAGAATCAAAAATTTCCGATAAATAATAAAATGAAATAGAAATACAAAATGAAAAAAATAAATCTCTTCCAAGTCTAAAAAATAAATTTTCAGATTCAAAATAAATCAAATGTTCTTTATAATTTTCTTTTTCAGAAAATAAACAAAAAATTCTGTTTAAATATTCATTCATTATTCATTCACCAAATTAAATTGAATTGCTGATGGTAAAATTACTAGAACAGGAAATTTTTTAATGTCAAAATAAATACTTGGTTTGAGTTGAGAATAAAATTTTCCAGATAATTGATCAAAAATTCTTCCAAATGGATTTTTTTTATCTTCAATTAAATCTAATTTTCCACCAGCCAATTCTTCCATTTTTAAAATTGCTTCTCTTCTTCCACCGATAGCATCTGCAAGTTTTACTTTAACAGCACCTTCTCCAGAATATATTTTTCCTTCTGCAAGTTTTGCAATTATAGATTTTTCCATTTTTCTACCATTTGCAACATCAGAAACAAATCTGTTGTATGTATCATTTAAGAGTCCACGAATAATTTCATCTTCTTCTTTTGAGACAGGTTTAAACATGGATAAAGTGTCTTTATACTTTCCAGCTTTAAATACTCTCATCTCAACAGAATATTTTTTTAGAAGTCCAGAAATATTTGGACTCATCATAATTACACCAATTGAACCAGTGATGGTTCCTGCTTCTGTGAAAATATAATCGGCAGCAGATGCAATATAATATCCACCAGATGCGGCTAAGTCTTTCATGGAGACTACAACTTTTTTATTTTTTTCTTTTCGGAGATACATGATTTCATCATAAATTTCTTGAGAAGCCCCAACAGTTCCACCGGGAGAATTGATTTCAATTAAAATGGCTTTGATAGATTCTTCATCTTCAATTTCACGAAGAGATGAAAGAATTGTATCAGCACCAGTTGAGCTAGCTCCTGAATCTCCAGAATGAATTTCTCCTTCAACTTTTAAAAGAAGAGCTTGATTAAAACTTTTTTTCAAAAATAATTCTTTTGAAAAATTTTCACCTTTGGATTTTGCAGCTGAGGAAATAGAAACTAAAATTAATAAAATAGAAATAACGAGTAATCCAAAAATTACTCCAAGAAAAATTTTGATTTGATTCATGTTTTACTTTGATTTTAGAAATTTGATTTCTGCAAATAGATTTTCAATTTTAAAAACTAAAGATTTTTTCTTAAGATTTGTGCGGATCTTTCATTTTTTAATTAATATTTAGTAAAATTAAGAAATATAACAGCTGCCAAAAATAATTACCCATTAGTTTCGGCTAGTTTTGTGTATTGATTGAATTTTATTGTTTATAAGAGGTCATAATTATTGTCAATCGGTATAAGATTAATAAACAGTATATAAAAGTATTACAGTAATTGGAATAAAGTTTTAGAATATATTTGAATAAAAATTTTAACAATAAAAATGTACTTAATTAATTTTTAAAATGTTTTGTAATTACTTTTTACAAAACACTTTTTAAATAGATAATTATTTTTTCTTAGGTTTTAAGTTCAATTTTTCAGACATTGCTTGTAATCCTGTTTCTAGAACTAATTTACTTTGTTCTTTTAAATGAGGTTCTAAATATTTTGAAACTTTACTCCCAAAATTTAAAGCATAAATACTTACAGCTTTATCAGCAACTGAAGAAATTGTTGTATCAACTGGATCTTCTTGTGGTTTTCCTATTTCAATAGTTTTAGAATGCAAATTAGAATAAATTAACTTCCCAGATTTATTAAAAACATTAATTGTTAAATAGGTTATTAACCCTTCAACTGGTTCACTAATAGTTGAGTTTGGATTATTGGTAAAAGCATAGCTAAATTCTAATAACAATAGTGCATCGCTCTTAGTTTCTTCAGCAAATTTTGGAAATAGTTTAAATTGATCTTCTTTATAATAAATAATTCCATTATTATAAATATGTACAGCTTGATTGTTTTTATCTTCTGGGGGAAGCGCTTTAAAACTAGCTGAATTTTGTAATACTTCATATGGCAAAACTTTTACATTAGCATTAGTTTTTAATGAATCAAGCAATAATTTTTGGTAGTATTTTGGATCTAATATTTCAGCTAAATAATTTTTTTTAACAAAAAGAATTTCATATTCTATGCTAAAGGTTTTTAGAGAAACATAACTTAATACTGCTATATTACTTTTTGGATTTAATTCGCTTTGTGATACTGGCTCTTTAGGATCATGTTTTATCGCATAAGTTGGACCTGATGCACAAGAAATAATTAAAAAAGATATTGTTAAAAAAAGAATTTTCATAATTTACCTACCTGATTTCAAATCAATTGAATTTAAATTTCTGGTCAAATTAAAAATATATAATTTAGTTTTATAACTTAAATCAAATTTTTCCAACTAAATAATCTTTTTGGATGTTCTTTTTTTAATTTTTTGAGAAGAGTAGAATTTTTTGAAAAAATTGATTTGGATTATTGTAGTGATTGTTTCAAAAATTCTTCATTCTACATTCTAAATTTTTCATTGCAAAAGCAGCGAAGCGACAGAGATCGACTTGAGGTCAAAAAATTGCTTATGCAATTTTTTGACCAGAAAGGAGAGCTCGGTCATCGCGAAGCGATGAGTCGCCCAGAAACTTACGAAAGTGCTTCTTTAATAAAAGCTTCTTGTTCTTTTTGGTGAACTTTTACATGACCTGCAGCAGGGCTCGAAGATTTTTTTCTACCGTAGTATTTTAGTCTTTTATCACCTAGTTCAGATTCAATTTCGTCACGAACAAAACTCCAAGCTCCTTGGTTTTGTGGCTCTTCTTGTAACCATGCAACTTCTTTTGCAGAGTCATATTTTTTCAAAGCTTCTTTTAGAAGAACATGTTGGAAAGGATAAATTTGTTCTACTCTACAAATTGCGATGTCTTTGATTCCAGCTTTTTCTCTTTGATCTAAAATATCATAATACACTTTTCCACTACAAAAAATTATTTTTCTAAGATTGGTGTTTTTGATCTCTTCTTTATCAAAAAGAATTTCTTTAAAAGCACCAGTTGTGAGTTCGTCAATTGAAGAAATTGCAGCTGGCAAACGAAGCAAACTTTTTGGAGTCATAATAATCAATGGCTTTCTGTAATTACGAAGCATTTGACGACGTAATATATGAAAGTATTGTGCAGGTGTTGTGAGGTTAGCCACTTGGATGTTGTTGTCTGCACATAGTTGAAGCATTCTTTCAAGTCTTGCAGATGAATGCTCTGGACCTTGTCCTTCATAACCATGAGGTAGTAACACAACTAGTCCGCTCATTCTTTTCCATTTTACTTCTGAGCTAGAGATAAATTGGTCAAAAATTACTTGAGCTGTATTTGCAAAATCTCCAAATTGAGCTTCCCAAATTACAAGTGCTGATGGGTTTGCAAGTGAATAACCATATTCAAAACCAAGCACAGAATATTCTGAAAGTGATGAATTGATTACTTCAAACTCACCTTGGTTTTTTGAAATATTGGAAAGTGGTGCAAAACGTTTTCCAGTGTTTGTGTCAACTAGAACTGCATGACGATGAGTAAATGTTCCACGCTGGGCATCTTGTCCTGAAATTCTAACTTTAAAACCTGATTCAAGGATTGAACCAAAAGATAAATGTTCAGCACAACCCCAATCAATTGCTTGATCACCTTCACCCATTTTTTTTCTGGTATCAAGAAGTTTTACTAATTTTGGATTTCCTGTGAAGTCTGATGGAAGAGTTGTCATTGCTTTTAAAATAGAACTAAGTTGAGATTTTAAAAGTTTAGTTGCTGGCTCAGAGTCGAGAGATTCAGCTGAAAACTTGGACCAAGTTCCTTGCATTGTATCAACTTTGATTTTTACATCTTTTGCTTTTGATTCGTTAAATGAA
This sequence comes from Leptospirales bacterium, assembly GCA_013297885.1. GTDB lineage: Bacteria > Spirochaetota > Leptospiria > Leptospirales > Leptospiraceae > UBA2033. Next base: position 60,120 of record JAAFIR010000029.1, on the reverse strand, counting down.
TCTTCAAGGCTAGACTCTACTTCTTTTTTGATTGCATCTATTTCTGCTTTTGTTACCAAAGCTTCTTTGATTAAACTTTCTTCATAAAGTTTGTAAGCAATTGGATGGTTTTTAATAATTCCGTACATATTTGGTTGGGTAAATGCAGGCTCATCCATTTCATTATGCCCAAGTCTTCTATAACAAATTTGGTCAATGATTACATCTTTATGAAATTTTTGTCTGTATTCGTGTGCAATTTTTACTACACGATAACAAGCTTCTGGATCATCTCCATTCACATGAAAAATTGGAATTTGAAAACCTTTTGCTAAATCAGTTGCGTATAAAGTGGAACGAGATTCTTCAGGAAGAGTTGTAAAACCAATTTGGTTATTAACTACAATATGAAATGTTCCACCAGTTGTATAGCCTTCAAGATTCATGAGATTTAGTGTTTCAGCAACAACACCTTGACCAGCAAAAGCAGCATCACCATGAATTACTATTGGCATAATTTTTTCTCTGGTTGTGTCGCTAATCAAATCTTGTCTTGCACGAACTGAACCTTCCACAACAGGATTCACTGCTTCTAAATGAGAAGGATTAAATGCGAGTGAAAGTTTTACTTCTTTGCCAGATGTAGTTTTAATTGCACTGGAATATCCAAGATGGTATTTTACATCTGCATAACTTCCTGCTTCTAGGTTGATTTTTTCTTCAAATTCAGCAAAAATTAAACTAGCTGGTTTTTCGATGATGTTTACTAGAACATTTAATCTACCACGATGCGCCATTCCAATTACAAGCCCGTCCATTTTATAAGACCCAGCTTCTTCCACAATTGTATCTAAAATTGGAATTAAAGAATCTCCACCTTCAAGTGAAAATCTTTTTTTACCCACAAATTTTTTTGCAAGAAACTCTTCAAAAAAATCTGCTTCAAACATTTTTTTAAATAATCTGAGTTTTGTTTTTTTATCAAGTGGATAAGAATTTGCAGTGGATTCCATTTTGTTTTGAATCCATTCTCTTTCTTCATCATTTACTATATAATATTGTTCAGAGCCAATTGAACCACAATAAGTTTTTTCATACCAAGCAATTATATTTTTGAGTTTTGTTTTTCCTAATGATGAAATTCCAGATTCAATTTCAGATTCTAAATCTTCGGTTCTCAAATTTTTTAATTTGGATTCGATAAATTTTCTATCTGGTTTTAGCATTCCAAGTGGATCTAGGTTTGCAGCCAAATGCCCTTGTCTTCTATATGCATTAAGCAAATTGATAACTCCCATTTCTTTAAAATTGGAAGCATCTGTATCTTTAAATGGAGCTTGGGAATGGTGTCCGTTTTTTCCATTTAACGAATTTGAATCTAGGGAAATAAAAAAATCTTTCCATTCTTTATCAACTGAGTTTGGATTGGATTTGTATTGCTCATACAAATCTTCCAAAAGAGAAATATTATCTGCGTATAATTCCATTGCTTGTAAATTCATGTTCACTCCTTAACTATGTATAGACCATTTGTCAACTGCCATTGCTGCTTCTCTAACTACTTCTGAAAGTGTTGGATGTGGATGAACAGTTCTTGCTAAATCTTCAGCTGATGCTCCAAATTCAAAAGCAACTCCAGCTTCAATTATCATATCAGATGCTCTTGGTCCAATTATGTATAGTCCAAGAAGTTTATCTGTTTTTTTATCTGCTAAAACTTTTACTTGTCCCTCAGTTTCATTCATTGCTTTTGAACGAGCATTTGATTTGAACATAGATTTTCCAACTTTGTATTCAATTCCTTGTGCTTGAAGCTCTTCTTCCCCATATCCCACCCATGCTACTTCAGGCCAAGTGTACACAATCCAAGGAATAGCATTATAATTAACATGACCAGATTGACCAGCAATCATTTCAGCAAGTGCAATGCCTTCATCTTCTGCTTTGTGAGCAAGCATTGGTCCATCAATTACATCACCAATTGCATAAATATTTGGAACTGCAGTTTTGAAAGTATGAGTATCAACTTTGATTCTTCCTCTTTCAGTGAGTTCCACACCAACTTCTTTTAGTCCAAGACTTTCTGTGTATGGTTTTCTACCTACAGCAACAAGAACCACATCCCCTTCTACATCTAAAGGTTTTCCAGTTGGGTCATTTACTTTTACAACTACTTTGTCTTTCTTTTTATCTAAGCTAGTAACTTTATGTTCAAATAAAAAATTGATTCCTTGTCCTTCAAGAAGTCTTTGAGCGTATGCAGACATTTGTTTATCAGCAGAACCAAAAAGTTTTGCCTGAAGTTCCACAACTGTAACTTTTGCACCAAGCCTAGACCAAACAGAACCAAGCTCTAAACCAATTACACCAGCTCCAATAATCACTAAATGTTTTGGAACTTCTGGTAAATTAATTGCATGATCAGATGTTACAATTTGTTTTCCATCAACTTCAAAACCAGAAATTGAAATTGGAACAGAACCAGTTGCTAAAATGATATGTTTGGATTTGATCACTTCAGTTCCAGATTCAGAAGTGATTTCAATTTCAGTGTTTGAAATTAATTTTCCATGACCAAGAAATCTTTGTATTTTATTTTTGTTCATCAAATAATCTACACCATCACAAACTTCTTTTACAACTTTATCTTTTCTTGCGAGTAAAGTTTTGAGGTCTAGCTTAACATCTTTAGCTAAAATTCCATGATCTGCAAGTTTGTGTTTTGCTTTGTGGTATTCTTCTGAAGAATCTAGAAGTGCTTTTGAAGGAATACAGCCAACATTGAGACAAGTTCCACCAAGAGTTTTTCTTTTTTCGATGATAGCAACTTTTAATCCAAGTTGAGCTGCTCTAATTGCAGAAACATATCCACCAGGACCCGCACCAATTACAGTATAATCAAATTCTTTCATCATTATACCTCAATCAAAAGTCTAGAAGGATCTTCTATCATTTCTTTGATTTTGACAAGAAACAATACAGCTTCTTTTCCATCAATGATTCTATGGTCATATGAAAGAGCAACATACATCATTGGGCGAATGACGATTTGGTCATTTACCACAACTGGACGTTTAACTATATTATGAAGTCCTAATATACCAACTTGAGGATAATTTAAAATTGGAGTGGACATCATTGAACCATATGTTCCACCATTTGAAATGGTAAATGTTCCATTTTGCATTTCATCTAGTGCAATTTTTCCGTCTTTTACACGATTTGCAAGTCTGATAATTTCAGATTCAACACCAGCAAAACTAAGTTCATCAGCACCACGAACAATTGGCACAACTAAGCCTTTTGGTCCACCAACTGCAATTCCAATATCATAATAATTTTTGTATACAATATCGTTTTCACGAATTTCAGCATTTACTGCAGGATAGGCTTTGAGAGCTGAAATTGTAGCTTTAGTAAAAAAGCTCATAAATCCTAAGCCAATTTGGTGAGTGTCTTTAAATTTATCTTTGTATTTAGCACGTAATTCCATTACTCCGCTCATATCTATTTCGTTAAATGTAGTTAGAATTGCAGCAGTGTGCTGAGCAGTTACAAGTCTATTTGCAACGGCTTGTCTTAATCTAGACATTGGAACAATTGTTTCTCTTTCACCTGAATTGGTAACAGCTTTTCTAACAGCAACTGGAGGTTCAGCTGAAACAACTGGTTTAGATTCTAAATGAGAAATTACATCACCTTTTGTAACTTGACCATGTTTTCCAGTTCCAGCAATGTTTGCAGTGTCAACATTATTTTCAGCAGCCATTTTTCTTGCAGAAGGTAATGGAGTTTCATTTTTTGTGTCAGATTTTTGAGCAACAACAGGAGTTTCTGTTTTTGGTGTTGGAGTTGATGAAACAGTTGCAGTTGCTCCAGCTTCAATTAGTCCAATTATTTCATGAACTTTAACTGTTTCTCCAGCTTTTTTCTTTAACTCAGAAATTACTCCAGAGCTTGCTGCTCTAACTTCCATAGTAACTTTATCTGTTTCGAGTTCAGCAAGAACTTCATCTGCTTTAACAGCTTCGCCAACTTTTTTTGACCAAGTGAGTAATGTTGCTTCTGTAATTGATTCTCCCATCTCAGGGACTTTGATTTCTACTGCCATTAAATTTTTCCTAGAATTAATTTATGTATTAAAAATTACCTTAAAATAACAAAATAAGAATTTCCTTTTTTCGTAAATCACTTTTTTCAATACTTCAAAGCCCCGCGAGAAGGATCGACTTGAAGTCAACTTTTTGCAAATTAAGATTGTTTTTTGGATAATCTAAATTGAACAAAAAGTTGACTAAAAAGGAGAGCCTGTTTTTTGCTTAAGCTAGCGAGGCAAAAACTCGCCCAAAAAATAATCTAAATACATTTTTACTTTTAATTTGTTGGAACAAAATATACTGTTTGTTTATTTGCAAGTCCTCTAAGTTCAACATTTTTTTTTGTAATTTTTTTAATTCCATTTTCTTTTAAAGTTTCTTTTACGTTTTTTGAATTTAGGGTATTTTCTGATAAACAAAAGTTTTCTTCATTGGATAGATTTTGAATTCTTGCTGCTGTATTAATAGTTGTTCCAAAATAATCTAATTGATTGTTTAAATTTACCAATATGGAATTTCCTGTGTGAATACCCATTTTTAATTTAATTTTTTCTTTATCTTTTTTGGATTCATTGTACAAATGAAACTCTTTTAATGATTCAAAAACAGTTTTAACAGCTAAGTCTGCTTCTAAAAAAGATGCCATAACGGAATCACCAATTGTTTTTACTAACTTCCCACCATATTTGGAAATTATTTTACTTAAAATTTCAAAATGATCTCTAACATTATTATAAGCAGTTATATCTCCAAGCTCTTCATACATTTTTGTTGAACCAGTTATATCTGTAAACAATATTGAAATTGTAGAAATTGTCATTTTTTCTTTGAGGCTAATTGTTTCTGATCCAAAAATTTCTACAAATTCTGGAATATGAGTTAGTTCTAATCCTGAAACTCGAATGTCCATATCTTCAAAACTAAGTGGTTCATTTAATTCATCAGGAGTCACAAATATTCCACTTAACGGAACTGATGAATTTGTTAGTGTTAAAAGAACTTTGCCTAAATTAAAATTCATATTGCTTAAATTAAATTTAGAGTGTTCTAATTGCTCAATATTCATCTTTTGAGTTGAACTTTCTTCATTATCAATAACGGAGAGCTTTCCAATTGTATTTGTAATTGGACAAAAATATCGATAATTTCCTGGTTTAGTAAATTCAAATTCTACTTCTTTGGTTTGACCATGTTCTGTTACTAAGTTTGCCAAAATTGGAATTTTCTTTGGAGGAATACAAAATGGTGGAATATCAATTAATTCAATTTCAGGATGCATAGTAAAACTAGATTCAACTCTCATAACAAAATCAGGAGTAAATTCAATATCACACATTTTACAATTTGAATTGGAACTTATTTCAGAAAGATGATTATGTTCAGATGTAATCATATTACAATGCGGGCAATGAATATCCCAGAGTAATTGAAATACTGATTCTTTGACACCTTTTAAAAAAATTCCACAAAGAATTTTGAAATCAATTCCAAGTTCAATACTTAATTTTTTTAAGTTAATTCTATGTTTACTAAATGTATCAGATTTTTTTAACCAATTTGAAATTGTAGAAATTTCTTTTGTCCATTTTGATTTATCATTTAAAATTTTATTAATTCTTTCAGAGAATAAAGTTTCATTCATATTAATTCATTATTTTTGTTTCAAATTTATTAGCAAATAGAATATAATTAGCAAATTGAATAAAAAAAGTTTTTTTAAAATGAATGAATTAAGTGTATTTTCAATTTAAATAAAAAAAAAGAACTGATCAAAAAAAATATTTTAGAATTTGACAATTAAATAAGATTTATAAGTTTTTTTTAATTTTGATTTCTTGCAAAATTGTACACATTTATAAAATTGTAACAAGGATAAAATATGAATAAAAAATTAAAAAAAATTACACCAAAAATACCAATGCTTAACCAAATGGGTTTTAAATCTGCAGATATATTTCATGAAGAATTTGAAATTGAACCATTTTTAGTTTTTACTGAATTCCGTATGGACAAAGCCACTTTTCCTCCTCATCCACATGCAGGAATATCTGTTATGACTTATATGATGCCAAATAGCAAAGGATCTTTTTTAAATCGAGATAGTCTTGGAGATTATAGTATTATTGAACCAGGAGGAATACATGTAACTCAAGCTGGAATTGGAGTAAAACATGAAGAAACTCCAACAATACATGGTGTGGACTGTCATGGCTTTCAAATTTGGATTAATCATTCATATAAAGATAGATTAATTTCACCAAAATCATTTCATGCATTTGCAAAAGATGTTCCAGAATATATTACTGAAACTATTAAACTAAGAGTTCTTCAAGGAAAGTTTAAAAATTTAATCTCTCCAATTGAATTGGTTACAAAAACTTTTTTGTTTGATATTCAATTAGAGCCAAATTCAAGTATTGAGCTTGATTCCTATGAAATGGCTTTTATATTTCTTATGAAAGGTGAAATTATTATTGATGAAAAAAAAATCAGTACACCTTCAATTATAAATTTTGAAAAATCTGGAGATAAACTTCTTATCAACTCAAGTAGCCAACCTTCCAATTTTATTTTTGCATCAGGAACTCCTATTAACGAACCATTTGTTGTTGGTGGTCCATTTGTAATGACCACAAAAGAACAAATGACTGAAACTAAAAGAAGGTTTGCAAATAATGAAATGGGAATTTTAGAACCTATTTAAATTGTTACTCTATTATGAAAAAAAAATTACAAAAAAAATTATTTTATTAATTCTGTGTAGTTTTAATTCTTGTTTTCTTATTCCTTGTGATTGTCCAAAGATAAATACTAAAAAGGATAATCGTTTGTCTGAGTCACTAATTTTATTAAAGGCTTCAGATGATAGAACCAGAAGCCAAACTTCAAACTATTCTTGTTTTATCTCAAGTGAAAATAATTGTTATGAATTTAGAAATCAACTAAAACTAACTACTGATGACACATTTTGTAAATTAATAAATGGAAGTTTAAGTGAAAAAACTTGTGTCTCAGAAAACAAACTTGGAACTTGTTCATTTCCGGAGAATGCAAATTTACAAAAAATATATTATTCTCCAATTTGGAATAAAACTCTTAGCCAAACTGATTGTACTAATTTAAAAGGTGTTTGGAAAGAATGAAATTTTATTTTAAGACAATATTCTTTTTAACTTTAGTTGCTTCAATAATTTTTGTAAGCTTAACATTTTTTATGGTTACTCCTATTGGTGCATGTAGTTGTTCAAGATCAAAAACTAGTACGATGCTGTTAATATACTTAGCTTCAGGAAGAAGCCCAACAAAATTTTCTGGAAATTGCCAAATAAGTTCTAAAAATTATTGTATTGAATTTATCAATTATTCAGAACAAGATGCACAAAATTCTTTTTGTAAACTTCAAGGTGGAATATTTACAATCACAGAAAAATGTAATAGACAAAATTTAATTGGCAAATGCAATTTGCAAAAATTAGAAACTGGAAAAGTTTATTATTCTAGTTTTGGACTTGAAAATGCAAAAACTGATTGTAGAGATTTAACAGGAAGTTTTAGTGAAACACAAAATTAATTAAAAAAAGAAAAGTTATAAAATCAAAAAAACTTTTTTGATTTAGTTCAAAAAAAAAGTTTTCCAATACTTAGCAAAAGAGATTGTAGCGTTTCTTAAATCCTCATAATTTAATTATAGGATTCAAGAAGTAGCGAAAAGCTCGGTTTTTTTTGGGGTCGTTTTAGAACTTTTTTAAAAAATTATAAAATAATTCCGTCCAAAAAAAATTTGCCAAGCGATATGTTTTCTTAGAAAAACCTTTAAATTACTTTATTAAAAACGATTTTTACAGTTTATTTTACTGAGAAAAAATTCCTTTACATATTCCAAATCAAATTCACACTTGTGATACTTTATGAGTAACACTGCTAAATTTCAGCTTTCTTTTTTCACTATTCGATTAAAACTAATTTCGATTATTTCTGGAATTTTACTTCTTTCAGTAATAGGAATTATTTTTATTGCAACTTATTTTTTTAAAAACGATACTGAGCTTCGTGTAGAAGAATACAATAATAAACTCTCCGAAATCATTGGAATTAAAGTTCGAACAGATATTGATTCTACAATTGATAAAATGAAAATTCTAGCTAGTTCATCAGAAAAAGACAAATCGTCAAAATCAAATTTGAGTGAACAATTTTTTAATGCAGATGAAAATCTAGTTCTATTTGGAATTTTTATTAAATCTGAAAATGAAATTAAACAAAAATTTTTTCTTTCCAATAAAAATTTTATAAAAGAAAATTTTACAGAAGATCAAAATATTTTAAATTTGATTCAAAAAAATAAAGAAGAATTTTTTCCAAGTTTTAATTCTGAATCTGTAATTACAAATTTATCAGTCGGCTTAAAATCTCCAGTAATAGCAATTTCAATTCCTCATAAAAATAATTATGATGAAAAAAGTGTTTTAATTTGTATCTTTAAATTGGAAAAAATAATTAACGCATTTAAAACAACTGGTTTTACTAGCACATATTTTATAAATGGGAAAGGTTTGGTTCTTGCTCATCCCGATGGGAAAATTGTTTTAGCTGGAACAAATTTGAGTGAATCTCCAATTGTGAAAGCAATGCTTACAAGTACACTTGATAATGGTTTAAAAACTCATTATGAAGAAATTGGTAAAGAAGGAAAAAAATTTATTGGTTCATTTAAACAAATTGGTTTTGCAGGGGCTGGTGTAATTTCGGCTGCTGATGAAGATGTTGCTTTTAGAGAAGTTTATAATATCCAAAGAAGAAATACTTATATTTTAATTATCACCCTACTCTCTGCAATTTTAATTATTTTTATTTTTGCTACAAGTTTCACCGAGAATATTTTAAATTTAGTAAAAGGCACTGAAGAAATCGAAAAAGGAAATTACAATGTTGAATTAAAACCAAAAAACAAAGATGAAGTTGGCTTATTAACGAATTCATTTGTTAGTATGGGAAAAGGTCTTGCTGAAAGAGAAAAAGTTAAGGATGCACTTGGTAGATTTGTAAACAAAGAAGTTGCTGAAATGGTTTTAAAAGGTGAATTGAAGTTAGGTGGAGAAAGAAAAAACTGTGCAATCTTTTTTTCTGACATCAGAAGTTTTACAGCAATTTCAGAAAAATTAGAACCAGAAGAAGTTGTCGAATTTTTAAACGCTTATATGACAGAAATGGTAAAATGTGTAAATGATTCTCATGGCACTGTGGATAAATTTATTGGAGATGCTGTAATGGCAACTTGGGGTGCTGCTTTTTCTCGTGGAAATGATGCTGAAAATGCAGTAAATGGTGCACTTGCAATGAGAAAAATTTTACTTCAATTTAATATTGGTCGTGGTGGAGACAAAAAACCAATTATTAAAATCGGTTCTGGTTTAAATTTTGGTCCTGTGATTGCTGGTCAAATTGGCTCATCAGATAAAATGGAATATACTGTGATTGGAGATGCAGTTAATTTAGCTTCTAGGGTGGAATCTTTAAACAAACCATTTGGTACAGATATTTTAATTTCAGCTGATCTTTATGAACAAGTAAAAGATATTTTTAAAGTAGAAAAAATGAAAGCCATCAAAGTAAAAGGAAAAGAAGCTCCTCAAATTATTTATGCAGTACTTGGTAGATTTGATGATCCAGATTGTCCAAAAGATTTAAAAGCAGTTAGAAAATTAGTAGGTATTGAAGAGCCAAAAGAATCTAAAGACGGTGATGAAGAGAAAGAAGTAAAGTATGAAATCTTGGAATAAAAATAGAACAATTATTGCTGTTTTACTTTTATTGATTTTTCTTTTTTCATTAATTTTGTTTTGGGATTTAAGAAGAAGAAAAGATATTGGTGACAGAAAAATTATTGGAACTATCATCTATAAACAAAAAACAATCCAAAGAAAATTTGATGGTGATGTGGTTTGGGAAAAAATTACAAAAGATACACCTGTAACCAATCGTGATTCAATTCGTACAGATGATGATTCTGTTGTAGAAATTAGATTAAATGATAAAACTGAAATTAGTATGGATGAAAATTCCATGATAGTGTTAGATTTTTCAAATGATAAAATTGATTTGGATTTTCTATATGGAAGTTTAAAAGCAAATAATGAAATTGCTGAAAATTCAAAATTAAATATTAAATCAGGGGACAAATCTATTGAACTAGGAGATGGAAATGCAACTATTACTAAAACTTCTGATAAAGATTTAAACTTAAATGTAGAAAAAGGAACAGCTTTAGTAAAAACAAAAAATGGTGAAAGAAAACTTGGTCAAGATGAACAAGCTTTTATTTCTGAATCTAAACTTGATGTTACAAAACAAACTATAAAATTATTTAGTCCAAAAGATAAATCCATTTTGATTTCCACAGCTGAACTTCAAACTGTGAGTTTTTTAATCCAGACTAAATCCAAAGAAGATTCTATATTAGAAATATCTAATGAACCAAGTTTTAAAAAAATTTTAAAATCTGCAAATATGGAATCAGCTAAAAATATATCCATAAGCTTAAAACCACTCATGTATTTTTATAGAGTAAAAATCCCTAAAGAAAAATTAATTTCCAATATTTCTAAATTTACTATTATTAAAGATGAAAAATTAAAATTTAGTTCACCAGAAAATTCACAGAAATTTTATTATACAGAAAAAAATCCATTAATTTCTTTTTCATGGAGAGAATCAGAAAATGAAAAAGCTTATCAGCTTGAAATTGCAAAAGACAAAAATTTTTCAGATATCGTTTACAAACAAGACATTTTAAAAAATCGAATTAGTTTAGATTTATTTTCTGAAGGAAATTATTTTGCAAAACTAACTTCCATTCCCGTAACTAGTTACATTGAACCACAAAAATCAGAAATTCTTTCTTTTAGTGTTATTAAAAATAAAGAATTAGAAAAAATAAAATTCTTAACAGAAAATAAAACTAAAACCACAAAACTTGCACTTGAAAAAAAATCTTTTTTGGTTTCTTGGAAACAAAATCCTGAATATAAAAATTATGAAGTGGAAATTTCTGATAAATCTGATTTTTCTAATTCCAAAAAAAGTTTAACAAATATAAATTTTTTTACACCAGCATTTAATTCACTTGGTGAATATTTTGTAAAAGTGAGAGGAATAACTGGCTCAAAAGAATATTCTGAATTTTCGAGTCTTCAATTTACAGTAAAAGAAGATACTAAAATTAATTTTATTTCTCCAAAAAATGGAGAAGAATTTTATTTAAATGATAATTCTGAAATTTTATTTAAATGGACCAAAGCTGATTTTTTATCAAACTCAAATTTAGAAATTTCAACTGATCCAGAATTTAAAACTATTTATAAAAAAATGAGTTCTACTCAGAATTTTGTTTCTATAAAAGACTTTATTCCAGGTAATTTTCATTCTAGAGTAAAATTAATTTCGAGTGATGAATCAAATTCTGAAATAATAAGAACAGAAACAATTAGTTTTAAAGTTCTAAAAATTTTAAAACCTGTAAATTTAATAAAACCAAAAAATTTAGAAATTATAGATTTAACAAATGAAAATAGTTTAAGATTTGATTGGGAAAAAATGGAATGTAAAAATTATATATTTGAATTATTTCAAAAAACAGATTCAGGAGAAAAATTAATTTTTAAAGAAACAACAAAAGATAATTATCTAGAAATAAAAGATTTAAAAATTTTAGATGAAGGTAAATTTCAATGGCAAGTCAAAGCTAAACTAGAACAAAATGGAAAAGAATTTTTCACTCCTTCTTCAAATAATTTTTTTTCTATTTCTCTTAAAGAAACAAATGATGTTCCAACCCCAATTAATCCAACTAAACAACATATCCAGAGAAAAAAATGAAACTAATTTTTTTATTCTTATTTTTATTTCAAATTCATTCTGAGGAATTAGAAAAAGCAATTTTAAAATGGAAAAAAATTCAAAATGCTAAAGAATACAAAGTTGAAATTCAAAACAAAAAAGGATTTTTTAAAAAGTTTGAAACTGAACAAACTGATTTAAAAATAAATTTAAGTCCAGGAATTTATGAATATCGAGTGGGTATAATCAACAAATTTGGAAAAGTAAAAAATTTTTCTAAATGGGAAAAATTAGAAATTATTTATACAACAGAGGCAATTGTAGAAACAAAAAATTACAAATTTTATACTCCTGATAAAGAAAAAATCATTAATTTAAAAGGAAAATTTTTTCTTGAAGAAATGAAAATTCTTCTTCATGGAAAAGAAAAAAAAGAGATTAAAAACTTTGAAAGAGTCTCTGATACTGAAATAAATTTTAACTTGAATTTATCAGAAGAAAAAGAAGAAAAATTAAACTTAGTTTTAATTAATCCATTAGAAAAGAAAACAGAAATAGAAAATTTTATTGTTTTAAAAAAATCATTACAACCAATAGTCCATTCAAATTCTGAAGAAATTATTCTACCTAAAACAGAAAAAGAATTTTTTCTTAAAGGTGAAAATTTTACAGAGGATATGAAATTATTTTTAATGGATGGGGATAATAAAATAGAAATTAAAGATTCAAAAATATTAAATGATAAAGAAGTTAGTTTTAAATTTAATTTTGAAAATCAAACTCCAAAAAAATTAAAACTTATTTTAGAAAACCCGTTAGGGAAAATTTCAGAAAAGGAAAGTTTTATAATTTTAAGGTACTCTAATCAATTAGCTTCTGGTGTAAGTGATTTTGAATATTCAAAAGATATTAAAGACTCCAAAGAAATCGCAAAAACAAAAAGATATGATTTGTATCCTCCACTTTGGAGATCAGCAATTTTTCCTGGTTGGGGACAATTCTACAAAGGTGAGAATAAAAAAGCTTATATTTTTGCTGGTAGCACAATATTTTTACTTGGCTTAATCTATTACTTTCAAGAAGAGAAAAATTCAAATTTGAATCGCTCGAATGAAATTAATAATAGACTTTACTTTTTACCTTCCAACCAAAATACTTTACCCTTGGGTTTGGCATTTTATTCCCAATCAAATAATTTTTATGAAAAAGCAGAAGATTTTGAATCTAAACAAAATTTAGCATTATATGGCTTAATTGGGCTATGGTCATATAATTTATTTGATATTTATTCTAATCGAAAAACTGAATATCCCAGTTCAGGAATGATTTTTAATTTTAATTATTTATCAAACCAAAAAAATTCATTTTTATTCGGTTATCAAATCCTATTCTAAAATTTCCTTGTATATAATTTAGAATTAAAAAAGATATAATTATGAAATTTTTATTTTTATTCTTTTTAATTTTTTGCAAAGAACGCTCAAATCCTAACGGAATTCCAACGGAAGCTAAATTTGATAGAAAAAAAAATATTTATGTTTTAAGAACAAAAGAATTTGAACAAGTTTGGTATGATTCTGGAAAAATTTATTCAAAAGCTTTCTTAAATCCTACCACTGGTCTTTTTGAAGGAGAATATATTTCTTATTCGGAAAAAAATGGAAATATTATCAGTAAAGGATTTTACAAGAATTGTTTAAAAGATGGGCTTTGGTATTGGTATTTTCCAAATGGAAATATTTATTATAAGCAAGAATTTTCTGCAGCGAATCGAAGACAAGATTTTATTGTTGATACCTGTCAAATCGGAACTGAACATGGAAAAGTTTCTCGTTATTATCCAAATGGAAAATTAGAAGAGGAAGGAAATTTTCATACTGGATATAAAAATGGGGAATTTAAAAAGTATTATCAAAATAGTAAATTGGAATATTTAGGAAGTTATAAAAAAGAAAATAAAATTGGAAAATGGGAATATTATTATCCTAATGGAAAATTAGAATCAAAAGAAATTTTTGATCAAAAATCAAATTTAATAATTAGAGAAACTTATTTTTCAGATGGAAAATTAAATTGTATAAAAACTAAAACTGAAGAAGCAAAATGCTTAAATTGATATTAATTTTAAGAGATTTATATAAAAAAATTTATATTGGTATACCAAATCAATTAAGAAATGAATTTAGAGAAAAATTAGACAAAGAAAATTTAAGTAGATTAAATGCTTTTGCTTTAATCATTATTTCACTTTCTCCATTTGCTTTTTTAGCTCATTATTTAATTTATAAAAATGGATATTGTGAAAATAATTTAAAATACTGTGGATTATTATTCACTTCTCACCATTTAGGTATTGGATTTTCATTTTTATTATTAATACTAAATAAAATTATTTTAAAAAATAAATTGTTACCTTCTCCATTAATTTTACTTTTTATTCTTATTTATTTTATTTTATTTGCTTCATCTTCACTTTCTTCTCAATACAATAATGGTAACATTGTTTTTTTTAGCACAGGTTCAGTATTACTTGCATCACTATTTGTTACTTTCAAAAGATATAGTACAGTTTTTTACCCCTTATTTTTAATATTTTTTGTGACTTTAATGTATTTTATTCAAAAAGATAATGAAACATTTATATTAAATTCCCTTAATTCTATCTTATGTATTTTTTTAGCTTATACTTTGAATCTTGTTTTGTTTCATTATAAACTTCAGGATTTTATTAAATCAAAAAAATTAGAATCAACAACTTTTGAGCAAAATAAAACTTTAAATTTAATCAAAAAAGACATTTCTGTTGCAAAAAAAATTCAATCAAATTTAGTTCAAAAAAGTTTTGATTGCTCCCAAAATTGTATTTTTGAAATAGGATATTTTCCGCTCGAAGAAATTGGTGGTGACATTTATGATATTTATGAATTAAATAAAAAACAGATAAGAATATTTTTGGCTGATGCTACAGGGCATGGTATTCAAGCTGCATTAATTACTATGCTTATTAAATCAGAATATGAAAGTTTAAAACATGAACACTCTCACCCAAAAAAATTATTAAAAGAATTAAATCATAATTTTAGTACAAAATATTCTTCTCTAAATAGTTTTTTTTCATGTGTTATCGTAGATATTTTTCCTTTAAAAGATAAACTTATTTTTGCTTCAGCTGGTCACCCAGATCAAATTTTACAGAAAAAAAATTGGGAAATTCAAACATTACAACGTACAGGAAAATTAGTTGGAGTTAGTAAAGATTCTGAATATGAAGAAGTGGAAATTTCATTTGAGCAAAATGATAAATTATTTTTATTCACTGATGGTTTATTTGAAGTATTTAATAAAGAAAAAGTAGAATTTGGTGAAGAAAAAATTATTAGTGCTATAAAAGCCTATTCAGATAAAGAAATTAAAGAAGTATTTTCAGAAATTATGAAAGACTTAGAACAATTTGCAGGTAGAGAAAATTTACAGGATGATATTAGTTTTATTGGTGTAGAACATGCTTAAGTTTTTTTTATTTATCATATCAATTCCATTATTTGCTGAAAATTTTTATCTCATTCAAAAAGTAATTGGTTTTAATAATTTTAGATATGGCTTAATTAATAAAAATGGAAGTTTAGTTTTAAACAAAGATTATGATGCAATTGGTTCAGTTTATGAAAATGTCGTTTGGGTAAGAAAAAACTCTAAATGGGGATTAATTAAGTTAAACGGAAAAAAAGTTTTAGATTTTCAATTTGATGATGTGAGAGAATTGGAGGGTGGAATTTCTGTAGTTGTAAAACCCTGTTATCGCTTTGTTGTGTTCTCCTGTGAAAATGGAAAATTTGGTCTTATCGACATAACTGGAAAAATTTTATTAGAGCCAACCTATTCAAATTTTTTAGGAATTGAAAATTATACTAACAAAACACTATTTAACAAAGTAAATGGAGTTTTATTAACTGAAGAAAAATTCATATCAGAAGATGGGTATTTAAGACCAATTAATGAAAGTATGGGACTTTTTAAAAATAGAAAAATAGGTTTAGTTTCAAGGGAAGGTAAAGAAATTCTTCCCACTGAATATAAAAATTTAGGTATTGTTCAAGCTGGTAAAATTAGTTTTTTAAAAAGTATAGATTTTAAAGGGCTAAGTTCTGGGATTTTAGACTTAAATGGAAATCTAATTTCAAAAAGAGAATATATTTCAGTTGAAGATTTAACAAAAAATTCAGAGAATCCAGTTTATTTTGCAATGTATCGAGAAAATAAAAAAAATAAACAAGTATTTTTAAATTCCAGTCTAGATGAAATCGAAATTGATTCAGTAAGAAAAATTTTTCCATTTACAAATGAAACTAAATCTTGGGTTAAAAATCTAATTTCAAAAAATAGTTTCAAATCAAAAATTAATCAAATTGATAAAAATGGAATTATTAATGAAGAAATTGAATTTGATAGAATTGAATATTTGGACAATGAATTTGCAGTTTTAAATAAAGAAAATAAAAAATATTTATACGATCCCAATTTGAATCAAGTTTTTGAAACTGAAAAAGAAATTTTTTTTGGAAATGAAAAAATTTTAATACTTCAAGAAAAAAATAAAAAGTATAAAATTTATTTTTTTGATGAAACTGAAATTTCCAATTTAGAATTTGATTCTGTCAGAAAAATAAAACAAGATTTTTCATTAGAAATTGGTCAGAGTAAAGGAATTCTTTCTAGAGATGGAAGTTTTTTTTTCAAAGAAGGTTTTGAAATCATTTATAAAGATTCAGAAAATTTTTATTGGTTTAAAAAAGAGAATCGAGAATTTAATATGGTAAAATCTATATATGGATATTTTAAAGAGGGAAAAGATTTTTTTGTTGAATCTCATGAACCATCTGAATTTCATTTTGGACTTTCTTGGGTTTCAAAATATGGCACAAAAAAAAATAATTCTCATATCCTATACAAAGTTTTAATTGATGGGAAAGGAAAAGAATTAACTGAAAGAAAATTTTTATATACCAAAGAATTTGACGGTAATTTTGCAGTGGGTCAAATTTTTGGTGGAAATTGGTGTTATATTGATAAGAAAGGAAAAGAAGTTTACTGGTCTAGATGATGAAAACAATTATTCAATTTTTTAAAGAAGCAAAACAAACTGAAAAAAAAATTTCTGTTGTAACTTGTTATGATTATTCATTTGCAAAAATTATTTCTGAAACTAATATTGATTCTATTTTAGTTGGTGACTCTCTTGGAATGGTGATTCAAGGTCATTCTTCAACGCTACCTGTAACCCTTGAAGATATAATCTATCATACAAAAGCTGTCAAACGTGGTGCTTCTAATAAATTCATTATAGCTGATTTACCTTTTTTGTCTTATCAAATTTCAACTGAACAATGTATTTTATCATCTGGAAGAATTTTAAAAGAAACAGATGCTGATGCTGTTAAAGTGGAAGGTGCAACAGACGAAATTTTAGAAGCAATTTTTAAACTTCAAAAAATGGGAGTTCCAGTAATGGGTCATCTTGGTCTCACACCTCAGTCATTTCAAGTTCTTGGAGGATATAAAGTCCAAGGAAAAGATGAAAATCAAGCAAATGAAATTTTATCAGATGCAAAAAAATTAGAACAAGCTGGAGTATATTCAATTGTATTAGAAATGTTACCAGCTAGCCTTGGTGAAAAAATTTCAAAAGAATTAAAAATTCCAACTATTGGAATTGGAGCTGGTTTAAACACTGATGGACAAGTTTTGGTATTACAAGATTTACTTGGAATGAATGAAAGTTTCACTCCAAAGTTTTTAAAAAAATTTGCAAACTTGAACCAAATTACAAAAAATGCAATTAATGAGTACAATAAAGAAGTGAAAGAAAAAACTTTTCCATCCCGAGAAAATTCATTTTAAAGTATGAAACAAATTTATCTTTTACTGTTTATTAAAAAAAATTTGGGCGAATTTTTTTGTTTGGCTTCGAGAACCTCAGCCATCACAAAAAAAACAGGCTATCCGCTACTTCCATATCAGTGGGTCAAGACCCACTGCCTATGGAAACGCTACTATCCTTTTCGCAGCAATCGTATAGAATTGAAAAATAATCCTTCCAAAAAAATGTTTTTAGCTATCAAGTTTGAAATATGAAAGTTAAAATTTGTGGAATCAAGTCTTTGGATATAGCTAAATTTTCGATTGAACATGGAGCTGATTTACTTGGTTTAAATTTTTCACCAATTAGTCCAAGGCAAATTGATTTAAAAACAGCCGAAGTAATTTTTTCTGGACTTTCAAAAATAAATGAAGAAAAAAAATTAGTAGCATTGTTTTTTAAGACCGAAAAAAAATTCATAAATCAAATTTTATCTATTTTCCAGTTTGAATATATTCAAATCATTCATTCAGATTCAATAATTGATAAAATGGATTTTAAAAAAAATAAAATCATTCAATATTCTGTTCAAGATGAATTAATTGATTCAGATTTAAAAGAATTTGAAAATGATTTGTTAATCCTAGATTCTAATTCTAAAAATTTAGGTGGTGGAACTGGTGAAACATTTAACTGGGATTTTGTAAAAAATATAAAAAGAAATTTTTATTTAGCCGGTGGATTAAACCCAAAAAACGTTTTACTTGCAAAGAATAAATTAAATCCTTATGGAGTGGATGTGGCATCAGGTGTTGAAATCAAAAAAGGTGTAAAAGATAAAAACTTAATTAAGGAATTTTTATTAAATGCAAAAAGAAACTGATTCATTAAATTCACCCGCAATGAAACAATTTGCTGAAATTAAAAAAAATTATCCAGAAGGAATTTTATTTTTTAGAATGGGTGATTTTTATGAAATGTTTTTAGACGATGCAATTGAAGCTTCTAAAATTTTAGATATTACTCTAACAAAAAGACAAAACAGCATCCCAATGTGTGGAATTCCATTTCATTCAACTGAGTCTTATATTTCCAGACTCATTCATGCAGGAAAAAAAGTAGTAATCTGCGAACAAAAAAAATCAGAGAATCCAAATATCAAATTAATGTCTCGTGAAGTAGTTAGAGTTATTACTCCAGGAACTCTTGTCGAAGAAAATTTACTAAGTAGTTTTGAAAATAATTATTTTTCTTGTATAGAATTTGAAAATCAAAAAATCAGAATGAGTTTTGCAGATGTTTCTACATCTGATTTATTTTATATTGAAGTTGATTCTATTCATAAAATTTTTACTTATTTAAAAAAATTTTCTCCCAAAGAAATTTTGCTCAATAAAAACGAAGAATTTTATTATACAAGTTTGGAATTAGATAAATATGCAATACTTACAATTTTAGAAAATTTAGAATTTAAAAAATCAAATTCAAAATTTAAAAAATTAGAAAAAATGATTGAATCTTATATTGAAAAAAACTTTCAATCCAAAGAATTTTTCTTCAAAGAACCAAAAATTTTAGAAGAGTCAGAATTTCTAGAAATAGACGAAGATAGCATTAAAAATTTGGACTTAATTGAAAACCAAAATTCTAACTCCAAAAATCATTCATTGTTTACTGTTCTAAATTTTTGTAGAACTAGTTCAGGTAAAAGATATTTAAAAAATCGGATTTTATTTCCTTTTAAAAATCAATATTCTATTGAATCTATTTGGGAAAAAATTGAAATTTTAAAAAAAGATAAAAAAAATAAATTAGAAATAGAAAAAAAACTCCAAGAATTTGGGGATATTGAAAGAATTATTTCTAGATTTAGAGCAAATAAACCAAACCCAAGAGATTTTAAAACTATTTTGAAAAATATAGAAATCAGTTTTGAAATACAAAAAATTTTAAATTTGTTAAATTTTGAATTTATTTTAGATGAGGAAAATTTAAATCAAGTAAAATCATTTATTGAAGAAAGACTTCATGATGGTGAATTACCAATTCAAATTGGAACTGAGGGTCAATTTATCAAAAAAGGTTTTGATGAAAAATTAGACAGATCAAGAGAAGCAAAAACAAATGGTAAAGATTGGATTTTAGACTTAGAAGAAAAAGAAAAAAAGAGCTTAGGTTTAAATACTTATAAAATCCGTTTTAATAAAGTAGTTGGATATTATATTGAACTATCACGTAAAGAAGCTGAATTTGCACCAAAAACTTATTTTAAAAAACAAACATTAGTCACATCCGAAAGATTTACTTTTCCAGAGCTTGAAGAAATCGAAAGAACAATTCTTCAAGCAGATGAAATTATTTTTGAAATAGAAAAATTGGAATTTGAAAAAATGGTTCAAGTTGTTTTAAAAGAATACAAATCATTTTATAATTTAGCAAATCAAATTGGAGAATTAGACTATATACTATCGCTTATCGATAGTATTGAAGAATATAATTGGTCAAAACCAAAAATTAATTTAAATTCAGAATTAAAACTTATAGATTCGAGACATCCTGTTATTGAAAAATTTTTACGTTTTGGTGAAAGATTTGTAGCAAACGATGTGAGTTTAAATTCATCAAACGAATCTATTGCAATTCTAACTGGACCGAATATGGCTGGTAAGTCAACTTTTATGCGACAAATTGCTCTAAGCCAAATTCTATTTCAGATGGGTTCTTATGTTCCAGCAAAAGAATCATCATTTTCAGTTGTAGATAAAATTTTTACAAGAATTGGTTCAGGTGATGATATTACTACTGGACAATCTACTTTTTTTGTAGAAATGAAAGAAACAGCGAATATTCTAAATAATTGCACAAAAGATTCACTTATTTTGTTTGATGAAATAGGTAGAGGAACTTCAACTTATGACGGGATGAGCATTGCATGGGCAATTATTGAATATTTATCAGAAAAATCTGATAGACCAAAAACAATTTTTGCTACACACTATCATGAACTTACTGAACTAGACTCCCTTACAGGAGTATTTAATCTTTATTTAGATACTTTAGAAGAAAAAGAAGAAATTTTATTTTTAAAAAAAGTTAAAAGAGGAATAGCTAAAAAATCTTTTGGAATATATGTAGCTAAACTTGCCGGAATTCCTTTCAAAGTAATTGAAAGAGCAAAAAATTTATTAAAAGAACTTGAAACAGGAAAAAAAGAGTCGAAAAAAAAGAAAGATTCACAATTATTACTACCTTTAGTAAATTTAGTCGACACAAAAGAGAATTCTATCATGGAAAAATTAAAACAAATTAATTTGAATTTGATTACACCAATTGAATCGTTAAAAATATTAGAAGAGTTAAAGAGAATTTTAGATAAAAATGATTGATGATATTGAAAATATTTTGTTTTGTGGTTCTTTTGATGGTGAAACAGATAGGCTAGCAAAATTTGCAAACTTAAAAGTTTACAACTCAGGTGTTGGTTTTTTAGATTCAGTTTTTAATTTGCAAAGATATTTATCAAAAAATCCAAGTATTAAATTAATAACTTTTTTAGGTTCTGCTGGAGCATATATCCATTCTCAAAAAAAAATTGGTGATTTAGTTTATTCTAATAAATTTGTTTATAAAGATATTGCTGAAGTAAAAAATATGGTGAAAGTTCCTTCAGTTATAAATAAACATATTTTGTCTAGTTTTGATTCAAGATTTGAAAGGATTTTACCTCGCTCAAAATTTAAAGAAGGAATTATTAATTCTACAAATTACATTACTCTAATAGATCTTGATCAAGAAGAATTATTTGATTCTTTATTTGAAGTTGATTTAGAAAACATGGAAGCTTTTCCAATAGCCTATGTTGCCAATCGACTTTCATTACCATTTATTGGTTTTTTTTATGTTACCAATTTTGTAGGTAGCAAAGGAAGTGAAGATTGGAATGCAAATTGGAGATATGGTTCAAATGTTCTTCAAGAAGAAATGTTAAAATTGATTATGTAAAATTATAGAATTAAATTTTTCAAAAACAAAAAAGTAAAAAATAATAGAAAATTTTTTTCTATTTTCTAAATACTCTCGTTTAACAATACTATCATTAAACGGGAGTATACTCAATTTAAAAAATTGAACCGACTAAATTTCCTATATTATCAAATACATTTGATTTATAAATCTCACCATTCCCAGTTTTGATTTCAAAATCATCATAGTCAAATGTTTTGGTTTTATTTGCAAATTCAAAGGTGAAACCAGGCCAAAGGGTTGTGTTTTTTCCATTTCGATGAATGTACCAAGAATTACAACTTTCAGCCCATATAGAAGTAGAAAGTTTTTTACTAATTTCTAAATTGTATCTAAACTGAGATTCCAATTTTATATTCATGGATTTCCAATTTTTGGATAAAATAGATTTGATACATTGAGTAGCATACTTAACTTGAGCTTCAATCATTAAAACCATTGAACTATGCCCAAGTCCAGTATTTGGTCCAACAATTAAAAAGAAATTTGGAAATCCATTTACAACTGAACCAAGATATGCTTCAGCTCCATTTTTTAACCAAATCTCATTTAAACTTTTTCCGTGTTCACCAACTACTTCAAATGGAGATAATGCTTCTGATGTTTCAAAACCTGTTGCAGGAATAATCAAATCCACTTCATGTTCTATGCCATCTTCAGTCATAATAGATTTTTCTTTGATCTCAGAAATTTTTTCTGTAATTAAATTTACATTTTGTTTTTGTAAGCTCTGGTAGTATTCATTGGACATTAAAATTCTTTTACAACCAATTGTATAATTTGGAGTAACTTTTTTTCTAATTATTGGATCAGAAATAGTTTCGTTTATATAATCTTCTCCATTTTTTTGAAATATTTTCATTAAACTTGGATTTATTACAAGGCCTGTAACTCTATATTCAAGTGACCAATAAATGGATTCACGAACAGCTTGTTGTGCTAATGGAAAAGCTCTATAAATGGATTTTTCTTGTTCAGTAATTTCGCGATCTGGTTTTGGAATGATCCACGGAGCAGTTCTTTGAAATAATTTTACATTGGAATTTAATTTTGCTAGCTCTGGTAAAATTTGAATAGAGCTTGCACCAGTTCCAATTAAAGCAACTTTTTTTCCTTTAAAATCATAAGAATGATCCCATTTTGCTGAATGAAAAAGTTTTCCTTTAAAATTTTCTATTCCTTTGATTTCAGGAAGTTTTGGTCTAGATAAACCTCCTGTTGCAGAAACAAATGTTTTGGAAAAATAAATTTTATCACCTGTGACTACTTTGTAATATCCTTCAGATTCATTAAAATAAATCCCAAGAACAGTTGTGTTAAATTTAATTTTTTCTCGAATTTGAAATTTATCTGTGCAATGATTTAGGTATTCCAAAATTTCTTTTTGAAGCCCAAACATTCTAGACCAATTTGGATTTGGTTCAAAGGAAAAAGAATATAGATGTGACTGAACATCACAAGCAGCCCCAGGATATGTGTTGTCTCTCCAAGTTCCGCCAACAGAATTTTCTTTTTCCAAAACTAAAAAATTTTCTATTTTGGAATCAAGAAGTTTTTTAGCCATACATATTCCTGCAAAACCAGTTCCAGAAACAATACAATCATAAATTTTATCTGGTTTTGTCCAAGAAGAATTTTCAACTTCTCTAAGCGACATTTTGAATTACCTCTAATTTTTCTTTTTCAACTTTGTACTTTTGAAAAAAATAAACTGCTAAATGATCATTTGGAACTTGGTCTGGATGAAAATCTGGTTTTAGAAAAATCGCAATTTCTTTTGCCATTGAACTTACTAGTTCAGTTACTTGTAGAATAAATTCCCAAATTTCTGATAAAGAAATTTTTGTTCCTTTATCTAAAATTTCTTGTTTCATAAATAAGAAAAATCCAACTAATGTAAAAAAACTTAAAGTACAAATTGCATGAATCATTCCAATCATTCTTGTCTTGTATGATGGATCAACTTCTTTTAAAACATCAAATGCAACTGATTTGTGTTCAATTTCTTCTGCAGCATGCCATAACAACATTGTTCTCAAATTTTCATGTGTTCCTTCTAATTCTTTTTTATTTACAAAAACATATTCTGCTAAACTTGCTGTTAAATGTTCTAATGCAACTGTTACTGCAAGACCATGTTTTGTTCCTCTGAAATTGTTCATCCAAACTTCTAAATTCTCATAACAAGATTCATTATAAAATTTTAAAAAAGTATCAATATCATATCCTTGTTTTTGAAGTGTGTTCCAAAATTTTTTATGTTCTGAACCATGAATCACTTCTTGTGCAATAAATGATTTCACTCTTTTTTTAAGCTCAGGGTCTTTAACAAACTCTTCATGATTTTTTACAGATCGAATAAAATACTTTTCACCATCTGGAAAAATTAAATGTAAACTATTTACAAAATTGGTAGTTAGATAATTTCCCCATAACCAGTTTCTTGGTGTTTCTTCTTCTTTTGCAAAATCGACATGCCTAACTTTAATAGAATTCATTCTTGTTCTCCTTATAAAACTAATTTCATTATAGACTAAATTTGTTTTCAAATCGACAAGTCTTATAATTTAGTATAAAAAAAAAAGGCTAGAATTATAATTATGGACTATTTTTTAAAATGATTGGGGGCGAATTTTTTAAGTAAGAATAGTAAGGACTTAATTAATTAAGTCCTTACTATTCTTACTTAAAAAACCGTGCTTTCAACTCCCATCAAAAAATTTCAATAGAAATTTTTTGATGACGTTTCTATCACTTTCGCAACTGTGTTTAAAAAATCTATTCTATAAGAACTTACTTTTTTCTAAACCAAGGACATTTTGCGATTAAATTGGAAGTGGGAATTCTTCTACAAGTAAAACCAACTTTTTCACCATAAATATTATAGTCTTCACATTCTTCAACTAAATCATATGACACTTCATCAAGTGCGTCAAAAATTCTATCACAATCTCCAATTTTTTTTACAGACCATTTGTAATATCCAAAGCTATCCCATTTCCAATTGATATCTACATTTACAAAATTTCCAACTTTGTATTTTGAAAATATACATTCAGAAAATTCTTTTCCACCACGTATAATTTCAAATTGTCTTCCCGGACAATCTTTATAAGAAATTTCTATGTCTGAAATAATTGGTTTTCCATCTTTTTCAGATTTTACTTTTTCTATTCTCACAATTTCCACATTGGAAACAAAATCTTTATTCTCTCTGCAAAATAAAATTAAAAGAAGTAAAATAAATTTCATAATACAGAACCTCCAACAAATAAAATTAAATTTAAAGGAGGAACAATGTATTTCCCAAGTTTAAAAATCAATTCTTCATGTTTAGGATCAAAAAAGAAAAACGCCCAAGTCGCAAATAAATTCATCATTAGTCCAAGATAAACTCCCATCATCAATTTATCTGCTCTTGTGAGATAAGCAGTTGCAGGAATCTCTTGGGAAAGAGTATAATGAAACAATACTGCTGCAGCAAGCATTGGAGCTGAAGAATTAATTCTTGTTTCCACTTCTTTTCCAGAAAGCCAAATTCCTGAAAGTGAAACTAACACAATTACAAATGCTGGTAAAAAAACTGTAAAGAGTGCATTGTTTGAAAATCTTTGAATGCCAAGTCTAAAAATATATCTTGGATAATACAAATCGTCATGTTCAAATCTATCTGGATAATAATGAGTCAGCACACGAGATTCCACATAAGACACTTCCCAACCAGGCATTAAAAAATCAGAATCAATTTTTGTATGCTCAGGATCAGCTATAAAATTAATTTGATCAATTCCCACATCTGATTCTTCCACACCAATTTCTAACTCTTGTGTATCAAAAGGATAAGCTCTTAAATCTGCTTCATGAAAAAAAACTGCATGGTATTTCCAAAGTTTAAATGTTGGTGTATCTGAAATTAAAGTAACATGGTCGTCATCATCTAAAATCCCATTTGTAAAATGTGGACTAATTTCACCAGGCATTGGTTTATCAGATGTATAGGAAATATAAAAATCTGCTTCAAATTTTCCTTCTTTTACAGAGTAAGAAGTTATACTTTTTAATAAAAAACCAACTTTTACGTTACAAGGCTCACCAAAATTTGGATTTGCAAATGGAGACTTAAATCTACCATTTTTATTAAACGGCATTCCAGATTTTGTTTTTGAAAGAGAATTAAATCTATTTTGATCAACTGCTTTTGCTTTTTTTGGAATCAAAAAAATTCCAAGTAAAAGAATTAAAATAAATTTCCAGTTGAACATTTTTCTAAAAAATTTCATATTGAGATAGATTTAATAAGTTTAAATTTGGTCAAATGATTTTTGATTTAAAAGACTAAATAGAGAATAGTATTTTTTCTTTATAAAATTCCTACTTACTGAGAGTATTTAAAATAGCTTTTAAATTTATCTTCCAATAAATGTTCTGAAATTATTTTTTTAAAAAAATAAAAAAAATACTAGCTTTAAGAAATAATTAAGATTGGTAAGTAAATGAAGAATCATTTTTCTTTTGATTCATGCACCCCTGTCCAATTTTCACTTGGAGGATATGTCAAATAATGATTACATCGTTCTAAATATAGTTTTGCTGTGTAGTCATTTGGATTTAATCTTAAACAAGATTCAAAAAGTTTAATTGCAGCTACAAAACCTTTTTTTCGATATTCAAAAACTGCTTCATTAAAATTGGAAATGTATTTTTTTTCTTCAAGACTTGCTTCATCAATATCAGAAATTAATTCATAAATTTCAATCGCTTTGGATTTACCTTTAACAGCAACTAAGTCAAGCATTTTCACTAGAAATTTATCTTCCACATAATTGTAAGTTGTTTCAGAAATAATTATATCAGAACCATAAAATTTATTAATTGCTTCGAGGCGACTTGCAAGATTTACAGAATCACCAATTACAGTATAGTTTAAACGGTTCTCAGATCCCATATTTCCTACAATTACTTCACCTGTGTGAATTCCAATTCTATCATAAAATGGAGTTTTACCTTTTGCTACTAGTTCAGCATTTTTTTTCTTTAAATTTTTTTTATGTTCTAATGCGGCTTTACAAGCCATCAGTGCATGATCTTCTAGAGGTTTTGGTGCTCCCCAAAAAGCCATTACTGCATCTCCAATATATTTATCTAATGTGCCATGATGGTCAACAACAGTTTTAGAAGCTTCACCTAAATATTCAGAAAGTTGTTCTACCAATTCCTCAGGATTAAGCTCTTCTGAAATAGTTGTAAATCCTTTAATATCCGAAAAATACATAGTTAGTTCTCTACGTTCTCCTTCTAAAACTGCTTCTTTATTTAATGAAATCAATTCACGAACTAATTCATCAGGAACATATTTTTTAAATGAGCGAAGACCAGTTCTCATTTTATTAAAGGAATGAGTCATATTGTTTACTTCTATCAAAAAAGAATGAACTTCAACATTGGATGATAAATCAAAATTTTGAATTTTTTTCATTTCTTCAGAAAGCTGGGTAAGTGGTTTAGATATTTTTTTTGAAAAACTATATTCAAATAAAACTGCAATGATGATAATTATTATAGATAATGCCATAATGATTTGGTTATTTCTATGAACGGTTTTCATAAATTCATTTTCAGGCACAACGATTCCAATTGTCCATTCAATATCATCCATTTTAAAAGGGACAAATTTTGCAAAATAACTTATTCCATCATTTTTAAATTCAAAAAAAGTTTTATTTTCTTTTGTAAGTTCTTCTTTTTGTTTTTCAAAATTGATAAATGCACTAGAAATTTCTTTATCTTCTAACACATCAGCTTTAATTAAGGTAAGCGATTTTTTTCCATTAGCATCTGTTTCTTCTTTTAATAGTTTATCGTGAGTAGCTTGATCAGGTGAAGGAATTGCAACAACTTTTTGTTTTGCATCTAATAAAAAAACTTTTCCAGTTTCACCAATTTTTATTCCAGATAAAAATTCGGAAAATTCTTTGATGCTAATATCAATTCCAATAACACCTATCAAATTTCCTTTTTTATCATACACTGCTTTGCTACATGTGATCCCTGGTTTTCGATCTGTAAAAAAAACATACACATCAGTCCATGAATAAGTTTTTTTTGTAATGGCTTCTTTGTACCAAGGTCTTGTTCTTGGGTCATATGCTTTTTCAGTTTCAATAATTTCATCATCAAAGCGTTTATCATCATACCAAGAGTTTTTTTCGTGTTCCCAATTTACTTCAGTAAGTTTACCTTTGCGAATAATTTTATTAACTGAGTAGGATTTGTCAGTCATTTCTTTAACCATTACAAAATCTCCGTTTGTATCACCATAAAACATTCCAATTAATTCAGGATTAACACGTAAGATTCCTTCAAAGTATTTTTCGATTACTTTTCCTTTTTCAGTTTTTAAAAGTCCACTACCCAAAAATTGTTCATTCATTTGACTCACTACAATAGCTGAGTTTAGATAATCTTTTGTTTTATCAATTGTGTGTTCAGTGGCTTTAGTCATTATGTTATTCACCAAAGATTGAACTGAATTTTTTCCACCGATGTAGGAAACTATACTAATAATTCCACCAAACATAAGTACAGCTAAAGTTGAAAAACCTACGATACTGAATCTTACGCTCATTTTGACTGCTGACATAAACACCCCTGAAAAAAATTCTGCCTAAGATGATTTTTCATGAGATTCTCTAGACAAGAATTTTTTCTGAGATTTAAAAGAAATAAATTTCCTAAGGATGTTTTAGTATTTTTTTTGGGAGAATTTTTCTCGAACAAGTTCGAGAAAAACCGGGCTTTTCGCTACTTCTGAATCCTCGGACTAAAGTCCGAGGCTATTCAGAAACGCTTCAATCCCTTTCTCTTGTGAATAGCAAATTTATTTTTTAAATAGAAAATTATTTCGTATATAATAAAAATTTGTTAAGAAGAGTTTTTTATATTTAACAATTTCATGATTAAATTACTAAATTGAAAAACACAGTTTGAAGTAAAAATTTTTTTTATGAACTGGCAAAGCTTTATTAAAGGATTTATTTGTTAAAAGGGATTTGTTTACATAGGGAAATTGTTATGCTTAGAAAAATCTATCCGAACTTGAAAATTCTTTCGTATTGGTGGATTTTATTGTTTTGGAAAAATCCCCCGTATTGGAAAACCCACTCTTTACCCGTTGGAACGGGGAAGTCGAGGTTTATGGAAGATTCCACAATTTCAGCAAAATCCATCAAATCGAGGCGAAGCAATAATACAAAAAGTTTATTGATCGAAAAATTAAATGCTGCTCGATACAACTTCATCACAAACCAATCCTTTTTCCACGGCTCAAAATCTTTACGAATCAAATTTTGACCTTTAGCTTGGTATTCTGTTTTTAGCCGACTCGAATAGGGAATAATTCCACTTTTCAAAAAAATTTCATATTTTTTCAGTAGATATGCAAAATAAATTTTTAGACTTCCAAAAGATTCAATTTTTTTATGTAGTTCTACCCAATAAATTTCTGGAATTAAAACTGTACAAGAAGTCTCCACTACTTCATCCATTTCTCTGAGTTCTGCAGTTTGTTTTTTTGTAAAAATAAATTTTGATTTCATATCTATTAAACTAATTTTGTTTTTGAAAAGTTTTCCAAAAAACGAACTTAATTGAATTTTTTTTAAATTTTAAAAGATTATTTTTTAAAAAATATTTTGATTAACAATAGTTTTAAGTAAATTCAATAAATTTAATATCAAAAAAAAAAGTTTTAATATTTCTAATTTGAATCTTAAATTGCACTTCGACTAAAAATTATTTCATTAATCCAAAAAATGATTTTTTAGATATTTTTAATTTAAGAGTTGAACGAAAAATTTAAGGTATTGGGACTTATGGATTTCCATTTGATTCTTTGGGGATTGTATTTGAAAAAATGTTGAAGGTTATGGTTTAAGATAAGGATCGTTTGTGGGTTATTATGTTGGTGGTAGAGGGATTTATAAACAAAGATATTATAGTTCAACAAAGGGCTTGGATAGTTTTATAAATATTGATTATTTTGCGATATTCCATTATATGCTGAATTTTGGCTTTTTAAAAGAAATAATATAAATCATAAAAATTCTTGTAAAGAAGCACTAGGTATTCATAATTCAATTGGAACTTGCAATAAAGAAGGAGTATCTGGAATCTGTAAAACAAAAAGTCCAATTAAAGATTTTATACTTTATTCAAACTTACATAATGAAAAAAATGCAGTACACCTTTGTGAATATCTTTATAGTGTTAAATATTATTTTAGAGAGGAACAATCAAAATGACTACTCCTGCTTCACAATACCACCGTCGTATGATAGTATTTTCCAAAAATGAAGCTAAAGTGGTTCAAATCGATCATTCGAAATGCATAAAATAAAAATATTAAAACTCTCTTAACTTAATTAAAATTTGATTAAGATTTTTTTTTGAAACCCTACCAAAAAATTTAGAATCAAAATCTTCAACTATTGGGATTGTTTCAATAGCTAATTTTTTTCCTTCATCCGTTAAATAAATGCTTTTGGCTCTTGAATCTAGTTTAGAAACTTTTTTTTTAATCAATTTTCTTTTTAAAAGATTTTCTAAAATTGAAGATGTGTTCATTGGATCAATTTTAGTATGTTCTGAAAGTCGAATTTGATTTAGTTCTATACTTTTTTCTTCAAAATAATACATGGAAGCTAGCAAAACAAATTGAGAATGAGTTAAATTGAAACTAATCAAACATTCTTTTAGTTTTCTTTGCCATAGATTGGATACTTGCCAAAGTAAAAGTCCTGAGCTATCATCTGCATTTTCATTTCTAAAAACTTTACTCAATCATTTCTCCTCTAATAAATAAAAAATCCTTTTCAGGTATTTCCAAAAAACCAAATCTAAATGGATAACCCCAAAACTTTTTATTAGGTATAAAATCTAATTTTTCAATTAATGGTAAAATGGAAACTTCTTTTGATTTTATAAAATTTACTTTTCTTCTGAAAGGACAAAAAACTTCATTCATTTGAAAATGAAAGATTTCATTATCAAAAATTTCACCAAGACCCACAAATTTTTGATATTTTTCTTTTGTATCCATTTTTAATTTCGCAGAATAGATTAAAATTTTATCATTTTTTTTCATTTTTTTTAATGGAGTTTCTTTTCCATGACAAACCTGAATAAAACCATTTTTAATTCCAATATCAGCATGTTCTTTTGAAATTGATGCAATAAAATATTTCATTTTTCTGCAATCTCCACAAATTTTTTCAAAAGATTTTCCATATTCTTTTCAATATCAGAGCCAATTATTTTACTAAATAAAAAGCTTAAAAAACCTCTAAACTCAACTTGATGATGAATTATATTTTGTTTTCCTTCTTTCAAAATTCTATGTGTAAATTTTAAAGTACAAAATGGTAATTTGGTTATATCTATAAATTTTTCATTTTCAACAAGTTCAATAATTTTAAATTTTGTTTTTGGTCCACCTACTGGTTTTAATACCCCTGTTCCACCGAGAAGAAACTCTCCATCTAAAAATGAATATTCTATTCCATCATCCCATTTTTTCCAATTCTTAACATCTTTGTAAACTTCCCAAATTTTTTCAGCACTTGCATTAGTTTTTATTTTAAATTCTTTGACCCACATATAGTCTCCTTTTTTAAAACCATATTATAAGCACACTTATTATATGTCAACTTATTAATTTTACAATACAAGCGAAAGTGATTGAAGCGTTATCAAAAAATTGTAAAAACAATTTTTTGATAGGAGCTGAAAGCACGGTTTTTCCAAAATCTTGTTTTGGAAAAATTCGCCCAAAAAAAGGCTTAAAATAATATTTAAATTATCAAAAAAAATAAATTTCCTACTTGTCTAAGAAAACATAATAAATATCATTACATACGGTTTTTAGTTATGAAAGAGAAAGAAAGTTTTTTAAGAAAAGTCATCAAAAAGTTTAACGAGTTTAGTTTTGAAATTATTTTTTTCAGCTTAACATTTTTAGTAACTGCTGTTCTTGGGGTTACTGCTTATTCCTATTACAAAAATTCAAATGCAATATTGGAACTAACTGAAGATTTGATTGAACAAATTAATAAAAGAGTAATTCAAACTACAACAAACTATTTGTTCACTGCTGTAGACATGACAGAATTATCTTCAAAAGTCGCTGGTGAGGGAGCTGAAAGTATATTAAGTAATCAAGGATTAGATTCCTTAATGATAAACGTTTTACGATTACATAAGCAACTCACTATGTTCAATATTGGAAATGAATCAGGCGATTTTGTTATGCAGAAAAGAATGGAAGATGGAACAATAGCAACAAAAAATATAGATCGTCAAAAAAAAGAAATCCCAAAAACAACATGGATATATCGAGATCAATCTGGAAAAACAATTAAAACTGAAGTTGATGTTTTAGAAAATTATGATCCAAGGGAAAGGCCTTGGTATAAAGGTGCAAAAGAAAAAAATGCACTATTTTGGTCAGATGTTTATATATTTAACACTGGTAAAATTCCTGGAATAACAGCATCTTCACCTGTTATTTCAAATGGAAAACTAATAGGAATATTTGGTTTAGATATTCCATTAATAGAAATTTCAAACTTCTTAGTAGATTTACAAAAAGAAATTCAAGAAAAAAAACATGGTAAATCTGCCACTGGAAAAACAGCAATTGCATTTATCATCAATTCAAAAGGAGATATTGTAGCTTATCCAGATGTAACCCAGCCAATGATTAAAATTGGAAATGAATATCGTTCCCGTAAAATTGATGAATTAGAAGAACAAGCTCCAATTGTAAAAGAATCTTATAAATTCCACAAAGCAAATAATGATGATCCGAAGTTTAACTTTGAAGTTTTAGGTAAAAAGTACATTGCATCCTATAAAAAATTTCCGGATACTTTTGGGAAAGATTGGACAATTGGTCTAGTTGTTCCTGAAGACGATTATATTGGAGCAATTAAAGAAACCAATAAGCTCATGCTTACAATTTCAACAGTGATCTTGATGATTGCAATGGGACTTGCATTTATTTTAAATAGAATCAAAAAAGCATTAAATCTTAGAAACCAATTTATTAAAGATACTTTTGGTAGATATTTATCAGACGAAATTGTTAGCACGATTTTAGAAACACCTAAAGGTCTTTCTCTTGGAGGCGAAAAAAGAGAAGTTACAATCATGATGACTGACCTCAGAGGATTTACTTCAATTTCAGAAAGACTTCCTGCTGAACAATGTGTACATATGATTAATAATTATTTGGATGTAATGACTGAAGTAATTTTAAAATACCAAGGAACAATTGATGAATTTATTGGGGATGCAATTTTAGTAATTTTTGGGGCACCAATAATTCGTGAAGATGATGCAAAAAGAGCAGTTGCGTGTGCAATTGAAATGCAACTTGCTATGAAAGAAGTAAATGAAAGAAACAAACGTGACGGACTTCCTGAAGTAGTAATGGGAATTGGACTGAACACTGGTGAAATTGTTGTTGGTAATATTGGTTCAAAAAAAAGAACAAAATATGGGGTTGTTGGTAGCAATGTAAATTTAACATCTAGAATAGAATCCTATACAGTTGGTGGACAGACTTTTGTATCTGAAAGAACTCTTGAAGCTTGTGAAGGACTAGTTAGAGTTGATGACCAACTTGAAGTGATGCCTAAAGGTGTAAAAAACCCTATTATCATTTCTGAAATTGGAGGGATTGGTGGTGAATACAATATCTTTTTACCTGAAAAAAAAGAAGTTGAGCTAAAACCTTTAAGCAAAAAAGTTTTTTTCCATTTTATAATCTTAGCAGGGAAACACGCGAGCACTGATACACATATTGGAAGAATTTTAAAAATGACAGGAAAAGAAGCTGAAATCGAAGCCCCAATTTCAGTTGAAAAATTAAATAATGTAAAAGTTAGTCTAGTTGATGAAAATGGAAAAGAGTTAGCTAATGATCTTTATGCAAAAATTACAAAAAACATTTCTGAAAACCCTGTTTTATTTAGAGTAAATTTTACATCTGTACCAAATGAAGTTGAAAAAGTTTTTAAAGAAATTTCGGGAGCATGATATGAACCATGAATATACCACAGAAAGAATTATTGAAATCATCAACGGAGCATCAGATAAAAATTTAGAAAAAACACTCGAACAAAAAAAATATTCAGGTTTAGATACTGCTACCTTTTCTGAATCAGAAATTACAAAATTAATAAATGCTACCTCTGACGAAATTTTAAAAGGAGAACAATCAGAATTACTTCAAGAAAGAATCAAAAAAAGATTTTTAAAATTAAAGTCTATTTCAAAAGAAAATTTTAATATGTTTGAAGTGGCTATGCAATGTAAAAAATTAGTTGATGAATATAAAGCCTTAGCAAAAGAAAAAGGTTGGAAAGAAATCGAGAGAATGTTTTAGATATTAATACTAAATTCAAATTTTACAAAATCATCACGATAATATCCATTAGATTTTTTTTGAAATAAATTGAAGTATATAAATTGTTGCATTATTTTTTCAGGTTCATTGTAATTTATTCCAAGTGGATTTTTTGGTCCTAAACCTGAATAAAATCTGATTATATCTCTATTGATAACTTGAAAATTTTCAACACTTTGCCCTACTCTGATTCCTAAAAATGGGATAATTCTAAACAGAATTCCATAATTCTGAAAAATTCTAAAATAATTATCATTTGAGCTATAAAACTCTGATGAATTGTCTGCTTGAATAAAATTTGTTTTCCCAAAACCTTTCATCCTATCTTCATAATAAAAAAATTCAGTGTATTTAAACGAATTTTTTTTATCAATATTAGGTACTTGTATTGAAAATTTTTCCAGAAGTATTATTGGTTTGAATTCAATACCTAAACCAGGAGCATTTCCAAAATAATTTGAATTTATTCTTCCAATTGAGAATCCGCTATTCGATCCGCCAAGAGGAAATTGATTTAAATCTCTAATACTTTGAATATTAATATAAGAATTTGATATTCCTAAATTCAAAAAATCAAAAACTGGGTGGTAGTAAGAAATTGATTTTTTTGTTATTTTTTCATTATGAAAAATCTGAAAATAATATCCATAACTTTCACTTTCAAATTGATTCGCTGTAATATTATGGGAACTATCACCTAAACCATTTTCTAAAGACCTATAAGAATAATAGAATCGAATTCTTTCATAAAGTCGATACTCAATTGAATATATGCTTGAATCTGAAGTCCCATTCCAATTTTGCGAATAGGATTTATAATTATTTCCATATAAATTGTAATAATATTCTTTATTGTTTCTAGTTTCTAGAAATGAATCTTGATAGGGCTTACCTGATAGAAGTGTTAATCCTAAAATAAACCTACAATTTGGATAAAAATGTTCTTTGGAAGTTTTTTTTGAGATTTCATTTAAATTATAACTAATACTTTGTACTTTTGATTTAATTTTTTCATCAATTTCTTTTAATATATCTTTTGCAGGAAGAAAATTAATTTGCAAAAAAAAGATTATAAAAATATATTTAATACTTTCTTTCGTAAATATCATCCACTGTCATATTTAATTTATAAAGTGCTTTTTCAGAAAATATTAATTTCCAAATTACATTTCGTAGCAAACTAAATAAAAATCCTGGATTAATGTGGATTATTTTATCAAAAATGTATTTATCAATTTTAACAATTTTGCCTCTCTCAGAAGACACCATAATTGATTGAGATCTATTTGCATCACTGACAAGTGCTGTTTCTCCAAAAAAATCACCTTTTTCAAAATTAGCAATTTTTAAATTTCTTTTATTATATCTTTTGATAACAGCAACAGATCCTTCTAAAATAAAATATAATGCAGAGTCTGATTTTTCGCCTTCAGTAAAAATGCGATCACCTTTAAAACCAAGTTTTGTATGAAGATTATGAACATAATTAAATACATTTAAATTATCTAATCTTGATTCATGAAGTCTTACAGCTAAACTTGGATCTATTTCTGGGAGAGATTTAATAATTTTATCAATTTTATTTTCAGCTCTTATTAAACGGGCAATTGTAGCTTTTAATATAGAGTAAACTAAATTTGGATTTTCTTTTGTTTTTTGTAAAAACTTTTCTTTGCTAATTAGAAGAAGTTTTGCATGATGTGACTTTACTTGAATCGAAGCGGTTCTTGGTTGATTTGAAATTAATGATAATTCACCAAAAAAGTCCCCTTGTTTCAAAACATTTACTTCTTCAAGTCCATCACCACGATTTTTACAAACTGAAAAATTACCTTCCAAAATGAAATACATTGTTTCGTTATTTTCATCACCTTCTCGAATTACAAATTCATCTTCTTTGTATTCTTTTATGTCTGAAGTGCTTTCAGTTTTTTGGAATTTTGATTTTAAATTAAATCCAGCTTTTTCAGTATTAATTAATTTCCAGATTACATTTTTTAAATTATTAAATAAAAATTCTGGATGTAAATTTACAATTTTTAAAAAAGCAACTTTATCAATTGGAACAATTCTCACATCATCTGATGTCGTAATAGCTGAATAAGAATAAGGAGTATCAGATATAAAAGAAACTTCACCAAAAAAATTTCCAAGTTCTAATTTAGAAATTTCTATTTTTTTGTTTTTGACTTCTTTAAATAAACTTATAGATCCTTTTAAAATAAAATACATATACTGATTAGCTTCTTTCCCTTCTGAAAATACTTTAAATTTGTTAGAAAAATTTAATATTGGTAAAGAATGAATATAATTTAATGCTTTTATATGAATAAGTTTTAATGGGTTTTGAGAAAGTTTTTGATAAATATCTAAATTTAAATTTGGTATTGTTGAAACAATTGATTCAAAATTATAATCTGCTTTTAAAAATCTAACAATTGTTGCTTTTAATATTGAAAACATCAAAACAGGATTTGAAATAGTTTGGTTGATAAATTTTTTTTTACTAAATAATAATATTTTTGCTGACTGTGAGGACACTTTTACTGTAGCAGTTCGATTTTGATTTGAAATTAGTGCAATTTCACCAAAAAACTCACCTTGTGAGAGTTCATTAATCAGTATTTCTTGTTCACCTTGGGTTTTATATACTTTACAATTTCCCGCTAAAATGAAATACATAGTTTCATTGGATTCATCGTTTTCTTTCATAATAATTTCATTATTTTGAAAATCTTTTACGTCAGTGTCTTGAAGAAACTCAGTTGAAAAAATTTGGGAAATCATATGAGTTGAATATGTTTATGAAATAAAAAAATTTGGCAAGCTAAAAAATGAATAGTATTGAGTAGGAGAATTTCCTACTCATAAAAAAATAAAATTTATTATTTTCCTTTTTTTGGTAATATTTTTGAAAAAGAATAACCTTCAGCAATTTTAACTGAGTTTACTAATGCTAATACAGCTGGTCTGTCTGTTTTATAAGTAGCAACAGGGCTATATGTATAAAATGCTACAGAAGAAG
Source organism: Leptospirales bacterium (assembly GCA_013297885.1). GTDB lineage: Bacteria > Spirochaetota > Leptospiria > Leptospirales > Leptospiraceae > UBA2033. The sequence continues at coordinate 22,837 of JAAFIR010000029.1, read as the reverse complement.
TTCCAGTTGGGCAATTAAATGCGTCTACATCGATGCTATCTGCTCCACCTTTTGCTGTTCCATAAAAAGTTACAGCATCAATTCCATTGATTTTTTTCTTTTCCATTGGACGTGAAAGTTTCATATTGTAACCAGCTTCTCTTTTTTCTGCTTCAGGTTCAATTTTACTCCAAACTTTTTCAGCATTTGATTCTGTTAACATTACATCTGCAATAATATCAATTTTATCTTTTACAACAAATAATTCAGCACCAGTTGGTATTAATGGAGCTTCAATTTTAAAACCAGCTGGAATAGTGATTTTTAAACCACAACCTGGTAAAGTATAGTCATAGGCTTTATCAGAAGCTTCTTTAACCGTTCTTCTTTGAGAACTACAAGCAGTTGCAAATGCAACCAGAGAAATAATTAATAAAATTTTTTTCATTAAAATTATCCTTATTTTTTTGTAAATTAAATTTACTTTTTTTAAAGTTTAATAAAATTTAATTTTGTATATTCTTTTTTTCTTTTTCATTCACTACTATTGCAACAGCAATATCACCACATACATTCACCACTGTTCTAAACATATCTAAAATTCTTTCAACTGCAAAAATGAGTGCAATTCCTTCTAACGGAATTCCAACAGAATTTAAAACAATTACCAGCATCACAATTCCTGCTCCTGGTACTCCTGCAGTTCCAATTGAAGCAAGAGTTGCTGAAAGAATTATATTTAATTGTGCTGAAAAATCTAATTCATAACCAAATACTTGTGCAATAAATAAAACAGAAATAGATTGATAAATTGCAGTTCCATCCATATTAATTGTTGCACCTAATGGAAGAACAAAACTAGAAACTTCTTTGGAGATGTTTAAATTTTTTTCTGCATTGTCCATAGTTACAGGAAGAGTTGCAGAACTTGAACTGGTCGTAAAAGCAACTAATTGAATTGGAATCATTTTTTTATAAAATTCTAAAATACTGAAATTGGTAAATAGTTTTAAAATAAATGGATATACTAAATAGCTCATTAAAAAAAGTCCAAACAACACTACAATAGAATAATAACCAAGAGCCAAAAATAAATCTAATGCTTCAGAAATAGAGTCACCACCAAATTCAACAAGCAAAGAAGATACTAAGCTAAATACACCTAATGGTGCAAAAAACATAATGATTTCAATAAGCTTTAATAAAATTTCATTTAAGGAATCAATAAAGTTTGTAAAAGGTAAAACTTTTTGTCTATCAATAGAAATAATTGCAATTCCAAGAAACATAGTGAATAAAATCACTTGAAGCATTTTTGAATTTTCTGTAAAGGCTTTTAAAATATTTTCAGGAAACATATCAACAAAAAATTGTAACGGAGGTTTTTTGTCGTTTGCCTTTGAGTCAGATATTTTTTTTGTTGCTTGATCTATAAATTTAGTTTTTAAAATTTCTTTTTTTTCGTTACTTAGAGTGTTTCCCGGTTTAAAGACATTTCCTAAAACTAAACCAAGTGAAATTGCAATTATTGTTGTTGAAAGATAAAGTGATATTGTTCTAAAACTCAATCTTGAAAGTTTCGAAATATCATTTAAAGAAGAAATTCCTTTGAGTAAAGAAACAAATACCAAAGGAACTGCAATAGATTTTAATAAAGTAATAAAAATTGTACCAAATGGCTTTACCCAATTATTAGTAAAACTTTGTAAACGAAAATGAATGCAAATAAATCCTAAAATGATTCCAAATAACATGGAAATTAAAATTTTAGTTTGTAAAGAAAATCTCATAATTCAAATACTAAATAGAAGTAGTTTTTTTCAAGAAGTTTAAATTTTCTTTTTAAAACAATGATACTTTAGTTATTTTAATTTAAGAACTAATTCTTAAAATAAAATCAAAATTAATAAACTAGAGGTTAAAATTTTAACATTTAAAAAATTTTTTAGTAAAATAATAGTATGCTTCACTTCTAATTTAAGATTTTTTATGATTTAATATTCTATAATGAATGTTTAAGATGTAAAAAGAATTAATTCTAGCACTTATTCAATAGTATTTCAAAAATTATTGTCTTAAAAAACTTAAAGATGATTCTTATTGAAAAAATTTTACTTGTTCTATACTTTTACTCAAAAAAGATTCATTTAGTTTGAAGATTTTTAAAAGATTACTTGGATATTCATTAAAATACAAATATAGATTGATTTTTGGTCTAGTGCTATCCATTTTTGTTTCAGTATTCAATGGAATTTCACTTACAAGCATGATACCAATTTTTGACTCTATGGGAGGAAATAAAAATTATAAATTCCAAATTTCAATAACAAAAAAAGACCAAGCACTCATAAAAAAAATTGAATCCAAAGAAGAAATTTCAAATCTCGATAAACTTCATTTTAGATTAATTAAATTTAAAAAAATGATTAACTCAAAATTAGAAAATTATACCCCAAACGAAATTGTAATGTTATTTGTAATGATTACTTTTCCAGTTTATTTTTTAAAATTAATTTTTCTCGCAGGAACAACCTATTTTATAAACTCTACTGGCTATTTTGCAATTAGAGATTTAAGAGAAGAAATTTATAAAAAAGTTCAAACACTTCCACTTGATTATTTTATTAGCGAAAAAACAGGAATTGTTATGAGTAGAATAATTAACGATGTGGATATTCTTGCTAAAATTATTTCTCAAGATTTAAAAGACTCGATCAATGATTTTTTTTATATTATAACTCATCTTTTTTTATTATTCTTTTTAAGTTGGAAATTGTTCCTTGTAGTTTTTGTTATTGTGCCGCTAATCATGGGACCCATAACTGCATTCTCAGAAAAAATAAGAAAAGCAACAAAAAACCAACAAGAGAGATTATCTTCACTTAACGGTTTACTTCAAGAAGTGATTGCAGGAATTAGAGTGATTCGTGCTTTTTCAATGGAAAAAAGAGAAGCAGGAAGATTTTACCAAATTAATAATGAACTTTCCAACAAAACTTTTAAGGGACATTTTTATCACCAACTTGGTCCTTCGATTATTGAACTATTTGGATCAATTACTGCTGCAATTTTTTTAGCATTCGGAGCTTATTTGATCTCTAATGAAGATTTTTCTCGTGGCACATTTATGGCATTTTTCTTTACATTAGTATTTGTCATTCGTCCAATAAAACAATTAAGTCTTACTTATAATTATATTCAAAGTTCTATTTCGGCAGGTGAAAGAGTTTTTGAAATTCTAGATACTAAGCTTGAAATTTATAATATTGAAAATCCAAAACAAATTGATAAATTTCGGTCTGAAGTAAAGTTTCAAAATGTTTCTTATAAATATCCGCATCAAGAAAAATATGCCTTAAAAAATATTAACTTCACTCTAAAAAAAGGTGAAACTATTGCTTTTGTTGGATTTAGTGGTGCTGGAAAATCAACTTTAAAAGATTTTTTACCTCGACTAATTGATCCTTCAAGCGGTGAAGTGTTGTTAGACGGTATAAATCTTAAAGAAATTGAACTAGGTTCGTTAAGAAAAAAAATTGGAATTGTTTCTCAAGATGTTTTTTTGTTTAATGGTTCAATTCGTGAAAATATTTCTTATGGAAGTTTTGGTGCAACAGATGAAGAAATTTTAAAAGCCTGTGAAGAGGCTTCAGCATTAGAATTTGTTCTAGGATGTAAAGAAGGATTAAACACATTTATTGGTGAACAAGGTGTGATGCTTTCAGGTGGACAAAGACAAAGAATTTCCATCGCAAGGGCATTACTTTCGAATCCAGATATACTAATTTTAGACGAAGCTACATCTGCTCTTGACACAGAATCAGAAAGAATTTTTCAGAACACACTTGAAACAATTTATAAAAAGAAAACAACGATCATAATTGCTCATAGGCTTTCTACAATTTCAATTGCAAATAGAATTTATTATTTGGAAGATGGTGAAATTTTAGAACATGGGACTCATGAAGAATTAATTCAATTAAATGGAAAATATAAAAAATTATTTGAAATGCAGTTTGATGAAAAACCAAAATGAAATTTTTTTTATATTTGCTTTATCCATTTTCTCTTCTCTACCAATTTTTATTTTATCTAGACAGAAGATTTAAGAAAAAAAATAAATTTCAGGATAGTTTTGTAATTTCAGTTGGAAATTTAACAACTGGGGGAACTGGAAAAACCCCACTCACAATTTATTTAAGTAAACTTTTATCAGGAATTTTTCGCGAAAAAGAAATTATTATTTTGAGCAGAGGATACAGAGGGACAAAAACAGTTGAAGGAATGATTGTAGAATTAAATTCTTCTCCAATTGAAACAGGTGATGAACCTTTATTAATTAAAACTCAAGTTCCTGAAGTTGAAGTAATTATTGGTAAAAAAAGATACGCTTCATTTTATAAATTTTATCCGAGTCTTAAACCTATTACAAAATTTTCACTTTCTTTAAAAGATATCAATGCTCGTTTTTCACCAAGGTTTAGAACTAAATTTAGAGAAAAATTTTTTATTCCAATTCTCGAAAAAAAAGAAATTAAAAAAGAAGACTTAGACAAAATTATCATTTTAGACGATGGATTTCAACATCATGCCATTTTAAGAAATTTAGATTTATTGCTTGTTGATTCGGATTCCCCAATTGGAAATGGGTTTACAATTCCTCTTGGAAATCTTCGAGAGAGCATAACCGCTGTTAAACGGGTAAAGTATATTTTTTTTACACGTTATTCAAAAGAAAATTCTTATAATGTAGAAATATTTAAGATGAAATTTTTAAAAATAAATCCAGAATTAAAATTTTTTCATTTAGCATATAAACTTGAATTTATTCAAAATCAGAAAGAAAAAATTTTATTACAAAATCTTAATCACAAAAAAATTACTTTGTTTTCTGCACTTGGAAACCCCTTTTCATTTGAAAATTCGATTGAAGAATTAAAACCTCTGAAGCTAACCAAAAAAAGATTTCCAGATCATTTTTCTTATACTACTGAAACAATTCTTACACTAGAAAAAAATTTGGAAAAAGAAGAAATTTTACTTTGCACTGAAAAAGATTATATCAAAATTAAATCTTTAAATCTAAATGAAGAAACTCTTTCAAAAATTTATAATTTACCCATTGAAGTATTTATCAATAAACAGTCTGAATTAAAATCTGATCTTGAAAAAATTATAAATGAATTTTTTAAGAAATAAGTTTTTAAATGTTTGAAGGGCGATTCAACGCTTCGCGTTGACCGAGCTTTTCGCTCCAATCTTTTTTTCAAAAAGGATTTTCGCTTCAATCTCTATCGCTCGTATAGGATTAATTTATTCTAATGAAAGGAAAATTTTATAAAAAAAATTCTATTACTTTTTTTAATAGCTTTTAAAATTTTTAGTTTAGATGAAATAGATTATTTCCCTGAAGAAAAAATTCCTTTAAGAACAAAACCTAGTCTTACTTCAAAAATAAAATTCTATTTTAGGATTCATTCAAAAGTTAAAGTTTTAGAAATTAAACATATAAAAGAAAAATCTGATTTTGGGATTTGGTATAAACTAAGTTATAAAAATAAAATTGGTTGGGTTGATGGAGATTATTTGAAATTTAAATTAAAAAAATTAAATTGTAATGATTTTCAAAATTTTAAAGATAGTAGAGAATTTGAATTTTCTGATATTTACAAAATTCAACTATTTGATAATCATTTAACTACTTTGAACGGTGGTGAACTTGGGAGCTTAATTCCATTCTTTTATGGTAAATGGTATAGGAAAAATAATAAAATTTTGATTTCCTTAGAAACAAATTCAACTTATTCAATGGAATGTTATGCAGGTTGTGCTGAAGTCGAAGCAAATAGAGATGACCAAGACAAAATTTCTCAAAAAGAATTTTTGGATAAATGCGGTAAAAAATGTGATAAAGAAAGTATTGAAAAATTTGGTGCTGTTAATTTTCATTCAAAACTAAAACTAGAATTTTCCGTTAAGAATCAAAATATAATTTTAAAAACTTTAAAAAATACTAATAAAAAATTTGTTCCAGAATTTAAGGATAGAATTTCTTGTGAATAGACCGAGGAATAAATGAATGCAAATTTTTTTTATTTAATATTAATCTTTTTTATCAGCTGTGAAAAATTATATAAGTTCAATTCAATTATGAAATTTTACTTAAAAACTATTCTTCTATTATTAATTTGTTTTCAAATTTCCGCTCAAAAAAATTCCACAAAAGAAATTGATATTGATTATGAAAACTCACCTTTGTATTTTGTGGTTAATTCTAAAAGAGGTTTGATTTTAAGAGAAAAACCAAATCAAAATTCCAAAAAGTTGGCAATATTGCCTGATGCTGAAATTGGATTTGTAATTGGTCAAACCAAATTTAAAGAAAAAATTGATGGCATTGAAGCTCACTGGTATGAAATTCAATTTAAAGCAAATCAAGGTTGGATTTTTTCTGGTTTCACTGAAACTGACTTAGACTATATTGCAAAAATATCTCATCCAGAAAATCGGTTCTTTTTAATTCAAAAAAAACCAATCTATTTAGAAAATCCATCAGGAAAAAAAATTAAAGACATTACTGAATATCCAAATTCTGGAGAATTTCTGGAAGTTGATAAACAAAAGAATATTAATGGAAAACTTTTTTTGCATTTTAATATGGGAAATCTGAAAGGTTGGATTTCTGAAGAATACGGAATTGTAATAAGCATCAATCAATTTGTAAATTATCTTGAGAAAGCAGGTATTAGAAAATTTACAAAAATAGAAAAAGCATTTATTGATGATGTGACAATTGAAAATTCATCAGGAGATGAAGGTACAAATTGGTTTATCAATTATTTAGATACAAAATTCATTCCGCTTAATGTTCCAAAAAAGAAAGAAAGTAAAATCTATTTATTAAAAATAGCATCCGGTTACAAAACTATAAAAGGTTATGGGAATTATTATACAAATAATTATTTTATTAAAAAGTTTAAAAATGGATTTAAACGCCTTGAAAGTTTTGATGCTGATAAAATAAAAACTTATGATTTAGACAAAGATGAGTTTCCTGAAATTATTGCTGAAAGTCATGGAATAGGAGAAGCAGACACTTGTAGATTTTTTGGATTTGTAGGTGGAAGATATCAAGAAATAAGCATCCCTTTAGGAATTTCTTATTGTCAGTATATAGAAATCACATCAAATGGTATAATTATTTTAAGCGAAGAAAATAAAAAAAAGTTCTACAAATATAAAAAAGGGGTTTTGTCCGAGGTAATAAATAAATAATTTTTTTAATGGAAATTATCTTTTTGCAAACTATTACTATTGAAATAAATTTTTTTATAACACATTTTTTTAATCAAATAGTTGTGCAGAGTAGTTCTTAACTTTTAAGAAATAATTTTTTAATTTTTTAAAAAAATCAATAAAGTTCGTTTTTCTGAAAACTTTTCTAAAATAAAATTAGTTTAATATCTATGAAATCAAAATTTATTTTTACAAAAAAACAAATTGTAGAACTCAGAGAAATGGATGAAACAGTTGGAACTTCTTGCACCCTTTTAATTCCTGAAGAATATTGGGAAGAGCTGCTCCTAAAAATTGAGTCACATGGAAACCTAAAAAATTATTTTGCTCATTTACTAAAAAAATATGAAATTTATTTAAAAAGCGGTGTTGTGCCATATTCTATTGGGCTAAAAACTGAATACCAACCTAAAGGGCAAAATTTGATCAGAAAAGATTTTGAGCCATATAAGAGAGATTGGTTTGTAATGAAGCTGTATAGAGCAGCATTTAATTTTTCGATCAATAAACTCTTTGTATTGCTGCTTCGCCTCGATTTGTTGGATTTTGCTGAAATTGTGGAATCTTCCATAAACCTCGACTTCCCCGTTCCAACGGGTAAAGAGTGGGTTTTCCAATACGGGGGATTTTTCCAAAACAATAAAATCCACCAATACGAAAGAATTTTCAAGTTCGGATAGATTTTTCTAAGCATAACAATTTCCCAACAAAACAAATCCTTTTTAACAAATAAATCCTTCAATACAGCTTTGCCAGTTCATAAAAAAATTTTTAAATACTAGTTTATCAAATACGAAAAAATTTCAGTATTCAATGCGAAAGGGATTGACTTGGTGTCAATTTTTTAAATTAATTTTTTAGAAAGTAAAACTAAGAAATTAGATTTTAATTTTAAAAAATTGACAATAAAGGAAAGCCCGTTTTTTCTTAATTAAACAAAAATCCTTTGAAGAATTAAAAATTTGTAATCAACAATTTCATTCGCTTAAAAATTTGAATTTTAAATTCTTCTTTCAGGTGATATATTGAGAAAAAATTCGCCCAAATATTTCAACTTTAGTAACTTGTATAAAGGGAAAAAATCCTTGACTCTACTTTTAGAAAATTAAGATAGAGTTTATGGTAGATGAATTTAAAATTTTTGTAGATTACGATAAAAGCCCAATTCCAATTATTCACATTGAAGGCGAAATCACTTCTGAAGCTGACGAAGAAATCGTAAATTGCTATACTTCCATTCCAACAAATAAAAAAGAACGTGTTTTAATTGACTTTACCAAAACAGCATATATCAACTCAGCAGGAATCGCAACTCTTATCAGTTTGATTTCTAAAGCATCTGAAAACCAAGGTAAGATAGAATTTTCTGGTTTAAACTCTCATTTTAGAAAAGTTATGGATATTGTTGGTCTCACTGATTTTGTATTAATACACGATAATATTGAACAAGCTCTAAAATAATTTTTTAGGTTCTTTGTGGCTGGAAAAATCACTCATATTGAAGTTTTAATTCAAACTATTAAACACCTCGAACATGGTAACCCTGAACAAAAAAAAATTGCTGAACTTTTAACTAATTCTGAATTAAAAAAATATGCAAACCTTGGTGCAATTGCACCAGATATTTTTTATTATTATCATATTTTAAGCCCATCAAAAATAACTTCACGAGCACAAATTTTTGGAGACATTCATCATCATAAGAATGTTGTAGAATTAATTTTGGAATTTTTAGATTCGATTTTAGAAACAGAAGAAGGTTTAGATCAAAATAAATTAATAGCTTTTGTTCTAGGATATATTTGTCATTGTGCTGTTGATATTGTTACTCATCCTTATATTTTTTTTATATCTGGAGATTATTATTCAAAAGATCCTCAAATTTCTTCTATGGCACAATACAACCATATGAGGGTTGAATTTGAACTAGACTCTTTACTTTTAGATCAACGTTGGGGAATGTCTCCAAATGATTATGACTTCACACACATAATCGATATTAGGCGAAGAGGAATTTCTGGATTAAAAAAGATGGATCCTTTGATTTGGAAATTTTGGCTTGAAGCAATTGAAAAAGTTTTTCCAATTGAGTTTAAAGAAAATTATTTGGGCTCTAGAAAAAAAATTATTCCAGGTGATATTTTAAATGATTCATATTTAGGTTACATAAAATTTAATGAAATACTTGATTCTAGAAACTCTTTTGTTAGAGGAATTTTAAAAACTTTTGATTTTGTTTCATTTTCCAAAAAAAAAGCAACTACTTTACTACTTCCATACAAAGATACAATTGATCATAAAGTATTAAACCTCGAAGAAAAAGAATGGTTTTATCCAGCTGATAAAGAAAGAAAAAGAAATCATTCTTTTTTCTCTTTAGTAAATAATGCTACTTTTGAAGCAAAAAAAGCAATTACAATGGCTTGGGATTATATCCAAGGTAAATCTAAAAGAGACTCAATTTTAAAAGAATATTCAGGATATAATTTAGATACTGGACTTAGAAATTTAGGCATTGGTGAAATGAAAGAGTTTAAACCAAATGAAGTATAATAGACTAAGTGAATTTTTTGTTTCAGTTTATTCCTATATAATCAATTTTATATTAAGTGGTAAAAAAGTTTTTTTAAAGTTGTTTGCTTTAATATTTTTTTTACTTGGTTTAAATTTTTTTTTATTAGTTTCTAGTTTTAAAGATTTTTCATTAATTAAACAAGCTGAAGAATATGAAACACCTACTACACTTTATGGTGTAAATAAAAAAGGTGAATATGAACCAATAGCTGAATTTTACCAATTTTCGAGACAAGCACTAAAACTTAAAGATTTTAATTTAGAAAAAGATTTAAAAGATAAAACTAATAAAGTTTTACAATGTTTTATTTCAACAGAAGATAATAATTTTTATTCCCATTTTGGAATTGATATTCGTGGAATTTTTCGAGCAATGGCAGTAAATATTTTAGCTGGTAAAGTTAAAGAAGGTGCTTCAACTATAACTCAACAAGTTGCACGTTTAAAATTTCTAAGTATTGATAGATCATTTATCCGTAAAGCTAGAGAAGCTTGGCTGTCATTATTATTAGAATCAAAATTTTCCAAAGATTCGATTTTAGAAATGTACATGAATGAAATTCCACTTGGTCATGGAACGCTTGGAGTAGGAGCTGCTGCAAAATTTTATTTCAGAAAAGAAATTAATTCATTAACTTGGGGTGAAGCTGCATTACTCGCAAGTCTCACAACTAGACCAAAAGAATTTTCTCCTATAGTAAATCCAAATGTTTCTTCAGCAAAAGTAAGAGTTATATTTATGAAACTAGTTGAAAACGGAAAATTAGAAATTAAAAAAGCTGAAGAAGAATACAAAAAGTTTGCATTATTTTACCAAAACTTAAATCGTTCTCCAAATGATTCAGCTTATTCTGATAGATTAAATCGGTTCCCTTATTTTACTGAATATGTCAGAAGAAATTTTAAAAAAGTGATTCCCGATGAAGAGCTTTATAATGGTGGTCTAAAAGTTTATTCTACTTTAAATATTGAACACCAAATAGTTGCAGAAAAAGTTTTAACAGAAGGATTAAAAAACCAAACACTAGTTTCTAATCAAAGAATTTTTAGAAATGTTGACGCATTTGATGATAAATATGGAGATATTTTTCAAATGTTAAGTTTGGTCAATGATACTAATGAATTTCGTTCTAAAATTACAAAATCAGAAAGAACATTTAGATACGCCTACCAAGAGGAATTAAGGGATTCATTATCTTTTTTGAATTTGCTATCTGGTTCAGATACAGTTGGAACTAGTATAGATGAAAATTATATCAGGCAACAAACTTCAGATGTTTTACTTCCTGTAGAAGGTTCTTTGATGAGTATCAGACCAAATTCAGGTTATATCACTGCTCTGGTGGGTGGAACAGGTTTCAAATCTGCAAACCAACAAATTAGAAATATTCAGGCATTTCGCCAACCAGGGTCTTCATTTAAACCATTAGTATATGCTTCTGTTTTAGATTATTATGGAGCAAACCCAGAAAAAATTTCTGAAAAAAATATTACACCTTCTACTTTATTTTTGGATTCTCCATTACAATTTTTGATGGAAGACGGAGATGAGTGGTCACCAGAAAATTATTCAGAAGAATATTCTGGATTTATTAGGCTTCGAGCAGCACTTGAAACATCAAGAAATTCAGTTGCAGTGAGAGTTGTAGAACAAACCGGAATTTCAAAAATTTTTCCCACAATAACAAATCTTCTAAAATTAAATAGACCTATTCCTAGAAATTTTTCTGTAGCTCTTGGAACTTTTGAAGTTTCCCCTTATGAAATGACAAGAGCTTATGCAACTCTTGCATCTGGTGGTAAAGAAGTTCATCCAATTTCAGTTTTATATATTGAAGATAATAAAGGAAATTTATTCAAAGATTTTAGAACTGAACATGAAAAAAAAGAACGTAAACAAATTATTTCAAGAGAATCTGCTTTTTTAATTACCAATATGATGGAAGATGTAATAAAAAAAGGGACTGGCAAAGCAGTGTTAAGTTACGGACTAGGAAGAACTGCTGCTGGTAAAACAGGGACAACAAATAATTTTAGAGATGCATGGTTTGTTGGTTATACCCCTGAACTTGTTACTTCTGTTTGGCTTGGTTATGATTCTGGAACTGTTTCATTAGGCAGAGGAATGGCTGGCGGAGTTGTTGCAACTCCTATTTGGGGAAAATACATGGGGCTTGCATTAAAAAATGAAGCAGTATTAGAATATAATTTTAAAAATAATTTGAATATTATAACTAGAAATGTATGTGCTAAAACAGGTAAACTAGCAACTTCAAGTAATTCAGATGTATACACTGAATATTTTATAAAAGGCACTGAGCCAAAAACATATTGTAATGATGGACTTGAGGGTTTTGATTCTGGAATAGGAAGTAACCAATCAGAATATTCTCAACCAAAAATTAAAAAAGAACAAAAAATTGAGGATGATAAAACTCAAGTTTCCAAACCAAAGAAAAAAAAATTAATTAAAGAAGAAAAAATTGAAGAAAAACCAAAAACAAAAAAAAGACCAAAAAAAAATCTATTTCAAGGAGATGATAAAATTGACTAAAAATTGGATTGTCTAATCTATCCTGAATCAATTTTTAGAAATTAATGTAAATCCTATAATATGTTTGGAAAAAATAAAGATCAACAAAGTGGAAAAATCTTATTAAGAACAAATAAATTTGTTTTAATTTATTTAGGAAAAGGAAATTTTCATTATTCTTATAAATCAGATAAAAATTTAGTTTACGGTGATATTGATTTTAGCAAAAAACAATTTAAAATAATTCCTTTAATTTCTATTTCTTTTTTAACAACTTTATTTTTTGTATTTAGTACAAATCCAACAACAGCTGAAATAGAAAAAGAAGAATTAAGTTATAACCAAGATGCAACAAATTTAACTGATGAAGATGTTAGAGATAAACTTGCTAAATCAGGTGATGAAGATTTTTTAAAACAAACAGAAGAACAAAAACTAAAAATTTTAACATCATCTGAGCCACAAAAAAAAATAAAAAATATTTCTTATAGAGTAAAAGATAATGATACTTTAGATTCAATTTCTGAATCTTTCCATGTACCAAAAGAAGAAATTTTAGAAGCAAGTAATTTAAAAACTACTGATCCATTTATTTCAGGAATACTACTCAGTATTCCAAAAAAAAGAGGATTGTATTATAAATTTAAAAATGGAGATACTCTTGCAAAAGTTGCTACTACTTACAAAGTTTCTCTGGATGATATTTTAGATGAAAACCACATTGACGAAGCTGATATTTTTTTACTAGGACAAAGAATCTTTTTACCAGGTGCAGTAATTCCAGATCCAGTGCCAACATGGTATCTACCAGTAGCATCAAAAATTATTACTTCCGGTTTTGGCTGGAGGTCATATCCTCGTTATCAATTTCATGATGCACTTGATTTAAAAGCAAATTATGAACCTGTAAAAGCTGCACGTTCTGGAAGAGTAATTTATTCTGGTTGGATGGGTGGGTATGGGAATGTTTTAATTTTAGAACACTCTGGTGAAATTAAAACTTTGTATGCACATAATTCAAAATTATATGTTTTTGAAGGAGATTATGTACAAGGTGGAACTATTATTTCTAGATCGGGTTGCACGGGATATTGTTTTGGTCCCCATTTACATTTTGAAATTATTAAAAGCGGAAAATCAATTAACCCAAGCAACATAATAAAAGGATTTACTTACTAATATGAATAAATTATTTACGCTCTTAATCTTAATTCAGTTTTATAACTGCACACAAACATTACCCACTCTAAAAGAATCCTTAAATAATAGAGTAAAAAATACTTATGACAAAACTGATTTAGTAAAAATTAATTTTGCTACAATGAGAAAAACAAATGGATTTAATCCATCTTGTACAAATTCTTATTATACAAACCAAATCGAAAAAGAAAAATTCGGTAGTTGTACAATTTCAGTGCCACAAAATCATGAAATAGGTACACTTGACCAAGACATTAAAGGCAGTAAAGATGATTATTTTCAAATTCAATCTCATCAAAATATTCCTGACCTAGATTCACTGATTGGTGAAGTAAATAAAAATTCTTTTGAAGAAGTTATTGTATTTGTTCATGGATTTAATGTTAAATTTGAAGAAGCAATTTTACGTGCTGCTCAAATTAAATTTGATTTAAAATTTTCAGGCGAGTTAATTCTCTATACTTGGCCTGCCGGAGCTGAAGATGGAATTTTGAATGCTTTAATGATTAAATCAACTTACCTTGAAAATAAACAAAACGCAGAAAATTCAATTAATCATTTTAAAATTTTCTTAGATAAAATTTCAAAAACTGGAAAAAAAGTTCATTTAATTGTTCACTCAATGGGACACCAAATGGCAATACCTGCAATTAACCAATTACATGAAACTAATAGAACAAAATTTTTAAGCCAGGTTATTTTTAATGCACCTGATTATGATTCTAAATCGTTTGCTAAGCTATACCAAAACATTTCTAACTCTGCTGAAAGGGTAACAATCTATTGTTCACCAGGTGACAATGCACTGGTTGCTTCTAGCAAAGTAAACTCTGGAGGAAGAGTTGGTTCTTGTGAAAAATTTGAAGGAATTGATATGATCAATGTAAATCCAGTTGATGCACCCGTAATGGGAATTGCAGGTCTTGGACATGGATATTATTCATCAAGAGCAATTATTACAGATCTATACCAAGTAATTCTTGGTGTAGAAGCACAAAAAAGATTATTTATTCGTTCTAGTGGTGAAAAGAATGGAGAAAATTTTGTGCTAAGACGATAATTTAATTATGAGGATTTTACTTTTTCTATCTACCTTATTTCTAATTCATTCTGAACCAATTTCTAAAAAAGATAAAGAAATTATTATATTTTATAAATGTAATATTCATGGTGAATATGCTTTTGATTCAGAAGGAAGAGCAGGACTTGCAACCATTTCAGCAATAAAAAAAATTGAAGAAGAAAATCAGAAAGACCATCGTGGTGGAGTATTTTTATTTTCTTCTGGACAATTTTCAGAATATAAAGAAAAGTTTAGAGGATTATTTGAATTAATAGCACTGGCTGGTTTTGATGCTAGTTTTGTATCTGAAAAAGAACTACAATATTTAGAAGAAAATCCAAACAAGAAAAATCTAAGTCTTCCAATTTTAGCACATCGAGAAAATACTAATAAATACAATTTATCAAAAAAATTTAAATCAGAAAATTTAGAATTTCAAGTCTCACATTTACTTTCTGATATTGAAGATAAAAATTTAGATTTTGAATTAGTATTTCCCCAATTTGGAAATTTAGATTATTTAAATTCTTTTTCTCCAGAAAAACCAACTTATTTTTTTTTGGAATCTGCTAAAACTTCCAATTTTAGTTTTACAAAAAAAAATATGTATTTAATTGATTGTCCAAAAGAACAAGATTTAGGTAAATTAACTCTGTATTTTAGAAATAAAAGATTAATCAGACAAAAACAAAACTTTATTTCACTTAATTCAAATTCTCATAATAAAAACTGGATTTCGCCTGATCGAAATATTATTAAATATTTGGAATGAAATTTTTATTTTTCATTCTATTTTTTTTTTCTTGTAAAGAAGAATTTAAAACTTATAAAGAAGTTTATCGCTTTCATGAAGCATCCAAATTTAAAAATTATGCAAACGTCCATAAATATTTTCAACATAGAGTTTATAATTTAGATGATTTAAGAAAAAATTTAATTTTAAACTTAAATAAAATTGATGGATATAAAAATATCCCAACTCCATCAAAAAATATTGAACTAGATAGAAAAAAAATTCTTGCAATTTCAAAAACACTACCAAAAAAAATTTCTACTCTATTTGATAAATACATTATTGGAATTTATTTTTGTGAAAATTTAGGTAGTTCAGGCCTTACACATTATGTTTCTGAAAACGGAAAAGTTGTTGGTGGTATTATTATTTTAGATTCAAATGCATTAAATAAAACTGCAAACGACTGGATTACTTACAAAGAGAACACTGTTTTTAATTCAAAAGAATTAAACCTAGTAATTGAAATTGAAGATGAAAAAAATAATACTATTGAAAACGCAATTCGTTATATTTTATTTCATGAATTCGGACATATCCTGTCAACTGTTACTGAAATCACTGATGGTATTTTTTTAGAGAATCCTGATATTTCAGCTAATTTTTATAGAGGTGTTTGGAAAAAGGACAAAGAATTAACCAATTTAAAAGAAGAATATAATTTAATTGATAAAGTGCATTTTTATTCTAACAAAAAAATTTCACTCGAAGACAACTGGGATAAAATTTATCCAAAACTTTTTGGCTCACCTTTTTCAACTTTGTACGCTGCCACAAATGCTGGAGATCATTTTGCTGAAGGCTTTGTTTCTTATGTTCATGTTGTATTAGAAAAAAAACCATGGACTCTAAAAATTTATAAACAAGACCAAATCATTTTCCAAATGGAAAATTTAATTACCAAAAATCAATTCGAAATAGATTTTTTTGAAAAGTTGATTGAGAGTGAATCAAGAGAATTTGTCCCATAAATTTTCTTTAAATCTTTTTTAACTTTGAGAGAATAATAATCTTTTTTTAATTCTAATAATTCATATTCTAATTTTTTTTGAACTTGTTCGTAAATAGAAATTAATTCATCTAATTTTTTTGTATTTTGAATTGGGTTTTTAAGTTTGTTTAATACAAGAATTGCTCTTTCTGAATTTTTAACTAGCTCAAGAGCTTTGTCTGGATTTCTTATATCTAAATAATTTAGTTGTGTTTTAAAATTTTTTTCTAAATAAGAAAAAATTTTTTGTTCAAAATTCAAATTATCCTTGAATAGAAATTCCAGTTAAAGTTGATTTTGGTTTTGAAACTTCTTTGTTTTGGATTTCTTCCCAAGCTTGTTTTAATTCAGATAAATGTTTTATAACTTCATTTAAAATACTTGCATCTTTTTTTACATTTGCTTCAATGAGCCTGGTTTTGATATAAATATAAAGTGCAAGTAAATCTTGAGCAATTTTTCCACCTTCATCTAAATTGAGAGATGTCATTAGTTCAGTAATTATGTCTTGGGTTTTTAAAATATTTTTATTTACAATTTCGTATTTTCTAGGAGTCATACTTTCAACTGCAATATTTAAAAAACGTATTGCGCCATCATAAAGCATCACAATTAATTTTCCTTGACTCATTGTTGAAATTTCATTTGATTTATAAGAATCGTTGATTGTAGAATTGTAACCTTTATTCAGTAATGACATATGCCCTCAGTATTATCTTCGACAGTAAAATAAATATCTTTACCTAGTATATTCAAAAAACATTAAATTGCAAGAATCTTTTTTAGTTTTTAATCAAAGAAATAGAGAATTTTTTTATAGTTTTTTTGTAGTCCCTTAAGCTTTTCTCAGGGCGAATTTTTTTTGTGATTTCGAATCTACTCAATCACAAAAAAAACCGTGCTATGACCCCCCTGCTCCTACGGAGCACATAGCCAAGCTATGCAGCAATCTTTTGCAACAAAAATTTCATAGTAAAACTTTTTACTAAAAGCAAAAGGATTTCCGCTTCAATCCCTTTTCGCGTAGTATTGAGAAATCTTTTTTTTCAAAACAACCTTTTTAAAAAAATCCTACCTAAGATTATTTTCATATACAATAAATCCAATATCGAATAAATATTTGACATTTATAATAATAAATATAATAATTCTTATGAAACATTTTTTTATTTTATTAATTCTTGTTAATTGCGAAATCAATCCACCTTGTTCAGTTTTAGATTCTACTTGTAATCCACTTGGTTATTTTATTCCAAATTTAATCAGACCCAATCAAGTAACAACAGGAACTGGAACTCAAACTGGAACAGCGACTCCAACATTTCCAATTCAAGCAAATGGTGGACCAAATTTAATTTCACTTTCCTGGTCAGCTCAAACTGGTGCAACTTCTTACAGAATTTATAGAAAAACATCAGCTGTTTTATGTTATTTAAGAAATAAATATGCAATTGCAGTAGATTCTTCAGTTAGTTGTAATTAGAAACTAGTTTTTTAGGATAATTCAGTAGGTCTAGACACACTGTTGGATTTGGCAGAGGTTATGACCTTCAGTAAAATTATTTCTATGCGAGAGGTATAATATTGAAACTAAGTCAAAAAATTTATATTTATACAACTCAATAATGAACTTGACTTTTATTTCTAAAAATATAAAATTATTTTATGAGTAGGATTTCTGAATTAAAACAACAATTTTCTTATGTCTTTACTGATGAGCAAGCGACAGTTCTTGCTGAAGTTTTTCATTCTAGTCATAATGACTTAGTTAAATCATCTGATTTTAAACATTTGACATCTGTGGTTTCTGAGCTAGCTGTCGCTCAAACAGAAACTCAAATAGAACTTCGTAATTTAGCAAAAAAAGTTGGCGAATTATCCGAAGCACAAAAAAGAACTGAACTAAAAGTTGAAGAACTTTCAATATCTCAGAAAGAACTTTCAATATCTCAGAAAGAACTTTCAATATCTCAGAAAGAACTTTCAATTTCACTTGCTGAAACCCAGAAAGAAGTTCGAAATTTAGCTAAACAAGTTGGTGGTTTATCTGAAGCATTTGGTGGAAGTTTAGAAGAATTTGCTTTAGATTTGGTTCCTGAACTTTTAGAAAAATATTGGAATTTAAAAATTATTTCTTGTTCTAGAGAAGAAATTAATTATGAAAATAAATCAATCGAATTTGATCTTTACATAGAAGGCTTTATTAAAGAAAAAAAAACTATTGTCCTTGGTGAAGTAAAATCTCATATCACCAAAGAAGAAGTCCTCAAATTTTATAAACTTGTAGAAAAAGTTAAACCCATTTATGCTGATGCTGATCTCAAAGTTGTGTTTTTTGGATATAGAGCTTATCGTGAAGTTCGAGAATTAATCGACTCACTTGGTGGATACATGATATTTAGTAACACAAAAAAATTATAATTTGAAATAAATTGCATATAAAAAATGCAGTGGTTCTAGACTCACTGTTGGATTTGCTGGAGACCTCACCCCGACTTGTTTTGAGTTGGGGTGATTTATTTTAAAGTCCCTTCTCCAAGTTTTACAACTTAAAGAGGGGAGAACGAATTTGCCTTCTCCGTTTCGTTAGAAATGGAGAGGGAATTTTAGAAAACAAATTCTTCGCATTAAGAAAAATTGGGTGAAGTGAAGAAATCACAGAAAAAATTAAAATTCAACTTTTTCATAAACTTCTTTTAAATCCAAAGTAAAATCAATAGCAGGAATATAAATTTTTTCGTTTTTATCTAGATCAGTGAGTGTCCACGAATTGTTCCAGGTTTTTGAATAAACTTCAATTTGTTTGTATTCAGTAGAAACCAGAATATAAGTATTTAAGGAAGGAATCGAACGGTAAGATTGAAACTTTTTACTTCTATCATATTTTTCTATTAAGTCTGATAATACTTCTATAATTAAATTTGGATTTGTAAGTGTAGTTTCAGAATTATCCAAAAATTCACTTTTTCCACAAACAATACTGAGATCAGGATATGTGTAGTATTTTCCTTTTTCAACACTCACTCTCATATCTGAAGGATAAACGTTACAAGGTTTTGATTTGAAATAAGTTCCTAAAGTAATACTCAAATTCATGACTACAATGTGATGATTTTTTTTTGCTCCAGCCATAGCAAAAATTTCACCATTAAAATATTCATGTTTAATTTCAGAATTTTCTTCTAAAAACAAAATATTCTTCTTCAGTAATAAATTTATGTGCTAAGTTTTCCATTCCTTCAATAAATTATAAAAATAGAATTTTTAGTAAAGCAAAAAAATTTGAATTTACTAGGGAAAGGGATTGTAGCGTTTCTGAATAGCCTCGGACTTTAGTCCGAGGATTCAGAAGTAGCGAAAAGCCCGGTTTTTTTTTGCGATAGCAAAAAAAATTCCCCCAAAGAATCAATAAAAGACTAACTAAAAATATTTACTTTTAAAACTAACTTAAAATCATTTCCTAAAATGAAAAAAATTCTTTTTTTAGCTTCTGGAACTGGATCCAATTTTTCTGCTTCAATAGAATATATCCAAAAAATAAAACTAGATGTAGAAATTCTTGGTTTAATTTGTAATAAAAAAGAAGCAAAAGTTTTAGAAAAAGCTAAAAATTTTGGAATTAAAATTTTTCTTATTGAATCAAAAGAAAATCCAAATTACGATTTAGAGCTTAAAAATTTAGTAATGAAGTTAAATCCTGATTTAATCGTTCTAGCAGGGTACATGAAAATTTTATCTGGAGAATTTATTTTTGGTATTAAAAATAAAATTATCAATATTCATCCATCTTTATTGCCTTCGTTTCAAGGAATTAAATCCATCGAAAAAGCATTTGATTATGGGGTAAAATTTACAGGTTGCACTGTGCATTTTGTAGAAGAAGAAATTGATTCTGGTGCAATAATTTTACAATCAGTTGTGGAAATCTTGCCGAAAATGAATATAACTGAATTGACGGAAATTATACATCAAGAAGAACATAAAATATTACCACTTGCAATTGAATATTTTTGCAAAGATAGGTTATTAATAGAAGGCAGAAAGGTTAGTATCATTCATGATTAAAATTAAAAGAGCGTTAGTCTCAGTTAGTGATAAAACAAATTTAGTTGAATTTTGTAAATTTTTATCAAGCAAAGGTATTGAAATTCTATCAACTGGTGGAACTCTTTCTACTCTAAAACAAAATTCTGTAAATGCAGTTTCTGTTGGTGAATATACTGGCTTTCCTGAAATTCTTTCTGGACGTGTAAAAACCCTTCACCCAAAAATTCACGGTGGACTTCTCGGAAATCCAGACATGCCGGGACATAAAGACGAATTAGAAAAAAATGGAATTCCTTCTATTGATCTTGTTGTTGTAAATTTATATCCATTTGCTGAAACAATCAAAAAACCAAATGTAAGTTTGGAAGATGCAATTGAAAACATAGACATCGGTGGACCTTCTATGCTTCGCTCTGGTGCAAAAAATTACAAACATACTGTTGTAGTAACAGATGTATCTGATTACAAATTAATCGAAGAGGAATTGGAAAAAAATTCTGGTATCTCAGAAGAATTATCTTTTAAACTAGCAGTAAAAGTTTTTTCTTCAACAGCAATGTATGATTCAACAATTTCAAATTATTTTTATTCTACACTAAATGAAAAATTTCCAGACAAAATTACATTTGCATTTAATAAAAAACAAAAACTTCGTTATGGTGAAAACCCACACCAAGCTGCTGCGTTTTATGAGCCTGTGTTTGTAAAAAATGAATTTGCAGCATTTCAAGGAAAAGAACTTTCGTTTAACAATATGTTAGACTTTGATGCTGCATTTCATATTGCTGCCCTTTTAAAAGAAAACACTGTTTCAATTGTAAAACATCTCAATCCATGTGGTGTTGCTTCTGCTGAAACAACTTTAGAATCATACAATCTTGCATTAAAAACAGATCCAATTTCTGCATTTGGTTCTGTGATTGGTGTAAGTGGAGAAGTTGGAGTGGAGCTAGCAAAAAAAATCACTGAAAATTTTGTAGAAGGAATTATTGCACAGAAGTTTACTAGTGAAGCAAAAGAAATTTTATCTAAAAAACAAAATATTCGTTTAATTGAAATTGAAAGTTTTAAAGAAGCATTAGGTGAAC
Organism: Leptospirales bacterium; assembly: GCA_013297885.1. Lineage (GTDB taxonomy): Bacteria > Spirochaetota > Leptospiria > Leptospirales > Leptospiraceae > UBA2033. The sequence goes on along the minus strand of JAAFIR010000029.1, from coordinate 1,273 downwards.
TAGACCTCAGACCAATTCATCATGGAATTTTAATTCAAGATAGAGATTATGATATTTTAGGAAAAGAAAATTTTAAAGTAGTAACTAAGAAAAAACCATCTGATGAAGATTTGGAAGGTTTATTATTTGCTTGGAATGTGGTGAAGTTTATCAAGTCCAATGCAATTGTGTACACAGATTTGAATTCTACTTTGGGAATTGGTGCTGGTCAAATGTCTAGAGTGGATTCAGTTGAACTAGGGGCAGCCAAAGCTCAAAAATCAATGTTATCTGTTGTGGGATCTTATGTAGGCTCAGATGCATTTTTTCCATTTAGAGATGGAATAGATGCTGTTGCAAAAGTGGGAGCAAAAGCAATTGTTCAACCAGGTGGTTCAATTCGAGATGAAGAAGTGATTGCAGCAGCTGATGAGCATGGTTTAATTATGGTATTTACTGGAATGAGGCATTTTAGACATTGATAGAATTTATTGTTTTTTTAATTTGTAATTTAGTTTTGATAACTATTTTTTCTTTAATAAGATATTATGTTTTGCTTTTTAAAGAAGAGCATAAAGATTCTTATTCAAGAGATGAATTGATTGATTTTCAAAAATTAATTCCAAAAAGTATTTTAGATATTTTTGAAATGAATGGAAGTCTTCAAAATTCTTTTATAGTATATTTAGTAATTTCTTTAATCACCTATCTTTTTTGTTTAATGGGTGGAATTGTCGGAAGCCCCCACTACACTTCTGAAATTGGAAATTATTTTTTCTTATTCCCTGTTCTTTTTTTAGCATTTACTTTTGGTTATCCATTTTTTGTTTCCGCCATTTTTCCTGACCTAGAATACAACAATCATTCACTCATAAGACAATTAATTTCTCAAGAATCAAGTATCATTCTTTCATCTGGACTTTCCCTGCTTGCAATGAATTTTGCAGTGTATGGTGTTTTTCAGCAAATTTCTTTTTTATTTGTTTTGCTAAATACCATTTTAGTTTTCGGAATTTTAATTTGGAAACTTTGTAAACCAACTATCATAGAAGAAAATTATGAATCTGAGGGTGAATATGTTTCAGACCCTGATTGGGAAAATGACCAAATGATGGCGTAGTCAAAATCAAAGATTTGGAATGTTAAATTTAGAATTATAAATTATGAATTGGGCGAATTTTTCCCACAGCTCGGTTATGGAATGTTGAATTAAGAATGCTCTAAGTAAATTAAAAAATTTTACATTTTTAATTCTTAGTTCAACATTTTTAATTCAAAAGGGAAAAACCGGGCT
>JAAFIR010000067.1 GCA_013297885.1 Leptospirales bacterium | reverse complement strand
TTTTACTACTCTAGGTAGTTTCTTTGGTTTATCACTGGTGTTTGAAGGAGCTTGTTTCCTTTTCTTTGTTTTCCTTGTTTTCGTCATTATTTTCAACAAAAATTGTAATTGAAGGAAAATTAAAAATATTCAGTTAAAAAAATTTAAAATAAAATAAAATTCAATTTATTCATCATCACTAGAATCTTTTCTTCTTCTTTTATCACGTCTTTTTGGTGATTTTGATTTTTCTCTTTTTTTTTGTAAGAAATCAATTCATTTCCATCAATAGTTTCATGATAATTACAGTCTTTTGAAATATGTCCAACTCTTTTACATTTAAAACATTTTGGAGCCTTTTTTTTTGATATCTTTTCTTGATATGATTTAGATTAAATCAAGAACTACTTCAGACTTCATTTCAGAGAATTGTCCATTTTGTTCAATCTCACTCAAAAGATCTTGATTAAATTTTGATTCTACCATTGCAACTTTATATTCTTCAGAAATAGTGTCACCTATTCCATAAAGTGCTAATAGAATTCTTTTTTGAAATTGTTTTAAATTCAATTTTCCCTGTTGCAAGTGCAGCATTTGGTAAAATGAACAAAACCCAGGACCATAAAGTGGATTAATTATTCCAATTACAATATACTCAAGTTCAACAATATGAGTTGATCTTGATTTTTCAAAATAATCAACCAAATTCTGATAATTTTTAGATTTCTTAAATCTTTCAGCAATAAATTCCTTTAAATTTTGAATTTTATGTTTACTCATAAATTGAAATAATTTTGTAGTATACTCCACAATATCACCATTTTCTTCAAATTGTGGGAAATATGGAAACTCTTTAATTCTTCCAAATGAAGAAGAAGAGTTTTCTCTTTTAAGAGTCTTAATCTTTTTAATTATTTGGTGTTGAGTCAATGTTGGAACTTTATTTTCATTCAAATAATTCACAACAAGGTTTTCATCAGAATCAATACAATCTTTTTCTGATTTTAAATCTAATTTATTTAGTAAATCTATGTACTTTTCTTCAAGTACAATATCTGACCAAATGGTTTTTTTTGGAATCTTATAAGAAGACTTTTCTTCTTTTTTTTCCATTTTTCTATTTTTCTCTTTTCACCAATAAAACAACAGTAAATTCAAATATAATATAAATTTAACAAAATACACCAAATCAGATTTCCCATGAAACGGGTCACTTGATTATGCATTTTCGTTTTTTTGATTATAAAATATTTCCAATCATTTTTTTGAGTGCAATAAAAATTCAAATATTTTCTAAATTTTACAAAATACACCAAATCAGATTTCCCATGAAACGGGTCACTTGATTATGCATTTTCGTTTTTTTGATTATAGTATAAATTATTTCCAATCAAATTATTTGAGTGAAACAAAAAATTTTTTTAACAAAAAATGGTTCTTTATTTTTTATTTTTATCCATATTTTTTAGTGAAATCTTTTGGTGCCATACATTCAATATTTGAAGATTTACATCTAGTAAACATATTAGTATCACTACTAATAACAAATATTTTTTTCTTTTTGAAAACATTTTTGTAATGAATTGCATTTAAAACAATTTGTTCATCATTAATTTTTGTTCCATTTCCAATTATTTGTTGATCTACTTCAGAAGAAGGTATATGAACATTTTTATCACCATCTTTCAAGTAACGTGCAATAGATCTCATGAAAAAAAGCTGTTCTTCATTTAATTTTGTGGAATTATTCTTTAATTTATCCAATTCATCAAATACAGTCCTTGTCAAAATAATACAGTGTTTTTTTAAATTTTCAAATGTTATAACACCAAAATCAACAAAAACGTTTGCATCTGGAATAACAACTATTCCTTTATCTTTCCAAATTGAGGGAAATGTTTCATTAAAAACTTTATTCCTTCTTTCAAGAGAATCCTTCAAGATTTTATATGATTCTTTAAGTGAATCTAATTCATTTTCAATTTCTTTTTGTCTCAAAATATTTGAATTTAGACTTGCATTAACAGAATCTTCAGAATTAACATTAAATGCAATAACTTTTCTTGTTAAAGTTTTTACACAATTCCCATAAGGTATATTATTTCCACCTCCAAAAGCAATAATATCACCTGGTTTTAAAATAATACCTCTTATTCTTTTGTAAGATTCACCTTTAAATAAAAATATTCCATTTTTATTTTCAGGATCTTCTACAAGTTTCCAACTATTTTGGCAAACTTGTAAATATGCAATTTTTGGTGATAATTTTTTGGAATCAATATCTATATCACAATCTTTTGTTCCAATTTTAATTTCAACTTTATTTAAATCAAAAGATTTCTCATCTGATGGAAAAATTTCATTCAAAAACCATTTCTTTTTTAAAAATTCAACTTCTGAATTTTCATCAAAATTATAATTCAAAATATTTTGTCTTGAACCAAAATCAATTGAATCAAAAATCCATTGAAGTTTTATCAAAATTATAACTTCATTGTCTATTTCATCTTTCAAATATTCAATAAATGAATTTGAACAATATTTATCTATAAAACAAAATACTTTGTGATTTTTTTTAAATTTTCATTTGAAAAACTTTTTTTCATTAAAGAAAACATTTTCAAATTCTAATCCTTTGATTAGAATCATTTTTATAAAAAATTCAATTTTTTTTATGTTTTCCAAATAATAGTTTTTTTCATAAAAAACAAAGCATATTTTTTCAAGTCTTTCAAATGGGGACGTTAAGCAAATCCCATTTCTTATTTTATCATAATTTTGATATTTGTATTCAAAATTTTCAAAAATTTGCCACTTATTCTTTTCAATAGATGAAATGTACCATACTTCTTTAATAAATGTACACTTCTTAAATAAGCAACAATAAAAATATTCAATGCTCTTAATTGATTTTTGTGAAAAAATAAAATAATCAATTTCATTGAATTTATTTAATCT
>JAAFIR010000050.1 GCA_013297885.1 Leptospirales bacterium | reverse complement strand
AGCTTACAAAACAATTAAGCAAAGTATTAAAATTTATAATGAATCTAGACTTCATCAAAGTATAGATTATAAAACTCCTAATGAAGCATACTACGAAAAGTGGTATACCTATTTTAGGAATTGACAAGTGGAACATATTACAAGAATAGAGCAACTGTTTACTATCTCGAGACGATAGTATCGATATACAGAAGTATTTCTGATTATCGAGTGTATTTTGGAATGATAGTATTGTTCATCTTAACAGGTTACGCATTAATGCTGTTAAACGGTGATGTAAAACTAGTTCAGTTACCAACTCCGATTATATTAACAAGCTACATTCTTTTATTTGCATCATGTGGGAATTTTAGTAGCAACAAAAAAGGTGAAGCACCATGGTTGCTGTTGGCAAATGGGATTACAGATAGCACACCATCAGTTGAGCAACCAAATCCTAATTCCAATTCCCCAACTAACGGAACAAATACAGTAGCACCAAACAGACCAAACAGTAATGGCACTTCTTCAGGTGGCTGGACTGATGGTAATAGTGGTGGTGGCACTTCGACAGGCTCAGCGACCGGAAGTGCAAGTTCACTTGTGCCACCTACAGGAATGTTTTTTCTTCACCCAGATCATTTGGGTAGTGTGAATATGATTTCAGATGGGTTTGGGAATTTAGTAAGTGGTGGTGGACTTGGTGGGAAAAGTTCTATCAATTACAAGCCTTATGGCGAAATTCATAGAACAGATTCAGGGGGACCTGATGTGAGTAAGTTTAAATATACAGGTCAAGAGGAAGACAAAGAAAGTGGTTTGATGTATTACAAGGCGAGGTACTATGATCCAGCGTTGGGTAGATTTTTGCAGGCGGATAGTGTTGTGATGCCAGAAAGAACATTCGGATTAAATAGTTACATGTACGTAGATGGGCAACCTTTAAACTTTACAGATAGAAGCGGACATAAATTAAGTACAGCTGAAGGGTGGGCAATTCTGGGATATTTAGCTGCACCTCAATTTGGAATTACTAAAGAAGATGGTGCATTATGGGGTGCAACAATTGGTTATCAAGTTAATGTAGATAGGAATAAAGCTCGAAAAGCACATATTGTTAATGAGGTGGGAAATGGAATTGCTGTAATTGCTTCGTTTAGATTTGGGTGGGTGGGGCTGTTGACTGAAACTTGGAGACGAACAGCAACACGATCAGCATTAAAAAAAGGACTAGATAATAATGTAAAACTTGCCGCTTTAGGTTATATGTTGAATCGTGAAGAAGGTGGGTATGCAGGTTATATGCTTGGATCAATAATGGATGAAAAGAAATATCAAAGAAGAAAGCGAATTGTTAATGAAAATACAATTTTGATAAGAATAGGTGTAGGGCTCATCGCTGCTGTAGCTTCAGCAGGATCAGGTAATTTTGCTGGAGCTGGTGCGGCTCTTGGATATACTGGGACTGAAGTTGGAAATTATTTCTATGATAAATCAACTGCTGTAAATAATCAAAGAAGTTTTGCAGTTTCAACTTGTATTGCATCATTTATTCAACATACAGATAAAAATCCCACTGCTAACGAGACGATAGATTTTTTTTGTGGGCTACTTAGTGCTGAAGGTTACCCAGAAAAAAAATGAAGTATATAGGAGTTATTTTATTAACCATATCCTTTTTTTCTTTAACATATTGCCCAGGTTCATCAATTAAGAATTTTAGGGTGGATGAAAAAATTTATCTAGAAAAAAGCGATATAAATTGTTCAAAAGATTTTGAAATTATCATTGATGAGAATTCTTTGAATGAACTTGAAAAAGGAGACTTAGCTAGATTAGAAGTGATTTCAAATGAAACAAAAAAAAATTATCTCTTGATGATAAACAAATTTATGTGTTCAAAAGGCAATATGGAAAAAGGGACAAATGAACGAAATACTTCTAAACTTTTTTATACCTTTAATCATACTATTCAACACAGGAAGGATTCAATAGTTTTTGTTTCATTGAATGTAATTTTACACATCTGTAGTATTTATTTGTACCCGATTAAATTTAACGTAATACATTCAGTTTCTCTGACAGTAGAAGATAAAAGTAAAGTTATTTTTAAAAAAGAAATTAAGGAAAGCTCAAATATTTCATTCTCTTTCTGGTATATCTTTCTTTTAAATTATTTTAGTATTGAAAATGCACGAAACAGGATTTTCTATGAAAAATCTATTATGCTATTAAATGATTTTAATAAAGTTAATGAATCAAGTTTAAAACCATTAGATAGCGTTAAATGATGAATACAGAAAATTTTTCCAACCGAAGCGTTAAGGATAGAAAAGGCAAGCGAAGCTTGGTCAGTCGAAGACTGACGGAACCCTTTTCTAGCCTGACGGTATACTCTCGTGACAAGATAGTATCGCAAGACAGTAGTATTGAGTTGCCGAAACGCCCTAGTTATATCAGCAAGTTTAAATACACAGGTCAAGAAGAAGACAAGGAAAGTGGGCTGATGTATTACAAGGCGAGGTACTATGATCCAGCATTGGGGAGATTCTTGCAGGCTGATAGTGTTGTGATGCCAGAAAATACGTTTGGGTTGAATCGGTATATGTATGTTTATGGGAATCCGATGAAATTTGGGGACAAAGGTGGGAATAAACCTACAATACAACAAACTGCTATGATAATTGCATATCATTTAGCAGAACAGAGTGGTGATACAGCTAATTTCGGAAGAGAAAGAGCAGTTGCAATGGCAGGATGGGGATTTAAAAATAAAAAATGGGATCAACCTTTTGGAAATTTTAAAGGTTCACAAAGTAATAGAGATGGAAAACAATTGAGGAGAGATATTGGAAATACTTTTAGCTGGATAACTAAATCTTCTGGGTTAAAAGCAGCAGCTGATACTTTTAATAAAATGACTGGGCAAGATTATAACAAACGTTCACGAGTTGGTTATGGACATTGTGCAGGTGCTGCTGTTTTTGGTTCAGCAGCCCCACCAGTATTTGGATTATGTATGAGCATAACTGCTTTTTATCAATTAGGTGCAAGAGGAGGTAGTTTTGGCGGAACTGATGAAGCTGGTTTTGGTTTAGATGTTGCAGCAGGTAATGAGGATGCACCATTAATAAATAAAGTATTTGGGACTATTGGAACTAAATTTGCTACTGGTATTGGTATGTATTCTTTTTTTGCTGCAGCAGCATATGGAGCTGGTTCCAGTATTTATGACAGGGAAGTGAAACATAGAAGGCAAATATTGGATTATCAGTGTGTATATTTAACTGAAAGAATCCTTAGTAATATTATAAGTTCGACTCCAAGAGCTAATAGGATGGATGATGATTATTCAATTGGATTAGTTCGAAGCACCCTCGCTTCATATTCTTCATGTCAAACTTTTGCAGGTTTAAAATGAAGAAAATAATAATAAGTTTAATTTTCTTAATGTGTTGTGAAAATAGTCAAAAAGAAAAAAGAAATGGAGAACAAAATTTTCTAAAATGTAGTATTCTTTTTAGCAATTATTTAATTTGGAACAATAGAGAATTAAGACAAAAAAATTTTTCAGATGATAAAGAACGTGAAGAATCTAAAAGAATTTTTGATCAATCATTTGCTTTGTTATTATCGTGTAATAGATACTTAAAAAACATAGAAGATAAAAAAAATGTCTCTTTTTAGGGAAAATCTTATTACTTTAAATATAAATGGATTATGTATGAGCTTGACTGGATTCTATGAACTAGGGACAAAAGGTGGGGATTCTGGTGGAACTGATGAAGGAGGTTTTGCTTCGGATGTTCTGAGTGATGGTGAGGAAGCTTCTCCTATTGGTAGAATGAAAGACGGATTAGCAAATACTACGGTTGGAGGTGAAAGACTTGGACCTTTATTAACAAATACTGTTTTATTTAGAGCTTTAACAGGCTTTGCAATTTACGGTTTCTTTGCTTCTTTGGCTTATAGTGCAGGTCAACGAGTTCACACTAGAGAAATAGGGCATAGGAATAAAGTATTATCACTAAATTGTGCACAATTAGGTTTTAGTTACAATCGAACTGCGACAAGTCAAGTACCTAGAAATACCCCCTTTGATGATCCTATTGGAGCAACAATAACAATAAATACATTGGCATTAGTATTAACCTGCCAAGAATCTACAAGGTTAGAATAAAATGAAAATAGTAATTATTTTTCTATTGTTAATAAGTTGTGAAAATAAAAAAGATATTGAAGTAAATCGAAAAAAGAATTCTCAATTATGTTTTCTTTTATCAGTTCGATATAATGTAAATCTAAGGGAGCAAATTCCAAGAAATACTCCTTTTGATGACCCTATTGGTGCAACAATTATTAGTAATTCAATTTCTTTACTTTATGCTTGCCAAGAATATTTGAATAAAGAAAAAAAGGATTTATTTTTTAAATGAAAAGTTTCATGAACCCAGAAAATTTTCTCAACACAAGCGTTAAGGATACGAAGCACCGTAGGGTCTTTGCTTGCAAAGACCGAAGCGATAGCGAAGTGCGTAGTAGCCTGACGACATACTCTCGTTGCAAGATAGTATCGCAAAACAGTAGTATTGAGTTGCCGAAACGCCCAAGTAAGCTGGAAATATGAAAGTTAGAAATAATGATAGATTTATTTACAATGCACAGAATAAACTAGTGAAGATAGAAACATTTGGAGGAGATGAGATGGAATACCTTTATGATAGTTCTGGAAATAGAATCAGAAAGAAAATGAAGAACAGCGGACAAGTGGTGTACAATTTTGATGGAGTATATGATATAACAAAAACACCAGGACAAAGTGTTACTCATACTTTGTATTTTAAAGGATTGTATGGAGATGTGTTTAGTCAGATGACTAGAAATGATCTTAATTTGATTAGTGGAAATGAAAAGATATTTGATAAATATGCAAGCACAATCTACATCAAAAACAGAATCACTACATACTATCTAGAGACGATAGTATCGTTATACAGAAGTATTTCTGATTATAGAGTGTATTTTGGAATGATATTGTTGTTCATCTTAACAGGTTACGCATTATTGCTGTTAAACGGTGATGTAAAACTAGTTCAGTTGCCAACTCCGATAATTTTAACAAGCTACATATTGCTATTTGCATCTTGTGGGAATTTCAGTTCAAACAAAAAAGGTGAAGCTCCTTGGCTTTTACTTGCAAATGGAATTACAGAAAGCACACCAAGTGTTGAGCAACCAAATCCAAATTCCAATTCACCAACTAACGGAACAAATACAGTAGCACCAAACAGACCAAATGGCAATGGCTCATCTTCAGGTGGATGGACTGGTGGTAATAGTGGTGGAGGCTCAGCAAGTTCACTTGTGCCTCCAACAGGAATGTTTTTTCTTCACCCAGATCATTTGGGTAGTATCAATATGATTAGTGATGGGTTTGGGAATCTTGTTACAGGTGGAAATATGGGTGGGAAAAGTTCTATCAACTACAAACCTTATGGGGAGATTCATAGAACAGATTCTGGGGGACCTGATATCAGCAAGTTTAAATACACAGGTCAAGAAGAAGACAAGGAAAGTGGTTTGATGTATTACAAGGCACGTTATTATGATCCTGCTTTGGGGAGATTTTTGCAGGCGGATAGTGTTGTTAGTGATTCGTTGTTTGGGTATAACAGATATATGTATGTTGGTGGGAATCCGATGAAGTTTGGTGACAGAGGTGGAAATGATAGAACATCAAATATGGCCTGGGCACTGATGGCTTACTTTGCAAATTCTCACACTGGTTTTGCTACATTACCAGAAGAAGCTGCTGTTGCTGGTTGGATGGCAGGTCATAATTTGAAAAAGAGTCAATCTACAAAAGATAGGCATAGAAGATATAATCTTGGTGCAATGATTGACCGTCTCTGGGAAAAAACTTCTAAAGAATTTGATGGACAGTGGGAAAGAGCAACCAGATCACCAAATACAAATTCTAAGTTATACGATAAATACATATATGCTTTTATAGTTCATTTTGCCACAAATGGTGATGTAGAATTGACAACCATTGCTAATCAGGAAGGGACAGCTAGAGATATACGAAAGAAAAATAGGCGAATGAAAACTCAACTTTATTTAAGTGGTTTAGTAAAAATAGTTGCTGGTGTTTCGTTAATTTATTTTTCTGATGGAATTTTATTACCAAGTATTGGTGGTTCACTTGTATTAAATGGTCTGCAAGATTTCGAGAATGGAAATAATGGGAAAAAATCAGATGCTGGTGAAATTGAAAGGAGAGCAAATTGCGCACTCATTTTTACTCTCATAGAAAGGCAAAGACAACCTGAAAGCCAATACTCCTCTGAAGATAGGCGAGGAAGGAGTCAAGGAACACAAGGTCCTCCAGGACTGGCATGTTATGCGTCACAAGGGACAAGTGAAAATGGAGGTTAAAAATTATTTTTTTTTAGTGTTCTCATTTTTAATTTCATTTTGTAACAGCACTAAACCAATAGAAAAAATAATCTTACAAAAAGAATTAAAAAATATTTCAATAAATAATATTTGTATTGATAAAGTCAAAAAAGAAAGACCACTTTTAAATATTTTGTTAACTAAAACTTCTATTAACTCAGAAGATTTTAAAAGTTTATTAAAGTCTTCTCTGATTGAAATAGGTTATACATTCAATGATTACTGTCAATCTAATACTACAAAAGTAAATGTTCAGTTATTTGAATTGGAATCAAAAACTTTTTTTGTGCCACATCAATCAAACTTAACTTGTAAAATAGGATATGAAGTAATTGAAGAGGAAAACTTAATATATGAAAAAAAAATTATAACGAATGGAAAAGCAGCTTCATTTGAAAGATGGGTGGGGACATTTAGATTTAAACTTGCTAGGGATCGATGTGTTAAAGCAAATTTAATTCTATTTCTAGAAGATTTATCTAAATTAGAAATTCAAAATAGAACGACTAAAACAAAACAAGTAAATAAAAAATGATGAACACAAACAATTTTCTCAACATCAGCGTTAAGGATAGAAAAGGCCGCTTGCGGGTGCGAAGCACGGCACCCTTTTCTAGCCTGACGGCTTACTCTCGTTGCAAGATAGTATCGCAAGACAGTAGTATTGAGTTGCCGAAACGCCCAAGTTATATCAGTAAGTTTAAATATACAGGGCAGGAAGAGGACAAGGAAAGTGGTTTGATGTATTACAAGGCGAGATATTATTATCCAGCATTGGGGAGGTTTTTGCAGGCGGATAGTGTGGTGACTGATTCAATTTTTGGATATAACAGATATATGTATGTTGAGGGGAGACCAGTTAATTTTTCAGACTCAATAGGTAACAAAAAAAACGATGCAATATTATTTACTCTTGCTGTATATTTTTATAAAGATACAATTAAACAAAATGGAATTAATCCTTATCATGTTCTTTTTGCAGGTGTATATGCAGTCAATGGTGGAAAAAATCCAATAAAAGATATGACAGGTGGTGCTAAATGGGCAAGTAAGGGTTTAGAAAGAGCTTTTGAAATTATAAAAATTGCAAATGGAAAAGAAAGTAATGTTGAGAGAAATAAGAAAGTTAAATGGCTTGAACAAAAGGATTTTGGTCTATTAAAATATCTATTTGGAAAATTTCCAAATGATCTAAGAAAAATTGTTAAAACAAAATTATATGGTAAAGAAAGTAAATATACAATAGATAATGCAATGATTACAATTGGCTTATCTGCATGGTATTGTCGGACTCAGAATGGAGGAAAAGGAAATTCTTGTCCTATTCCAGCGATAAATAGTTATAGTGGGGAGGCGTCAAATGATCCAAATGCAGGACAGGAAAATGATACAAATTATTTGGGTTGTGCTACAAATGGGAATTATACTGGTTGTACCCCTGTAGGTAATCCAGTTAAAGATATTGTAAGAGACGAAGAATGAAAGACATAAATTATTATTCTTTATTAACATTGTTATTTTGTTGTTGTATTCCTGTTGAAACTGCTGAAGAACTTAAAAGAGAAAAGGACATAAGAAATATTTATATTTCTTATTATTCTGGTCTGTTAAGAAATATAAATTCTGGATGTAAAGTTACAACAAGGGGAGGTAAAACAGATGATGCTTTGAATAAAGGGATAAAAGTTGGTGATGATTTTTACTATACAGGTTTAGTAACTAAAAATTCTTTAGTAGGGGAGACATCTATTAATGATATTGAAAGTTTTATTCTTGTAACAGATGAAAATTTTAACCAGAAAAGAGCTATTGAGTTTGGAAGCTCTTCAATTGATTTCGGAAATGATATTTTATTGGACTCTGATAAAAATATTTATGTAACTGGAGGAACAAATGGCAGTTTAGAAGGTTTTTCAAACCAAGGAAAAACGGATGTATTGTTTTATTCATTTAATACAAATTTTGAAAGAAGATTTATTAAACAAATTGGAAATTCTGAAAATGATTCTGCACAAAGTTTAGTGATAGATACAAAAGACTCAATTTATTTAACAGGAACAACAACTGGAAATTTTGATTCTAATCTAGGACTTGGGAATAAAGACGGTTTTATTATAAAATATGATAAAAACGGTAACAAAATCTGGAGTAAATTATATGGAACAAGTTCCAATGATTCAATTAATCAACTTTTTTTTTATAAAGAGTTTATTTATTTTGTTGGGGCTACCGAGGGTAATTATCAAGGCAATATCAATTTTGGTAACGAAGATATCATTATTTCAAAAATAGATTTAAACGGGAATCTGATTTGGAGTAAACAATTTGGAACCGCTGGGCAGGATATAGGAATACAAATAAAAATTATTGCAGAAAAACTGTTTATTACAGGTGGAATTTCAGGGAGTATTTTTGGAAATCAATACTTCGGAAAATTAGATTCAATATTATTAGAACTTGATTTAAATGGTAATTTGATAAGTAACTTAACTTTTGGAGGAACTGGAGATGATAGAATTAATGATCTAATTTTTCATGAAGACAATTTTTATTTTATTGGAAACTCTTCTAGTTCTGATATTAATTCTGTTTTTTCTAATGGTGGAGATTCAGATGTTTTTGTGAGTAAGTTTGATAAAAATAAAAAAATAGTTTGGAATAAATTTTTTGGAACAGATAAAATTGAATATTCGTACAACTTTCTTCAAGATGGAAATAGTTTTAATCTTTTTGGAATAACATTTGGCGACTTTCAAAATAAAAATCTTGGCAGAGGAGATATGTTCCATTTGCGATTTGATACAAATGGAAATTGTCTATGAATACAGAAAATTCTCCCAACTCAAGCGTTAAGGATACGAAGCACCGAAGGGTCTTTGCTTGCAAAGACCGAAGCGTTAGCGAAGTGCGTAGTAGCCTGACCTTTCTTTATTTTCTCTACTACTATCGTTTAATTCTGATTATGCGAATGATTAAAAATAAATAAAGGGAACGCCCAATTGACAACAGTTTACTCAGTCCGTGGAAGTGTCTGTCATTTGAAAGTTAATGATGTATCCAAAAAACCCTTGCAGAGTTTTGCTCACATAATTCTGAAGATTTTTACTTCGCTAGTCACAATTACTTTGTAATAAAAATTATTGTCCAAGAAAAAATCTAGTATTTTTGATCTTTAAAATTTCTTGACAAGTTCCAAGTTTTTATAAACTAAACTTACTTTGAAAAAAATTTTACTTCTATTATTTTTAATCCCACTTTATTCAACTGACTTAAAAAAAATCTTTGTATTTAAAGATGAAATTGTTTCTGAAACAGATGCATTCACAATGATTGGGGATTCTAGAACACATTTTATTTTTAAAATGTTTGAAAAAGCAGATTGGGAAGATGAAAGTTTTTTAGGTAAGTATAAAACTTCTTGTTCAGATGGAAAATCTACAATTCAAAATTCTGGTTTTGGGGGTTCCACAACTGAAGACTGGCTTAGATATTTAAAACATCCTGAAATGAAAAAAGAAAACTTCCACAAAAAAATTGTTTTGATGATTGGTGGAAATGATGTTTTAAGAAGAGTGAAAAATTGGATGAAATTTTTTTCAACTGACAAAGAAAAAGAACAAGACTTAGATCAAATTCATGAAAGAGTAAAAGAAATTGTTGATATTTTAATTTCTTGGGACAAAGAAGTCATTATCCAAACTCATTTTGTTGCAAGCCCTTCTGTAAAAACAAAATATTATCGTGAAGCCAACGAAGCAATTATTGGTCTAAATGAAAGACTTTTAAAAACTTATGCAAATGATACTCCAGATTCAAAAGTGAGTCTTGCCATTTTACCGTCTCATTTTCCATCTATTTTATTTATAGATAAAATTCATTTGAATGAACTTGGTTATCAATTTCATGCTGGAATCTTACAAAAAGAATTAGTTAGAAGATGTTTTTGGTAACCAAAAATATTTTTCTTTTTTAAAAATTAAATCAAGTAAAATCACAATAGGTGAACATAAAAACAAAGACCAAACCAATGCATTTGGTTTAAAAAATTTATATGCAATTGTGTAAGCGACAATAGCAACAAGAAATGTATGAATCACTCTCGCGTAATTATGATTAGGTGAAGTCATTGGATCTGAAATCATAAAAAAGCTAAATAGTATTAATGAGCCATTTTGAATTTGGTGAAAAAAAACATCATCTCTATATCCAAAAAATTGAATTCTATAATATAAAAAAACAATATAAAATAATAAAAAACTAAATGAGATGATTCCAACTCTTGCTTTATAGGTTACTGAGAATCCAAGTAAAAACAAAAACAAGGAAGTATAAATTTCAAATCCCCATTGTCCACTCGAAATCCAAGAATTTGGAAATAAACTTAACGCCAAAATCACTCCAAACATAGCAGGGTTAAAAACATGTTTGCCGTTAATTCTAAAAATAAATTTTGATGAAACGGCCAAGGTCACAATTATTGGGTGAATGAAATAGGAATCGGAGCGAAGCAAAATGCTTGTGCCAAGACAAGTTACAAATGCACTTAAAAAACCAACTTTTAAATTAAGAAACTTTGTCCACAAATACTGAGTCAAAAATCCAAAACTAAAAGTGAGAATAATTTGAATTAGCTGAATTGAAAAGTCTTTTAGAAAAACTCCGACTAAAAGTAAAATTCCTAAAAAAGAAATTTGAAAAAATCTTGGATCCATAGAAAGAAAATATAATTTTATAATATTAAATCAAGTTTTTTTATAGAATTATTTTAATTTATATCGAAAATTAAAATAAAAGATCTGGAGCAGAAATTGAAAAAATCGTTTTTAGTAATTTTCCTATATTTATTTACAAATTGTGGTTCTGAAAAAAATATTGAAATAAAAAAAATTGATTATTTAAGTGAAGAATTTGCCGTAAATAATCAGTTTCCAAAAGAAGAACATCTAATCTTAGAAGAAGAGAATAAACTGAGACAAGAAAAAAGTAATTTTGAAAAAAAATTTTATGATTCCATAAATCATTTTAAAGAAAAAAGATTTACTGAATCAATTTCAAAATTCGAAGAAACTTTAAGATTACATACTAGTTCTGAAGTTTATTATCATTATGCAAAAAGTTTAAAGTCTGTTGGTAGATTTAATGATTCAATTAAAGCTTTTGAAATTTCGGAAAAACTTGGATTTGAAAATAAAAAAAATTTATATTATAATTTAGCATCAGTTTATTCTTTAAATCAAAATTTAGCTGAATCAGTTTTTTATTTAAAAAAATCAATTGATAACGGTTTTAAAGAATTTCTTTTTATGGAAAAAGACATTAATTTTCAATTCCTAAAAAAAAATAAAGATTGGAATTTAATTTTAGCTAATTTAACTTCAAATAAATATTTAACTAAAAACCAAATACAATATTTAAATAATCCAAATTTGAAATTAATTTTAAAAAATGATTCAAAAAATATTATTTCTAATCAAAAAGAAAAAACTACAAATTCAGAAATGATTTTATTCAATGGGATCGTTTTTTTCTCTCAAAAATTTTTTGATGAAGATGGATATTTTTTTGAAATTTCAAAAAATGGAACTTCTACTATTAAAAATAATTCTCTACTAATTGAATTAAATTTTGGCAAGCTAAATACTAATCATCCTAATTCTGAAGTTCAAAAGAAATATACTATGGATGAAAAATTAGAATTAGAATTTAAAAAAGAAATCAATGGATTTGTTTTAAAAAATGATATTGAATTTATGCAAAAAGATTTTGTTTTAAATAAAACAGAATGTACTTTTATAAGAGAAGTTAACTGTGAAGATTGTTTAAAAGAATATATTGCTAAAGGTTATTTTTGTAGCAAATAAATTTCTTGACAAATTTAAACTTTAGATAATCTTTAAGGCGAGGTAAAATCATTGTATAAATATTTATTATCTATTATACTAAGTATTCTAATTAGCTGTGCTTCAGCAGCAAAAGTAGAAGAAATTAAAGAAGAGGCAAAAGATGTTGCCAAGCAAACTGAAACTTCGGCAAAAGATGCAAAAGATATTTTGGCAGATCGTGCAAATGCAGAATTCGACAAAGCTAAAGATGTTGCTAAAACTGAAGTAGATTCACTAGCTTCCAAAAAATACTTAAATGAAATTTACGCAGAAGAAAAATCGTTAAAAAAATTCAAAGATCCAAAAGAAATCGAGAAAGTTAAATCAATTTTTGCAGAAGCAAATAAGCTTTATAAAATCAAAAAAAATTCTGAGTCAGTGTCTAAATATGAAGAAGGATTTGAACAAGGGACTGATCCTGAAGCTTATTATCGTTATGGAAATGCTCTATCAAATATGAATCGTTATGAAGATGCCATGTTAGCTTATAATCTTTCCCTAAAACTGGGTTATGAAAAAGACTACCACGTGATTTATAATAAAGCTTGTATGTATTCCAGATTAAAAAATGTAGATTTAGCTTTTGAAAATATATTACTTTCAATTGAGAAAGGATACAAAGGAGTTTCTTACATGTCCGAAGATCCTGACTTAGAATTTTTAAGATCTCAACCAGATTGGAAAGCAAAATATAAAGAAATTAGAAAAAAAGCCCGTGAAAAAGAAGAACTTCCTAAATAACTGCTTTTTTTTCTTGACATAAGCTACTTGTTTTCATATTGATTAAGTTTAAGTATAAATTTGGTATAGCCAAAAGAGGTTTAAGAATTGGATATAAAAATAAGCAGAATCCGCAAACATGTTATCGTTAAACTTTCAGGAAGACTAGACATTACTCAGTCTGATGAAGTTGAATCACAACTAGCAAAAGATGTACTTTCAGGTGAAGGCGACATCATCATTGATTTGGGATCAATTTCTTATATTTCTTCATCTGGAATTAGAATTTTTGTTGGGATGGTAAGAGAATTAAACAAACAAGGGCGAAAACTAAAATTATGTTCGATTACACCCCCAGTAAAAAAAGTTTTTGATGTTGTTGAACTCCTAGATTTATTTGATGTTTATGATGATGAGGCAGCTGCAGAAGCTTCACTAGATTAATTATTTTGCCAGCTTCGGCTGGTATACCTTCCTTCTTTTTACTTCTTAAAGTATGTTTTACTTACCAGCAATTTTATTCCTAATTATCTCAATTTATTTTGGGATTGACTATCCATTTATTTGGCCAGATGAAGTTTTATTTTTTAACCCTTCTGAGGAACTTTATAAAAATGGAATAATGCGAACTACAGTACTCACTGGTTTAATCCCTGACATGGAAAATCATACTCTTTGGATGACTCCACTTTATATGATTTTGTATTCAAAATTATTTTATTTATTCCCGATTGAACTTTTAACTTTAAGATTAGGGAGTACTTTTTTTGGGGTTTGTAGTATATTCTTAATAAACATAATTTTAAAAAATCTAAATTTTTCTAAAAAAAATATTTTTCTAATTTTATTACTTATTAGCACTGATTTTATTTTTTTAAAATATTCACATACTTCTAGAATGGAAAGCCTTTGTTTATTTTTTGGATTAGTTTCGATTTATTTTTCTACAAAAGATGAAATAGTTTCTAAATTCGATTCTTTTTTTGTAGGATTTTTTTTAAGTTGTTCTTTCTTATCTCACCCATTTGGAATAATTTATTCTATACCCATTTTTTATTTATTCTTTAAAAAAAATAAATTACAATATTTATTTAATTTATTTCTAGGTGGGATTATTCCTTTTTTGTGTTGGGGATTTTATATAATTCCAAATTTAGAAAATTTTTTAATTCAATTCGGTGCACAACTCTCTCGGAAAAATGAACTTCTTTTAAAATTTACTTTGATTGATAAAATCAAAATTATTTTTTCTGGATTTCAAAGACCAATTTTTAAAATTATTTTATTTGTTTTAGTTTTAATAATTATTTTTTTAAAAAAGAAAGAATCTATTTTGCAATTTGTTACGATTTGGATGTTTTCTATTTTAGGAATTTTATTTGTTTCATCAGAATCTTGGTATGTTTTTCATTTAGTAATTCCGTTAGCAATATTATTTGGATATTCTTTAGAAACAAAACTATTTAAGTCAATATATGTATTAAATTTAATTTATAATATTTCATTTTTAACATTTTTTATTTATAACTATTTTTATAAATTTGATGTTCCAGAAAAAATTAATTTATTTTATGAAAAACTTGGAATCGCTGTTGAATCTAAAAAAAATATTTATCTTCAAGCTGTACCAGATCCTTATTTTTATTTTAGAAAAAAATTTCCTGATAAAAAATTATTAGAATTTATTCCTGGTGAGTTAGTTCCGACTTTTGAAAAAATAGACTTTAAAAATAATAAAAATTTATCTTTATTTAAAAAATCATATAAACTAAATCCCGAATTTTATAAAAATACCGCAACATCTCAAGATGTTTATATTTTATATAATGAAGATTTGCTCAATCCAGTTATTCAATCTTATTTAAAACAAAATCAAAGACTGTTTCAGAAAAAATTCGTTCAAGTTTCAATTCCATATCAATTTGGTGTAAAATTGGAAGCTGTAATTTATATAAGACGATAAATTTTACGAAAAATTTACCCTGAAAAAATTAATTAGTAGTCAATACAGGCATTTTTTTGACATTGTATATTTATGGGAAAATTTCTGGAGTAGGGAATGATTTTCGATAATTTATACGCACTATTTTCAAATGATATGGGTATTGACTTAGGTACCGCAAACACTTTGGTTCATGTCAAGGGACAAGGAATTGTTCTTTCTGAACCATCAGTAGTAGCCGTACAGGCTTCCACTGGAAAAGTTTTAGCTGTTGGTCAAGAAGCAAAAAGAATGCTGGGAAGAACTCCAGGTGATATAGTTGCAATTAGACCAATGAAAGATGGTGTAATTGCTGATTTTGAAACTGTAGAAAAAATGATTCGTTACTTTATAAAAAAAGTACATAATAGAACAACTTTTGTTAAACCAAGAATAGTAATTGGTGTTCCATCTGGTATCACTGAAGTAGAGAGAAGAGCAGTTAGAGAGTCAGCTGAACAGGCTGGAGCTAGAGAAATTTTTCTCATTGAAGAAGCTTTAGCAGCTGCCATTGGAGCAAATGTTCCAATTCACGAACCAGCTGGAAACATGATTGTTGACATTGGTGGGGGAACAACTGAGATTGCTGTTATTTCCCTTGGTGGTATGGTGATTGCAGAATCTATAAGAACTGGTGGTGATGAATTTGATGAAGCAATTATTAAGCACCTCAGAAACCAATACAATTTAGTAATTGGTGATCGAACTGCAGAAGATATTAAATTAACTATTGGTAATGCTTGGATGGATAAAAGAGTTGATACAATGGAAGTAAAAGGTAGAGATGCAATTTCTGGTCTTCCTAGAACACTCGAACTAGATAGTACTGAAATTAGAAGAGCGTTAAAAGAACCCATTGATCAAATTTTAGATGGAGTAAAAAGAGTTCTTGAAAAAACTCCCCCAGAACTTTCTGCAGACATAGTAGAAAGAGGGATTATTCTCACTGGTGGTGGATGTTTACTTCGTGGATTAGAATATTATATCTCAAGAGAAACTGGGGTTCCTGTTTTTCGTGCAGAAAATCCTTTGACATGTGTTGTCTTAGGCACTGGAAAATATTTAGATGAATTGAGATATATCAAACGCGGTGTAAAATAATTTTAACTTATGTTATGGGACAGCCTTGGACAAATTAAAGAAATTGCTTCTCTAATTTTTTGTATCGGTTTTTCATTAGTTTCTTTAATTTTTAATTCTAATTTTGCTGCAAAAGCAATTTCCAAAACTCAAATTGCGACAAATTATGTTTCGTCTGGTTTTGATTCTGTGGGGGGATTTTTCAAAGGAGCCTACAAAAAATTAGAATCTTATGAAACAATCAGAGAAGAAAGAGATTCTTATTTGAGATTAGTAGAAGAATATAAAGCACTCCCACAAGATATTCTTGCTTTAAAAACTGAAAATGAGCAGTTGAGAAAAGAATTATCTTTTAATTTAAAATCAGAATACCCCACTTTAAAAGCTGAAGTTTTGTCTGTAAGATTAAATTCAATTTATAGAACGATTATTATTAATAAAGGAAAAGAACATGGCTTGAGACCTTATATGCCGGTTGTCGCGAAAGCTACTGATCCTCAAACTGGTCAACCTATCCAAGCATTAGTAGGTAAAATCATTGCTGTAAATAACACATCTTCAGTTGTTCAACCTTTAATTAATTCCAATTTTACAATGGGTGTTCAAATCCCTAAAACAAATATTTGGGCTACACTTTCAGGAAATTCTGGTAAAAATATGCAAGCGTTTTTAAATTATCTAGATAACGCAATAATTATAGATCCCAATTACATGTCTTCAAAACAAATGGGACCACAAGTTTTAACTGAAAATGATTCTTATGATATTTATGGAAGCATAGGTAGAGCAATTTATAGTTCTAAAGGTGGTGGAGTTTATCCTCCAGATATTCCTGTTGGAATAATTGTTGAAGAAGGCCCAAGATCTGGTTCATTTAAAACAGCCTATATTAAACCATTTGTTAAGTTTGAAGAATTACAATTTGTAAGTATTATAAAAAAACTTCCTGAAAAATGGGTTGAGGATTGGCCAGAAGAAAAAGCAATTTCGATTGAAAATCCCTATTATGGTGAACTAAACTTTCCAGGTGAAGTAATTGAAAAAAATCAATCAAAAAAACCAACAAAAGATATCAAAACAGATTCTACAACTCCAATTAAAAAAAGACCAATTGATGATGATGAAGATACTATGCTAAAAAAATTAGAGGAACAAAATTAATGATTTTAGAAGCGGTTGTAATTTTTATTGGAATAGTATTTAGTCATGTTCTCAATGGTTCTAATATTTTTGATATTGGAACTGCAATAAAACCTGACTTTGTGATTTTATTCTTTTCTTTTTTTGCTTTAAGAAGAGGTGAGTTAAGTGGTTTATGGATTGGTTTTTTTGGTGGACTACTTTCAGATGCAGCTTTAGGAGGTGAAGAAGGGAGAGATGGAAAAATATATTTTAAAATAGGAGTTCATGCTCTTTCATTTTCTTTAGTGGCATATATTGTTGGAAAATTTGCAAGAAGTTATTATAATGAAAATTTTGTTTCAATAATGGTGTTTGCTTTTTCAATTACAATCGTTAGTCGAGTTATAACTTATTTTATATTTGGTTTTTTCTTTCACCAAAATTCAAATTTCTCTTTTTTAACAACTGCTATTTATAATATGCTGATTGCCCCAATTACTTTTTTTATATTTTCTTGGATTTATAAACTTGAAGTAAGTGAGAGCAGATAATGGCTTTTAAAACTTCATCTTCTTCTACTGAATTTAAGTTAGAACAAAGTTTTAGAAATCGACTTTATTTTTTTACAACTATAATTGTAGTAACAATGTTCATATTCATTGTTCAATTATTTAATTTGCAAATCTTAAATGGTGCTGAAAATTCTATAAAAGCTGAAAGGTTTGTTAAAAGAATAGAATCACTTCCAGCTTCTCGAGGTCAAGTTTATGACAGAAAGTATTTAAATGCTGAACGATCTGAGCCCATTATTTCAAATTCAGCTTCACTTGATGCTGTGGTTAATTCTTCTTTGTTAAAAAATGATCCAGCTAAAATAAGAGAATATATTTTACTATTTGATAAAACTCTTTCAATACCAGAAGCATTTCATGCAGAAGAATTATTAGAACCAAAATTTACTAGAAAAGTTAGAACTAAAAATCCAATAGTTATTCTGCCCGGAATTACTAGAGCCCAACATGAAAGAATTTCAATTTTTGATAATCTAGCAAAATATATAATATTAGTTCCTTCACCAAGAAGGAATTATCACATGGGCCCTTCTCTGGCTCATGTTACTGGTTACATTGGTTTACCCAGTGAGAGAGATTTAAAAAATAGAGAAATTAAATCTTATCAATTAATTGGAAAAGCTGGAATTGAAATATATTATGATTCTTTCCTTAGAGGAACAGATGGATTTAGGTACCAAACAAAAAATTCAGAAGGAAATATCCAAGAAGAAACAGTTGTAGAACACGCAAAAATGGGAAATCATTTAGTTTTAACTATTGACAAAGATATTCAAAGAGCAGCTTATTCTGCATTAAAGAATCATCGTGGAACTGTCATAGCAATTAAACCAGGTTCTGGTGAAGTTTTAGCTTTAGCTTCAAATCCAAGTTTTGACCCAAATATATTATCTGGAAAAAATAAACAACTTAGAACTTCTCATTTTAACCGTATTAAAAGCAATGGAGGATTTTCAAATATTGCAATTCAATCTAAATTTCCACCAGCCTCTACATTTAAAGCATTAGTTGGACTTGCTGCTTTAGAAAGCGAACATAAAATAGATTATTCTCCTTCACAGTCATATCAATGTACTGGAAACTTTATTTTAAAATCAAAATTAATAACAGTACCTGACCAAGAATTCAAATGTTGGGATAAAAAAGGACATGGCCATAATGATTTAATTCACGCTTTAGAAAAATCATGTTCAGTTTATTTTTATAATCTTGGTTATAGACTTGGTTCAGAATCTATTATTCAGTATGCAAAAAATTTTAACTTAGACAAAGTTTCTAATATTGATTTACCTAGCGAAGTTAGTGGGTTTGTTCCAAGCAATGAATGGAAAAAAAGTTCTTATGGAACAAAATGGTTTGATGGTGACACAGTAAATTTATCTATTGGACAAGGTTTTATTTCTGTGACACCAATGGGAATGGCTTTGTTTTATATGGCGTTGATAAATAATGGAAAAGTTTTACAACCTTATCTTGTTTCTGAAATCAGAAATCCAATAGACAATTCAGTAATTTATAGAAATAACGGAAAAGTAATTAAAGATATACCAATGAGAACTTCAAGTATGGAAGCAGTGAAGCTTGGTCTAAGAGCTGTTGTTAAAACAGGTACTGCTTCCAAAATTTTAAATTTACCTGACTTACCTGAAATTGCAGGAAAAACAGGAACTGCACAAACTAGAAAAAAAGGTATTTCAAAATCAAATCATGCATGGTTTATAGGCTACGCTCCTTATAATGCTCCATTAGATCAACAAGTTTTAGTTGCTGTATTTATTGAATATGGTGTGGGTGGAGCAGTTGGTGCAGCACCAATTGCTAAAGATGTTTTTAAAGCTGCATTTCCATCGGGTAGTTTCAAAAGAACTGATACAAAATTTGAACCAAACAGAATGGAAGAAGAAACTCCATTAGAGGAAGAATAATTGATAGAAAGAAAATTGGATTATTTCTTAATTATCTCTGTCGTGTTAGTAGTTTTATGTGGAATATTGACTCTATATACACAAGAATTACACATAACAGAAGGTTCAGGAAAATGGTACAAACAGATTATTTTTTTTATTATTGGTTTTACTTTAATGTTTTTTACAAGTAGAATAAATTATCAATTACTTGGTTCTTATGCTTTACCGATTTATTTAGCTACAATAATTTTATTAGTTGTAACTCTATTAATAGGTCATCAAGGGAAAGGTGCAAGATCATGGATTAATCTTGGGCTATTTAATATTCAAACATCAGAAGTTGCAAAATTATCTACTGTAATTTTATTAGGACAATACTTAGTATTAAAAGAAAGAGAAATAAAAAAAATAACAGTTTTAATTATTCCATTTATTATTGTTTTTATACCAATGGCATTAATCATCATTCAGCCAGATTTTGGAACAGCAGTTTCATTTATTCCAATTTTAATTGCAATGTTATTTTTAGGTGGAGCTGATATATTACATATTAGTTCGCTTATCATATTTGGTGGGATTACATTGTGTATTCCGATGTATATAGAGTTTACGAAACTAACTTTAATTCCACCTATGAGCGAATTTTTATCCAAAACTGGAAAAACAGAAGCTCTATCACATGTAACCCAACTGGGAAGTAAAATTTGGACTTTGATTAATCGTCAAAAAACACCTGAAGAATTGAATATTCAAATGAATCCAAAAAATTTTAAAATTTTATTAGATGCAAGTGAACAAGTAATAGAAGAAAATACCTCTTTCTTTTTTAAATTATTTTCGAATGATAATTTTATGTTATTTTTTGGTTTGAGTTTGGTTGTTATCAGTGGAATTTTAATTATCTTGAGATTAGCTAGAGGTTCTGAAAATCTAAGAAAATATTACATACCATTTGGGGTTTTAGGCTTAAGTTTTTTATCAGCTTTTTTTATAATCAAAAAAGTTCCTTTCCGCGAATATCAAGTTGTAAGATTAACAGCTTTTATAAATCCTGACCAATTTAAACAAGGTGCTGGCTACCAATTAAGAGCTTCTAAACCAGCAATTGGATCAGGAAGATTTTCAGGAAAAGGTTTTGGAAACGCAGAAATGACTGAAGGTAAAATCCCTCATGTTCCAGAAAGTAGTACTGACTTTATTTTTGCTTCTTGGGCTGAACAGGTTGGTTTTATGGGATCAGTATTTTTGTTATTCATTTTATTATCTATACCATTAAGAGGATTACAAATTAGTTTTGAAAGTAAAGATAGGTTTGGATCTTTGTTAGCTGCAGGAATAGTAGCTTTGATTTTTTTTCATATTGCAATTAACATCGGAATTGTAATTGGACTTTTACCGGTCACTGGACTACCACTATCATTTATGAGTTATGGAGGTTCACATTTAATAATGTCAATGGTTGCAGTAGGAATTATTTTATCTATTAAAATGAGAAAACATGCAAATTAAAATGAACAGTTTCAAAATCATTCAGGACAGTAGAGAATTTTTTGATTTAAAACTTAGATTAAGACTAGAGCTCGAAGAATTTGAAAAAAAAGTTTATTCTGAAAATGAAAGTTTAAATAAGATTTATGGAACATTGTATGAATTAAAAAGTTTTGTAAGAAAAACAGAGTCTCATTATTTTCAAATAAAAGTAAATAATTTAGAAAATTTATTAAATAGTTTAATAACAAAAAGAAAATATAAAAAAATTGAATTTGATAGAGTCTTCAAAACTTTAGAAAAAATCAAAGAGACTGAAAGTTCAGAATTTTTAAACCAAGCTATAAATTATAGAATTGAAAAAATCTCAGAAAAATTTATTCCCAAAACACCAAAACTTTTGGTTGATAAAAACAGTAATAAGTTTTATCGATTTAACTATAAAGGACTTGATTATTTAGTAAAAGCATACCCAAAAAAATTTATTCTTGGAGCTGATGCTTCCAAAAAATTTTTAAGAATTGGAGAAGAAAAATTTTTAATTTTTCCTATGTTTAATTTTACAGAAGAAGAAAATTTTCAATCTTGTAATATTTTAATTTTAATTCTACAAAATACTTTTAAATGTTTTCGTTATAATTCTTTTGAGGAAATTTACGATATTCCATATTTAAATTTTGAAAAAAAATTAACTTCATTAGATTTATCTACAACAGAAATTAATTCTTATTTACGATACAAAGGTAAAAGGCATTATTATATTAATCTTTAATTTTATTTTTTGGGCGAATTTTTTTCCAATAAATAATTTTTACTTTCAAAAACAATTTGATTTGATTGGATAAAAACCTTGCTTTCAGCTACTTCACCAAATATTGGGTTTCAGCCAACTGGTAAGGGTAAGAATTCTGCTGTTCTAAATCAACCCAATATTTGGTGAAACGCTTCAATCATTTTCGCATAGTGTTGGGGAACTTTATCAAAATTGAGAAATTTTATAGAAAAAGTTGGATTATAAAATTTGATTTGTGGAGTGAGTTTTATCAGTAAAGTTGATTTTGTGTTCGGAAATCTATCTGAACTCGAAAATCCTTTCGTATTCGGGAATTTTACTGTTTTGGAAAAATCCCCCGTGTTGAGAAACCCACTCTTTACCCGTTGCAACGGGGAAGTCTAAGTTCACAGAGGATTCCACAACTTCTGCAAAATCCATCAAGTCAAGGCGGAGCAACAACACAAAAAGTTTGTTGATAGAAAAATTAAATGCTGCTCTA
>JAAFIR010000035.1 GCA_013297885.1 Leptospirales bacterium | reverse complement strand
TAGAGCCTTGTTCGCTAGTTAGGTTGTAAACCTTGAAAGTGATGGTAGGCTTCTTCTACAGTTTGTTCGGTGAACTTTTTTACTGATAATTTAAAACAGGAAAAAAGTCACCTTTTTATCTAATGGATAGTGATTGCAGCGTTTCTGAATAGCGGCGGTCTTTAGCCCGCCGATTCAGAAGTAGCGAAAAGCACGATCATCGCGAAGCGATGAATCGCCCAAAAAATTTTTTAAAAAAAATCTTATATTATAAAAAAGTAATATTCCTTTTTCTATATAATTTCATTTTGTGAGTATGGACAAATCAGAATTACAAATCACTCGAGGAAATGGAAAAGATATTTTACTTCAAGGCTTTCATTGGAATTTAGTGAAGACAAAAAAAACTGGAACAATGGATAATCGAGAAATTTCTTGGTACAAAGTTTTAACAGATAAAGCAAAAGAAATTTCTGAACTTGGTTTTACTATTTTGTATTTGCCACCACCTTGGATTGATGAATCTCATTGGGAAGGGAACGGAAAACATGGCGGGGGGGAAGGTTACTTCTGGCATGATTTTGATTTGAATTCTAATTATGGAACTAAGACAGAACTAATTGAATTAGTTGATGCACTTCACAAAGTAAATGTAAAAGTAATAATTGATATTGTATTAAATCATAGAGATAAAAATAAAATGAAGTCTGATCTTTGGGCATACCCCGGTCCACATTGGAGAGCGGGTGGAAAAGAAAATGGTGGTGCGTTTTTAGATGGTTCATGTGATTTAAGAATTGAACACGAAGAAGTTTATTCACGTTTTAAAATTGCATTAAACGAACTTTTAGATGATTGTAAAATTGATGGATGGAGATGGGATTTTGTTTGGGGTTATCATCCAAAAGATGTGATGTCATTAATTAAAGATACTGCTAAAGAAGAATATTTTTCTGTTGGAGAATATTGGCAATCAGCAAGCATTTCTGATGATCCAATGTTTTTACGTTATGGTGGCTCTGAAAAATCTAGAATTATTGGTTGGGCAAATGATTCTGGTTGTGCTGTTTTTGATATGATCTTAAAAAAAGAATTAAACACTGGAAACCCTGCAAATTTTAAATATGGAATTAATTGTAGTTCAAATATCGAAGAAAGAAAAATGTCAGTGACACTTGTCGACAATCACGACACAGGAGCATCACCTTATTCTGTTGCAAATGGTTGGGGACAAAAAGTTTGGGAATGTCCTGCTGAATTCAAATCTCATGCATATGCATTTATTTTATCTATGCCAGGAACACCTTGTATTTATTGGCCTGATTTTTTTGATTGGGGACTAACTGAAATTGCAGATTTAGTTAAGGCAAGAAAAAAAGCCGGAATTGTTTCTGGTTCTGAATGGATTGATTTAACTGATAAATATTCAGGATTTGCAGCAATTGTAAAAAATGAATTGAATGAAGAAGCACTAGCGATTTCCATTTACTCCAATTTTACACCTGATCTTTCCATTTGGAAATTAGAAGTAAGTAAAGAAGGCTGGTCTGTTTGGTTAAAAAAATAATTATAGTTATTACCCAAATTTAGAATCTCGCTTCGCTACTGCGTTCGATTCTAAATCTGGGACTGATTTTATTAGCTTTGATAAAAAATTTTACTTTTATAAAAACATCACACCATGTTAAAACCCTGAGAAAAAAGTTTTTCATCGAAAAACACAAATTCAAAAAGAAAATTTATAAATTTTTCTTTGGAAAAACTTTTTTGTCAGGTTCTCATTCTATATTTGAGTATTTAAGTTTATTTTGGGCGATGTCAGTTTTAGAATTTTATATATACTTAAATATATATATTTTTTTCTAAATGAATAAAATTCTAAAACTGACCCGAGCTACAAAAAGCTAGGCTCTTCGAGACTCGCAAGCGACTTTCCATCACTTTTGGTTTAGCCTCTGGCATTAAGCGAAGCGAAAGCCATTCTTTGCTCCTTTGTGGTAGCTCGAATATATCTCTATCGCTAATGTTGAAAAAATCAGTGGGTTGGGACGCATTGTTGGATTTTTTTGTTGTTCATTGGGTCAAGACCCACTGTCTAAATTAACTTCATCCAACAATGTGTCCCAGTCCAACTGAACTCAGCATAAAAAATTCTTGACTAAAGGATTATCAAACCCCAAAATAACTTATGTTTGAAAAAACTCCAAAATATCTAAATCCATATACTGATTTTGGTTTTAAAAGACTATTTGGAACTGAAGCAAATAAGGATTTGTTAATAGATTTTTTAAATCAGGTTTTACCAAGTAAGCATACGATTGCAGAATTATCTTTTCGCAATTCAGAAAATTTACCACCACTCCCGTTTTTGAGATCAGCAATTTTTGATATTTATTGTAAAGGTGTAAACGGTGAAAACTTTATTGTAGAAATGCAAAAAGAAAAATTGAAATTTTTTAAAGATCGTTCTTTGTTTGCAGTTAGTTTTCCAATTCAGGAACAAGCAAAAAAAGGAAATTGGAATTATCAATTATCTCATGTGTATTTAGTTGCAATTTTAGATTTTATTTATGATGAAAAAGAAGAGCAAAAAAAACTTTAAAGATATGTTCAATTAAAAGATCAAGATGGTGAAATTTTTTATGATAAATTGCATTTTAAATTTTTACAAATGCCTTTGTTCACAAAAACAGAAAATGATCTAACTTCAAGATTTGATAAATGGTGTTATTTTTTAAAAAATTTAGCAACATTTGATGATATACCAAAAATTTTACAAGAACCAATTTTTACAAAAGCATTTGAATCTTCAAGTCTTGGTTCTTTAAGTAAATTGGAATATGATTCTTATACTCAAAGTTTAATGCAATATTGGGATGCTCAAAGTAGTATTGAAACAGCAATTGAAACAGCAA
Organism: Leptospirales bacterium; assembly: GCA_013297885.1. Taxonomy (GTDB): domain Bacteria; phylum Spirochaetota; class Leptospiria; order Leptospirales; family Leptospiraceae; genus UBA2033. The sequence continues at coordinate 54,764 of JAAFIR010000035.1, read as the reverse complement.
CCAAAAAAGGTGAACAAATTGGTATTGAAAAAGGGAAACAAATTGTTCTAAAAGTGATTAAGCTATTTCAAGAAGGGAAATCTATATTAGAAATTTCTAATATGCTGAGTATTCCAGAAACTGAAATCAAAAAAATCATTTCTGATTTTGATTCATAACCACACCCAACAAAAGAACCTCATCCAATTTTTAAGAAAAACACCTCACCCACATATTTGAATTGGAAGACTAGAAAGTTTATCGCCATCTCCATTTTTTAATTTTAGTTGATAAAGGTAAAAGTTCTGCCATTGGTTTATTATTTTTCATAATAACAATAGAATCACCTTTTTTGATTCTTTCAAGAACAACTACATAGTCTTGGAGAAAATCATCGATCGAAATTGATTGCTTTCTTAAAAAATAAGATTTAATGGATTTTTGTCAATTCCATTTTTACTCAATCTCAACTTCACCAAATTTTATAGATTTCAAAAAATTAAAAACTTCTTTAGTTCTCAGAAATTTTGGAATGCCAATTGAAAAAGTTTCAAAAATCACATTCCCACTATTTAAACTATTTCATTTCGTTAAAAGCCTTTTCAAAAAAAATTTAAGAGTTTTGAAAATTAAAGTACAGTTAAAAATTTCTTGACTAATTTTAATTTATACATATATTGAAGTTTCAAATTTATAAAAATTTATTTTCTTTCTTTGATTTAATTTAATTTTCTATATTAAAAAAGGTGCAAGTAATGAAGTTAATTTTTGATTTTCCTGATACTTTACCTGATTCACTTCACTTAACAAAGGAAGAATTCAGAGAAGAAGCAAAACTTGCAATGTTACTTAAATTATATGAATTAAAAAAAATATCTTCAGGTATAGCAGCAACTATGCTAAATATTTCAAGAATTGAATTTTTGTTTATGTTAAAAATTTATAAAATTCCAGTGATTGATTATGAAAAAGATGAATTGGAATCTGATATTTTAAATGTTTGAAAAAAAGATTGTAATTAACACTACTCCGATTCTTTCTTTAATAACTGCATTAAATAGTTTGGAAATACTAGAAAAATTATATTCCGAAATAATTGTCTATGAAGAAATTCTCAAAGGTTGTAAATTCGGCTTTGGAATTGAAATATTTTCGAATTCAAATTTTTTAAAAATTTCAAAATCTAAAGTTTTTATCCCTAATCATCTATCTGATTTTTTAGATAGTGGAGAAGCATCAGTTATAGCAACTGCTTTAGAACAAAAAATTAATTTAGTTGCAATTGATGAAACTGAAGGAAGAAGATTTGCAAGAATTCAAAAATTGGATGTCACAGGTTCGATTAGAATTCTCATCAAAGCTAGGAAATTAAATTTTGATATTGCACCAATAAAAGATTTAATTTTTAAATTAAAAGAAAATGGAATTTGGATCAGTGATAGAATAATCTAAGAAGCAATTAAAATTTATTCCGAAAATTAAATTCATAATTCAACATTCCTAATTCACAATTCAAAATTAACCCTAAACCCCAGAGCTTCTGCTGAATTTGAAAGTTGTTTATCATGGGTTAAAAAAACTAATTCTAATTTTGGATTTTCACTTCTAAGAGTAATTGCTGTGCTTAAATGGATTGCATCTAATGTTCCAATAATTGTTGGAAAAAATTCAGCAGATTTTTCTTTAATAGTTTTATTCATTTCAACGACATAAATTGTTTTATAAAATTCTGAAAATGTTTTAATTAGATTTGTATAATCTTTATCATTTATTACTTTTTCTAGACGAAGACGATTCAAAACACGAGAAACTTCAATATAAAAAAGTTCCGAGGTATAACAAGATTTCCATTTTTGAAATCCAGAATAGATTTTTTGATTATTCAATAACCATCTTAAAAAAACAGAAGTATCTAAATAAACGTTCAAAATCTATTTCCATTTCTATCTTCTAATAAATAATCAACAGGATCAAAGTTGATTTTGCTTTTAAAAGAATTTTTGATTTTAGAAATTTTAATTGGTTTATGAATGATTAATACTTCTTTATCCAAATATGGAATTAGAGTTGCAACAGGATTTTCTCTGTCCATAATAGTAAAATGAATTCCATTTATTACTTTTTTTAAAGTAGCACTTAAATGAGTTTTTAAATTTGAAATTGAAATAGAGTCCATGATTTCTATTCTAGTCATGAGAAGACCATGTCAAGACTAATTTTGAATGCAAAATGAAAGATGAAAAAAATTATTTACATAAGGTTTAAAAACATTATCAGATTCTTTTAAAGCAGAGTTATATAATTTTTCATCAAATACAATAAATTGAGAATTAGAAATTTTATTTTCTATAAATAGTCTTTTGAAAGTTGAAACAATTTCTATTTCTGTGATACTTGAAACATATATTTCGTTTGAAATGGAGTTTTGTCAATTCCATTTTTACTCAATCTCTCTCTACTAACAAACACAACAATACAAATAAAATTGGGTTAGGTGGTTAGGTCATTACAGTCTCGAAACACAAAGTAAGTCAAATATCAAAAAGTTAAAATAAATTTTAAGGGGAACTTGCGGATATATTGGTTGGCATCATTGGATTTGTACCTGCAACTACTACAAAAATTCCGTTTCCATATGCAATGGATGACCAAAGTGTATTACTTGGTAAAGTTCTTTCTATCCAGTTGATTCCATCTATTGAACTATTGCCTAATGTACCCTGAGTACTTATTGCAATAAAAACCCCATTTCCATGTATTATTGAATACCAAGAACCAAAATTTGCGAGGCTCCTAGAAGTCCATGTGATTCCATCTAGTGATGTAGCAGCAAAATTACTACCTAGTGCAATTGTCACAAAGAGACCATTTCCATAAGTCACCGACTGCCATTGTTGTGAACTAGGAAGGGTTCTTGCCGTCCAAGTAATTCCATCAAGAGATGAGGCTGCTACATTACCAACCTGAGAAACAGCTACAAAAACTCCATTTCCAAATGTTACGGAATTCCAATTAGTTGAACTAGATAGAGTTCTTGAAGTCCAAGTCATTCCATCAGTAGTTGAAGCCGCAACATTACTACCAGTTGAAACAGCTACAAAAATGCCATTTCCAAATGTTACACAAGACCATTGCTGAGAACTTGGTAGTGTTATAGAAGTCCATGTGATTCCATCGAGTGATGAAGCTGCTACACTGCTACCTTGTGCGATTGCCACATAGAGACCATTTCCATATGTCACCGAAATCCACCCTTGTGAACTAGGTAATGTTCTCGCAGTCCAATTAATTCCATCAAGAGATGAGGCTGCTACATTGCTATTTCTTGAAACTGTCACATAAAGACCATTTCCAAATGTCACGGAGGTCCACACTTGTGAGCTTGGCATTGTTCTTGCTGTCCAGCTAGAACCATTTGATATTACTTGGATATTTATGTTTGCTGATGTGTTTCCGCTTGAGTTTGTGGCAGTGATTGTATAACTTGAAGATGCTTGCCAAGTTGTGGGTGTTCCACTAATTGCACAAGTAGTACTGTTTAAGGTTAAACCTGTTGGTAATGCTGGAATTGAACTACAGCTAGTAAGTGCTCCATTAATTGTTGGTGTTACTGTAGTTATAGCTGAGCCTTGCAAAAATGCAAAAGGACTGTTTGTATAATTTAGCCCACTTGGTGCACCAGGAGGAGTCACTGTTCCCGTCCCAGTGTCAGTCGCAACTCCAGAGCCTGTTCCTGTTCCAGAAATATTTCCTGTTGCTGTTCCAGTTGGAGTTGATCCACCTTCACTAGTCTGTCTCAATCCTATTAACCCTAAAGGGAACGGAAACAAAGATTTTTTCTTTTCGTTATTTTGGCTAAGCATCACAAATCCACAAGACTCAAAAATGAATAATCCTATAAACAAAAAACTAATTTTTCTTAATATATTTTTCTCCTAATCTAATACGAGTATATCTACTCTATTTGTCACTTTATTTTTTTTATCTATTTCGCTTGTGATGGTTCCAACGTCTATTGCAGAAAAAATTAAATCTTTGCTGATACCTTTTTTTACTAAATTATCTTTTACTATTTTTAATCTTTCAGAAGAAATTTTAAAATCTTGGTCGTCTGAATGAGATAATAAAAATATTTTAAAACTGGAATATTTTGTTTTATAAATATTTACAAAATTTTCAAACTTGTTTTCTTCTGTTTCTAAATATTTATTTTGTTTTGGTAAAAAAGAAATATAAAATTGTTTTGCACCATTTGTAGAAATATCTTTTCGATAATTGGAATATCCTGAAAGCATTGGAGCTTCGATATATTCTTCAGCGAGTTTTGTATTTACAGTTTTGGATGTGACTGGTTTTGCACAAGAATCAATTTCCACAGTATTCACAGTCACTGATGTTAAAAATCCGATAAATGTTAAAAATAAATCTAGGGGTCTAAAAACTGTTCTGAATTTAATGGAGTTAGAAGAATGAATTTTTTCTAATTCCTCTGGAGAATATTTATTTAATGGCAAATAAAAAAGCACATTGTAAAATCTTTTTCAAATGAGTGTTTCACAAACTAGGTTAGATGTAGCAAGAATGGTTGGCAAATTTCCCATGCTATCAAATTTAGCATACTGAATCCTAAATGGCTTTAGAATTTTTGTGTCTCCACAATTTATCAAAAAAAACATTCCAATTATTAAACCTACTTTTTTCATTTACATTACCTATCTATCTTTACTAAATTCTTTAAAACTAAAATTTTTCATTTCTTGCAATGAGCGAAGTCGAAGTGTTCATTCTTCATTCTTCATTAAAATCACTAGAGTATTCCCCCCCCCTTAATAGGTTTCTGTCAAGTAATTTTTTTGGTTAGTTCGTTTAAATCTTAAATTCTTAACGTAATGTTGATAAAATTTTTTCACAAACTATTTTTAGTTCTGGAATTTTTAACTTAACAGCATTCTAAACAATTTCATCTTCAATGTTAAAATATGCATGTGCTAACATATCCCTCAGTCCTGAAATTTTTTTCCATTCAACTTCTAAATATTCATTTTTAAAATTATCAGGAATATTTTTTACTGCTTCACCAATAATCTCTAAATTTCTTTCAACTGCTCTTTTTGTTTTGTAATCATTTGAATAAGCTTCAAGATTTTTAATATCCAAAGTAAAAATTTCAATTTCATTAATTGAGGAAAGAATATCTAAAATAAAAATTTTAATTTCACGAGACATAGATTACTGATTTTAATATAGATTCTCTAAGTGGAATTTTTATACTTTTTGAAGTGACCAGATCAATTTTTCTTTGAAAAATATTTTCTAAAAAAAACTTTAGATCAAAATAATTATCAAATGTTACTTGATTTTCATAAAATTCAACTAAAAAATCAATATCCGAATTTTCATTTTCTATCCCATATGCAAAAGAACCAAAAAGTCCAATTTTTTTTACCCCAAAAAAATTTATTTTATTCTCATGATTTTTTAGAATTTCAAAAATTAATTTTTTATCAATTTTTTTCATAGAATTTACTATTTTAATTATGCCTTTCTTGTTTTGAAAATAGTATAATAAAATTATTTTGAATAGTCAACTTCTCTTTTAAAGCTTTTATAAAAATAAATTTGCCTTTTAATATTCCTCTATGTTCCAAACAAAACTAAAACTCGAAAATACAAACTCTACCCTCTCTGTTGCTTAAGCAATGGAGAGGGGACTTTACCAACAAACGCTTCAACACAAATCAAATTGGGGTGAGATTAAGGTCTAGGAAAAAAAAGCACCCTATTTGCTAAATTATCTGACACATAAAGCCCTGTTGCATCAATTGTCAAGCCATTAGGTGTAGTCATGTTATTCGCTGCTGCTGAACCTACTGCGCAAGTTCCATTGTGATAGGAAACGTTACAGGCGAAATTGCCAGTGGGTTGCCCATAAACAATGGATGCTGTAGTAGATGTGCCAGGAAAAAATAAAACTCTGCGATTCACGGTTTCAGAAAGATAAACACCATTTGCATCAGCTACAATATTTCTAGGACCATATACTTGACTTGCAGTAGTCCCTGTAGCAACGGTTGTAAAGTTGTTGCTTTGACCATATGCCCTTGTAGCAGTTGTAGAAGTACCTGGGAAAAAAAGTGCACGTTGACTCCCAATATCAACTATATAAACACCAGAAGTATCTGCAAATACTCCCGTAACGTTTGATAGATTGTTAGCAGAAGTTGTGCCTGCCACACATACACCATTATTGTTCGCCAAATTACAAGTGAAGTTATTAAATTGCCCATAAACACGAGAAGCAGTTGTTGAAGTTCCAGCATAATATAAAACTCTGTAATTAATATCATCTGCGACATAAAGACCAGTGCCATCTGCAAAAATTCCTCTAGGTACATTTAAGCTATTTGCAGAAACGCCTCCATTATTTGATGTTGGCGTACCGAAACTACCTCCTTGACCATAAACACGAGTTGCAGTAGTGGAAGTACCAGGATAAAATAAAACTCTAGAATTAAGTGTATCAGAAATATATACACCCGTTGAGTCAACGGCAACTCCTTCGGGGCCATTTAAACTATTTGCACTAACACCACCATTGTTTTGTGTCGCTGTTACAAAACTTCCACCCTGTCCATAAACCCTTGTGGCAGTGGTGCTTCCTGTAGCAAAAAACAGCACTCTGTGATTTGTCGATTCTGCAACATACACTCCGGACGAGTCAACTGCCACAGCAGTTGGGGTATAAAAAGATGTTGCAGTGATGCCTGATGCAGTTGTACCAAAATTATTATTTTGACCATAAACTCTGGTTGCAGTTGTTGCAGGTTGTGTTAATGAAAGTGTAATGTTTATAGTAGCAGTTGCATTTCCGACTGAATTAGAAGCTGTGATTGTGTAATTAGTTGCCCCTGAAAATACACTTGGATTTCCACTAATCACACAAGTAGTTGGATTAATAACAAGCCCTGACGGTAAACTTGGACTTGAAGTACAATTAGAAATCACTCCTGAGGTTACGGGAGTAATTGGAGTAATTGCATAGCCAGTTGCAAAAGTATATGGACTTCCAGTATAAGATAAAGTTGGGGGAACAGATGGTGGTGCTTGAGGAGCTGGTGATCCTGGAAGGGGTTGAACAACTATTGTTGCACTGTCAACAAATTGAACTGTTCCCAGTTGAGCAGTTGTTAAAGTTGGTGGTCTTGTGCCTGAAGGTAATGGAGCACCAACTGACAAAGTTCCACCTTCTGCAAAATAAGCTTGGATTGCAGGATATAAAATTCTAGTTAGTGGATCGCTTGGGAATGTAATTCTATTTGTTCCTGTTCCAAGTGTGATAGAATCACCATTTACAGTTTGACCATCAAATGCTCCATCTTCAAAATCAGATGCAAACGCATTGATAACAGTTTCAATATCTTCAGTTCTTGTTCTGTTTCCAGTTTTAAATCGATTTGCTAAATGAGAAAACCCGCCACTGATAGCTATAAATTTGCTGGCAAGTGGACTGGATGGATTGTTCAAATCAAAAGCAATATCATTGTATTCAGGAAAAGCTCCATCATTTAAGTTTTTTAATTCTGTTAAATTTGTTCTTCCTAAAGCTCCACCAATTCCAGTATTTAATCCAAACCGAATGGTTATTTCTTTACCTGCTTTTCTTAATGAAGTATTCAAATCTTGGTTCGGATTTGCTTTTTGTAAACTTTGCAAACGTGAAGAAACCATTCTTGAAAATAAAGAGACAATTGTATTTTTCTTATCTTGGTTTTTGATAGTAGATTCTGAAATAATGTTTGTTATTTCAAAATTAGATGGAACTGAAATTTCAGATAAAGTTTTTTCATCATACATGGTGCTTGTGCCAGATGAATTTCCGGAAACAATTACACAAACTGATTTACCTGTTTTGGTATATCTGAGATTGTAAACACCTAGTGCATTTGTGTTTTCAGTTGCTAAAATATTTCCTTTATCACAAACACCTTGGTTGTTGATCGGTGTAACTTGAACAATTCCGTTTCTGATAACACCTTTAACTGCTTGTCCTGAAATAGAAATTAGGTTTGAATTTCTCCAAAAAAGTAGTGCTGATGGAAGAAGAGATTGGGAATCATCGGGCTGGGTGGTAAATTGTTTACAATTTGAAATTGTAATAAGTGAAAATAAAAAAATAAATGAATTTTTTTTTATCATAATTAACTCCTAAAGCTTTTGCATAGTAAAAATGAATTGATACCAATTAAGCTTTATGTTAAAAAATGAAGATAAAATGATATAAGCTTTTGTTAAATTTTCATAAATTGAATAAACTTGTCAATAAATTTATTGCAATTAGCAAAATTTATTTTGATAAGATTTAGACTTTTTTTAATTAAAAATGAACTCTAGTAACCAAACTTTTTAAGAGAAAATTTTTTTTTAGAAATTTTTTTGAAAAACTATACTACTTAAACTAAAGGAGTTCCTGTTAAGTTCGCTTTTTTGCAATTTCAGGAAGTTTCACTACACAAAAAAATTTTGCATAACTATTCATTTGGCAAAAAAAGTTTTTCAAGACAGAAAGATTTCTCGAAACAAAAAAGTTCAACAATGATAAAGTCTAGTGTGCAAATCAAATTTTTCACTTAAAAAAAATCCTTGTCAAAAAAAATTTATTTCTAAACTAATCATTATTCCAATGCGACCATGTCGCTGCGAAAACGATTGAAGCTTTTCTTCTAATAACGTGAGTCTTCAGTCTCACGTTATTAGAAGAAGTAGCGTAAAGCGTGTTTTTTTTACCTAACCCAGTTCTATTGTATTAAATAAAGTTTCTCTTAAGCCTCTTCCCTGATAGGCTAACGGGGGTTAGGTAAAAAAATTCGCCCAAACCAAAATCTAAAATTTAAAATTCATTAGGGAATTGATTCAAACTTATGTCATTTACTAGAAAATTAGCATAAAAATTTCAGTTTGACAAAGATTAATTGTAATTAGACTAAGGGTATGTCTTTGGAGAAACCAACTGAATTTCAACAAATTGAGAGTTATACAAATACAGACTCACATGTAGAAATTAAAATCTATAAAATTTCTAAAGATTTAGAAATTTTACTTTTAGAATCTTTAAATGATATTTTAGAAAATTTTAACAAACTAAATTTTGTTCCAATTCTTTTTACAGTTCTTAAAGAACTAATTATTAATGCTTGTAAAGCAAATCAAAAAAGAATTTTTTTTGAAGAAAATAATTATAACATAACTAATCCAGAAGATTATAAAAAAGGTATTAAAGAATTTAAAAAAATTTTTTCTGAGTCGATGGGTGATAAATTTGGACCTTTATGCAAACAAAAAGATTATTACTGTTTAATTATTTTTGATATAGATAAAAACGGAATTAAGATTGAAATTAGAAATAGTTCTTTAATTGCACCAGAAGAAGAAAAATCTATTCGTGAAAAACTTGCTATGGCAATGAAATATGACGACTTAGCAAAATACTATATGGAATGTGCTGATAATACTGAAGGTGCTGGACTAGGTCTTGCATTAATTGTGATTATGTTAAAAAGTGAAAATATAGATCCAAATTTTTTTAGAATATCTGTGACTGAAACTTACACTTCTGCTAGATTGGAATTACCATTTAATAATCAATTTAAGAGTCAGAGAGATTGAATCAAAAAATTTCTGCTTGTATCATCACTCTAAATGAAGAAGATAATATAAGGACTTGTCTAATAAGTTTAGATTTTGCTGATGAAATAATTTTATTGGATTCAGGTTCTACAGATAACACATTAAAAATTGCTGAAGAATTTCCTAAAGTAAAAGTTTTTTTCAGAAAGTTTGATAATTATATTAACCAAAAAAATTTTTGTATTGAACAAGCTTCTTATGATTGGATTTTATCTCTTGATGCAGATGAGGAAGTTTCTGAAAAGCTAAAATTAGAAATTCAAAATTTAAATTTTAGTGAAACAGTTGATGGATTTTTTATTCCAAGATTAACTTTTTATCTAGGGAAATGGATTTATCATTCTGGCTGGTATCCAAATTATCAACTTCGTTTTTTTAAAAAAACAAAAGGTAAATTTTCTGGAATTTTAGTACATGAAACTGTTCAGATTTCAGGACAAGTTTTTAATTTAAAAAATCCACTTCATCATTATTCATATAAAAATATTTCTGATCATTTAAAATTTATAGATAGATATTCTGATCTTTGTGCTGATGAAAAATTTAAAAAAGGAAAAAAATCTGGCGTATTTCTAGCGATTGTTAAATCAGCTTGGAAATTCTTTTTTATGTATTTTGTTAAATTTGGGTTTTTGGATGGAAAAGTTGGCTTAATCATTTCTATTCTTGGTTCTTATTATAATTTTTTAAAATACATTAAAATTTATGAATTAGGTTTAAATCAAAAAGTAAAAAAAGTAATTCATAAAACCACAGTTGAAATTTTAAATTCAAAATGAAACCAATAATAATTTTGGAAAACCCAAAATATTCTGGAAATGTTGGGATGATTTGCAGACTTGTTGCAAATTTAGATTTAGAACCTCTTCGAATTATTGGAAACAAATTAGAAAGCAAAGATGAAATGGAATGGATGGCATATAATTCAAAATTTGAATTAGATAAAATTCAATATTTTGAAAATTTAGTTGATGCAAGAAAAGATGTAGATGTAGTTTTTGGAACGGGAATGATCAAAGGATCGAATCGTGGTGAAATTTTGAATCTTCATGATTTGAATTCCAAAATCTCTGATACAAATAAGAATTTTGCAGTATTATTTGGAAGAGAAGATAAAGGGTTATCCAATTTAGCAGTAGATAATTCTGATTATATGATTCATTTTAATTTATCCGAAAAACAACCTTCAATGAATTTGGCAAATTCTGTTGCATACGTTCTTGGATTTTATTTTAATCAAAAAAAAGCAGATTCTGATTTGAAAGAAAATTTTTCTGTACCAAATTCGTTAAATAAATTAATCGAAAAAGTTTTTGATAAAACTGAAATGTCAAAATTTCATAATCGAAAAAACTTAGGAGTCAAAAGACTAAAAAAAATTTTAGAAAGTGGAATTTCCACAAAAAATGATTCTGATTTTTTATATAAAATTTTTCAAACCATCGACTCTAGAATAGGAAACGGGAATGAAAATCCTATTTAATTTTGTCAAAATTATTTTTGTTTTACTGAGCTTGATTTTTGTATTGAGTTTAGTTTCTTATTTTTTGATTGAACTTAATTATGGAAAAGTAAATTCTACTTCCGATTATAGAGAAATTGAACCTAAGACAGTTGCAATTGTTCCTGGTGCAGCAGTTTACGGAAACACTCCCTCACCAATTTTGGAAGATAGATTAAAATCAGCTCTTATATTATACAAATACAAAAAAGTAAAAAAAATTCTTTTGTCAGGTGATTCTGGAGATTCAAAATACAATGAATTAAAAGTTATGATAAACTTCATGCAAAAGTTTGAAGTTAAAAATGAAGATATTTTTGTGGATAATTCAGGATTCAGGACTTTTGATACTTTACTTAGAGCAAAACATATTTATCAAATTAAAGACGCAATTATCGTTACCCAAAAATTTCATCAAGCAAGAGCTTCATTTATTGCAGAGCAACTTGGAATTCAAGTGATATCGTTTGAAGCAGATTTACATACTTATAAAGATGAATTAAAAAATATATTAAGAGAATACCTTGCTAGAAATTTAGCTATACTTGATTTGTATTTTTTTTATTCAAATTATAAGCATGAAGGTCAAATTTTCCCAATAGATGGTGATGGGAGTCAAACATGGAAAATCAAAGGAAATTAAATTTATTTCAAAATATACTTTGAAGTAAAAATTAAAAATATGCCAATTAAATTAGACTTAAAATCTAGATTTCAGAGAGTTCTTGAAAAAAATAACTTAGTTAGTGGAAAATTAATTTCAAGACAATTAACTTATATTGTAGATGCTGAAATTTTAAGAATTTTTCATTCTCAGCTTAAAGATAAATTTCCAACTCTAAAAGATAATTTTTGCATTTTAGCAATTGGTGGATATGGTAGAATGGAGTTAGTTCCTCATTCTGATATCGATATTCTATATTTACACAATGATCTTTCTGATCAAATTTTAATTGAAGTGATCTCTGAAATAAACACATCTCTTTTTGATGCTGGAAAAGTGGTTGGACATTCTTGTAGAACTATTCAAGAATGTTTTGAAAACTTAGATAATATTAATTCATTTTATGCAATGATTGATTCTAGATTTATAGTTGGTTCTGAAAAGTTATTTAAGGAATACCAAGATTCTTTTTTAAAAAAATTACCTACTGAAACTACTGAGTTTTATAATTCTACCAAATTAAAAAATTTAGAAAATATAATTCAATCAAAAAAACCACTTTTAGTAGCAGAACCAAATCTCAAACATGGAGCATTAGGATTAAGGGATGTACAAGCAATTTATTGGATAGAAAAATCTTTAAATTTTATTCCTTCATTAAGTGGATTAGCTATGATTCCAATTTTTACTAGAGGTGAAGTTCGAGAATTAGAATCTGCTTATGATTTTTTATTAAGAGCAAGAATAGGTCTTCATTATTTGGAAAACCATCAATCGGATAGAATGGGATTAACACTCCAGCCTGAACTTGCTGAGTATCTTGGATTTGGTCCAAAAGGAAACCTTCAGTCGATCGAGTCAATGATGAATACATTATATCTTCATCAAAAAGAAATTTTATCTTTTATTGGAATTTATTTAGATTATAAAAAGCAAAAAACTAATTCAAAAAATTTAACCACAAATGAATTAAATCTTGTAGAAGAGAATAAATTTTTATATCCACCTTCAATTGGAAATTTATTTTCAAATCCTGAAACTTTATATGGAGATGTATTGCATATTTTTTATATTTCACATAAATTAAATTTAGATTTATCACAAACTTTAATTGCAGAAATAAAATTCGCATCCAATTTTTTACAAGAAGATTTTAAAAATTCACCTATTGCAATTGATTTCTTTTTGAAAATTCTTCGAGAATCAAAAACTCCAGGAAAATTATTAACTGATATGCATAGATGTAATGTGCTTGGAAAATTTATTCCTGAATTTGGTGCTTGTACAAATTTTTCTTTGTTTAGTTATCATCATGAATATCCTGTGGATGAACATTCACTATTCATCTTAAGGGAGTTAGATCTACTTTTACTAATTCAATTTGGAGATAACGAAGTTCAAGAAATATTTAACAAAATTGACAAGGTTGATATTTTGGCTTTAGCTATTTTATTACATGATGCAGGAAAAGTTAAACAAGGAGATCATTGTCAATACGGATCTGAATTAGCATTTGCAGTTGGAGAGAGACTTGGACTTGTGGAAAAGGATATTAACCTACTTCGTTTTTTAGTTGAAATTCATATTCATATGTCTGAACTAACAACTAAAAGAGATATTTCTGATCCTAAATTAATTTCAGATTTTGGAAATTTAATGGCTGATGAAAATAGGCTTAGGTTACTTTATATTTTAACAATTATTGATACTAAATCAGTTGGACCAAATGTTTTAACTAATTGGAAAAAAGCAAATTTACATTCTTTATTTATAAAAACTTTGGACTATTTAAAAAATAGAAACCAAATTCAAAGTTTAAACCATACTGAACAATCTTTAGAGTTATTAAAAATTCATCTTAAACAAAAAGAAAATTTATCTGAAGATATTTTAAATTTAATTTTAAATTTTATTAAATCTTTAAATCCAAAACAATACGTAAATTATTTTACTCCAAGAAGAATTATGCAGCATTTCTTGTATTATATCGAATGTCAGAAAAAATCTGACTTTGAATCTTTTATCGAATTTGAAAGAGAGCCTTCTTTTGTTAATATTACAGTATATTCAAAAGATAATCGTTTTTTACTTTCTGATATAACTGGTACAGTCACTGCAGAATCATTAAATGTAATTGGGATGAGATCGTTTAAAAAAGATTCTGATTTTGTAATTACTTTTATTCAACTATCAGATTCTTATGGTTCTGAAAATATTGAAGAAGAAAAATTAGAGAAGTTAAAACAAAATCTAGAATCAGTTCTTTCCAAAAAAACAGATGTTGAAAAATTATTGGAATCAGGTGGTTCTTGGGGATCTTATCATAATATTCCATATGGTATGGTAGAAAAAAAAGTTGAGTACAATAATATTATATCAGATGAATATACTGTACTAGATATTTTATTACCAGACAGTCTTGGATTATTATATAATTTAATTAAAATCATTTTATCAAATGATTTACAACTTCATTACCTAAGAGTATCAACAAGTGCAGATTATGCTTATGACTCTTTTTATATCAAAACTTTAAAAGGAAATAAAATTGAAGAGACTGTGATTCAAAAAAAAGTGGAATCAGAGATTTTAAATTTATCAAATAAAGTTTCTGAAATAAATTATATAGAATTTTAATATGTGGTGGAAAGAAGCAGTAGTATATCAAATTTATCCAAGAAGTTTTTATGACTCAAATGGGGATGGTATTGGTGATTTAGCTGGTATTATTGAAAAGCTTGATTATTTAAATGGAAAAAAAGATTCTCTGGGAATTGATGCAATATGGTTGTCTCCAATTAATCCATCGCCAATGATTGATTTTGGTTATGATATTTCAGACTATAAAGATATTGATTCAATTTTTGGAAATTTAGAAGTTTTTAAAAAATTAATTAAAGAATCTAAAAAAAGAAATATAAAAATCTTAATGGACTTGGTTGTAAATCATACTTCAGATCAACATCCTTGGTTCATTGAATCTCGATCTTCTTTAGAAAATCCCAAAAGAGATTATTATATTTGGGTTGATCCAGTAAATGGTAAACCTCCAAATAATTGGTTAGGAGCTTTTGGTGGAAATGCTTGGGAATTCGATACTGAAACCCATCAATATTATTACCACGGATTCACTGTTGAACAACCTGATTTAAATTGGAGAAATAAAGATGTCCAAAAAGAAATCCAGGATGTAATCAAATTTTGGTTAGATTTAGGTGTTGATGGTTTTAGATTAGATGTGGTAAATTACTATTTTAAAGATGAAAAGTTAAGATCTAATCCTATCGATTTGTTAAAAGGTTTAAGACCTTATGATGTACAAATTCATAAATATGATAGAGATAGAAAAGAAACACATAGTATTTTAAAAAAGTTCAGAAAGATTTTAGATTCTTATAATGGTAATCGAGTTTCGATTGGGGAAGTTTTTATTGAACCACCTGGTAATCCCAAGCTTGCTAATTCTTATCTTGGAGAAAACGATGAACTTCATATGGCGTTTAATTTTGCTTTTTTATATTCTTCTTGGAATGCATTTTCTTTTAGAGATGAAATTATTGCTTGGGAAAAAGCATTAGACCAGAATGGTTGGCCAAATTACACCTTAAGTAATCACGATCAAATTCGTCACATTAGTAGATACAAAAAAGGAAAAGAAACAGTTCCTCGAGCAAAACTTGCTGCTTTACTCTTGCTAAGTTTGAGAGGTACACCATTTTTATATTATGGTGAAGAAATTGGAATGGAAGATCAGCCCTTGCCTAAAGAAAAAATCCAAGATCCACTTGGAAAAAAGTATTGGCCCATTTTTTCTGGAAGAGATCGTACAAGACTTCCAATGTGTTGGGATGGTAGTAAATATGCTGGTTTTTCTGAAGTTGAGCCTTGGCTTCCTTTAAATCGAAATTATAAAGAAGTTAATGTTGAAAATTCTTTAGAAGATAAAAATTCTTTATTTTATACTTATAAAAATTTATTAGAAATTAGAAGAGAGTCTAAAACTTTAAAAAAAGGTGATATTGAAATTTTAAAATCAAATAAAGAAATTTTGGCTTATTTAAGAACATACAAATCAGAAAGAATCCTTGTGCTGATTAATTTTACTAACTCTGATCAAGATTGTAATTTAAAAAAATTAGATACAAAAAAATTAGAGATAATTTTTGATACACATAATAAATTTATTAAAGAAAAAATTTCTGACTTTTATTTATATCCAAATCAAGGAATTATTGGAAAGGTAATCTAGTGCAAGAAGAAATTGAACTAGTAAAAGAATTTAGTTTTGATGCAGCCCATTTACTTCCGAATGTTCCAGATGGACATAAATGTAAAAGACTTCATGGACATTCATTCAGATTTAAAATTCATCTTAAAGGAAAAGTAGATCCTAAACTTGGTTGGTTAATTGATTTTGCTGATATAAAAAAAGTTGTAAAACCTTTAATTGAAAATTTTTTAGATCATTATTATTTAAATGATGTAGCTGGACTGGAAAATCCAACTTCTGAAAATATTGCTATTTGGCTTTGGAATAAATTAAAACCAGAGCTTCCACTTTTATACAAAATCACATTACACGAAACTTGCACTTCTGCTTGTGTGTATCTTGGACCAAATGAAAGAACTTAATTCTTCTTTAGTTTTATTATCTGGTGGTTTAGATTCAGCTACTTGTTTGTATTTAGCAAAAAAAAATTCCAAAAAAGTTTTTGCAATTTCATTTGATTATTCTCAAAGGCATAAAGTAGAATTAAAAAAAGCAAAACTTTTAAGTAAAAAATTAAACATTGAGCATAAAATCATCAAACTTCAAACAGGAATTTTTCAAAACTCATCTTTAACAGATAAAAAAATAAAAGTACCAAAAAATTTTTCTTCAAAAGAGAAAATTCCAAACACTTATGTACCAGGAAGAAATATTTTATTTTTATCTTTTGCAACATCATTTGCTGAAAGTAAACATATAGAAAATATTTTTATTGGAGTAAATGTTTTAGATTATTCTGGTTATCCAGATTGTCGTCCTGAGTTTATTCAATCATTTCAGGACATGATTTCGATTGGAACTAAATCTGGTGAAGAAAAAAAAACTATTTTAATCAAAACTCCTTTAGTAGATTTCTCTAAAAAAGAAATTATTTTACTAGCTAAAAAATTAAATGTTCCTTTTAGTTTAACTCATTCTTGTTATGATCCAATTGGAAATAAACCTTGTAATGTTTGTGATTCTTGTTTACTTAGGAAAAAAGGATTTGATGAAGCAGGAATTTTAGATGAGTAAAATTTTTTTTATCTTATTGATTTTATTTTCCTGTTCAAGTGTTGAAAAAAAAGATTCTTCTTTAAGTAATTATTTTAAAAGTAGGACCAGTGATTTTTTAGATATATTTAATATTGGGATAGAAAAAAAAATGTATGGAACTAGTTTAAAATTAATGCCTTTTAATTTAGGATTTCAATTTCAAAACGGAAAAGTATACAAAGAATTTGATTCTAAAAAATTTAAAAAAAAAATTGGTTCAAATGATTCACAAATTTCTTTTGAACAAGGTATAATTAATTTTACAGAAAAAAAAGCCTCAGAGGAAGAAGGTGATGAATCTGTTGTTGAAAATTTGGATTATGCTATTAATGAAACTAAAATTTCTCTCAAGGATAAATCTCTTGTGCGGTTCAATCATTTAAATGGATTTGGATTACGTGGAGGAAAATTTGGTTCTTATCATTCAGATCAATTAGTGTATGGGATTTTGGGTGGTGAAAGTTTCTACACACCTAATTTTTTATCTTCAGATACTTGTCTATATATTGAAAAAGATAAACAATTTGAGGAGTATAAATTTTATGAATTATTTGAAAAAGATTCTGAGTTAATTGTTTACTTCCATGAAAGAAATTATTTAAA
This sequence comes from Leptospirales bacterium, assembly GCA_013297885.1. Taxonomy (GTDB): domain Bacteria; phylum Spirochaetota; class Leptospiria; order Leptospirales; family Leptospiraceae; genus UBA2033. The sequence goes on along the minus strand of JAAFIR010000035.1, from coordinate 37,028 downwards.
ATCTCATGATTTAAAATATGTAAGTATTTTTAATGATAAACCAAAAGAAAGACAAAAAAGACAAAAAGAACAAATCCGCAGAGATTTTATAAAAGATTTAATTGAGCAAAAAAAAGAATCCAATCCAGCACAAGTTGCAGAACTTGAATCTTATCTGCCAAAGGAAAAAATAAAACCATTTGGTTATCCAAAAACTTATCTTTATCAAATTGAATTTACAATAGGAATTTATTATGGACTAAGAGTAGGTATTAATCCATCAGAGTTCTTAGATTTTATTTTGGGATTCACAACTTATGACTTAAATGATGATGATTTAAATCCAAAAGACAAATCAAAAGAAGCAAATAAAATTGAATTTTTAAAAGCAAATTCTACAACTGAAAATGAAAAAGCAAATAAGTTAAAACAACAAGAAGAAGCCTGTAGAAAAATTTTAACAAAATACTTTAATTAATACATTAGAACACGATGATTACTTTCATCTGCTAGAAATAAATTTCCATCTTTATCTAAATGAATTCTTGCTGGACCTTGCATATTTTGAGCACTTGGTAAACCACCTGTACAACTTCCACCTGATACACGATTGGGTACTGAACAAGTAAAATCTCCAAACTGTCCAAAGACTGCAGTTGCTGTTGTTGAACCTGAAGGATAATATAATATTCTATAATTAAAAGTATCAGCAATATATAAATTATTATCAGAGTCTATTGCTACTCCAGATGGTTGATTTAATGTTTGTGCGCTCATTGTTCCTGCAACACAACTTCCTGAAGATCTATTCGCAACACCACAATTAAAACTTCCAAATTGACCATATACTCTTGTAGCAACAGAATCATTTTTCTTAAAATACAAAACTCTACTATTTATAAAATCAACAACATATAGTCCATCTTCTTTATCTGTTGCAAGAGCTATTGGTTGATTGAATAAAGCATTTGTTGTTCCTGCAGTTCCAGTAGTTCCAATTGTCCTTGATGAAGTAGTTTGACCTGGTGCAAAATATTGTAATCTATGATTTGTTCTATCTGCTACAAAAAGCCCGCCAGTTGAATCTTCCACTACACTTCCAGGAGAATTGAATTTTAAAACTGTAGCCCCACTTGTGTTTGTAGTAAAATTTGATTGTCCATAAAGTAATGCAGCATCTGGAATTGTGGAATTATTTTTAAAAGTTAAAATTCTATGATTGTTTGTGTCGGATAAATAAAGACTTTTAGAAAAATTGGAATAATACACACTACTGATATTCGAAGCTGATCTATTTGCAACTGTTCCCCCTGCACATGAACCAGCTGCTCGATTTACATTTCCACAATTCAAATCATCAAATTGCCCATAAACTCTTGTCGCAGCAGTAGTGCTTATTCCAGGATAAAATACAACACGATTATTTGAACTTTCCGCAATATAAACACCAGCATCATCTGTTGTAACTCCAAGTGGTGTATTTAAATTACTTCCAGTAGGAGGTCCTCCACCTAAGCAACTTGGTCCTGTGCTATTCAAATCCTCACATGCAAAATTTCCAAATTGACCGTAAACTCTTGAAGCAGTTGTACCAAATACTTTAAAACTCAAATCTTGGCTTTGAATATTTCCGTTTGATTCAGTTGCAGTTACTTTGATTGTAGCTCTAGAATACAAAGCTGTTGGTGTTCCTGTAAATTCGCCATTAGTTGTATTAAAACTAATACCCGTTGGTAAAGCTCCACCACTAGTTGAAAAGCTACTAAAGCTTCCAGTTATAGTTGGTTTTAATAAAACAATCGGGGAATTTTGTAAGTAGTTAAAAGTGGTTTTAGAATATTCAAATTTGTTTACAACATTACTTGGTGGTGTTTGATTTGGAGAAGGACTTGGGCTTGGACTTGGACTTGGACTAGGTTGATTATTGCTAGGGCTTATATTTCTTGCAGGAAAAAAACAATAAGCAGAATTATCACCTCTCAATTGCAATAGTATTAAAGTATTTATAAAATCCTTGGATTTAGTATCACAAAATTTATTTGTTTTAAGTGAGGGAACACAATTAAGAATAATAAAAATAATAAAAATTATTCGAATCATTATAATTATTATAAAAAAAATAATTATTAAGTCAAGAAGATGAATTCGAAACTAATAAATTAATCCTTTCATTTTGAAATTAGCTAGGAGTTTTCCTAGTTTTTTGGATTTAAAATAAATTTCAGTGCTCTTGTATAGTAGAAGGAAATATAAACTCTATTCTAAATCACGAAAAAACTAAACATTTTGTTGCCTTTTCTCTTAGTCAATTTCATTAGATACTGTTACAACTCAAATCTATTAAAACTGACAAACGATATTAAAGAAAGGGTGTTTAAAAAATGAATATTGTAGTTTAAAGTATTTATTCAGGATCAGTAACTTTGATTTTAGTTTTGAAATTCCATGTTCTAAACGGTGCTATTGCTTCAAGTCTTTGGTCGATTACAAAAAAAAGTCTATCACCATATTTAACTAGACCACCTTTGTAATGTGCATATTTAGTTTTGTGGTCGATGAGACCAACTTCTTTTACAAGTTTCCAATCTTCACAAGTTTTTAAGGAAGGTACTTTTCTGAGGTACAATTCTTTGATTGTGTTATCTTTTACTGCATCTCTAAGAACTTTTTCCCATTCCATAAAATCTCCAATTAGATAATGATAATACCTTTTTAGCTTATTTAGTCAATTAAAATATCGTCAAAAAAAATTCTAAACCAAAACTAAAAAACAATTTTTTGACATTCATATGGATTTAGTTTTTAGATTTTTCGAATTCAAACTCAAAAATCATTGGTAAATGATCTGAAATTTTTAAAGTATCTTTACGTCTGATAAAATAATTTTTTTGAATTAGATTATCTGAATAAAAATAATAATCAATTGTTCTATCTGGACCCTTTGCTTCAGGATTATTTGGAAAATGAGTATAGAATTGGTCTTGATTTTTTCCATTTAATTCTGAATTACTTACAGATGTTTTAAAATCTTTTAAAAACTCCATTTCAGATTTTGGGTTATAAAAAGTTTGACTATCTAAATTAAGTTTTGTTTTGTCCCAATTCATTGGAAGTAAATTAAAGTCTCCCGAAATGACCCAAGCTTTTTTTTCGTTATTTAAATTTTGAAGAATAGACGCAACTTCTTTCACTTGAACTTCCATTGTATTTGTTCCAGCAGAAAATGCATCAAGATGTGTACTCATAGCATATAAGTTTTTTCCTGAAGTAGTTGGAATTTCAGCTTGTAAAACTGCTCTTTTAAAACCAAAACTTTGAGTAACAAAATCACTTGGAATTTGAGCGAGTTGAAATCTAGTTCCTTCAGTAATTTTATATTTGCTTAGAATAACTAATTTCATTCCTACTGGTCCATAATAATATTGAGGAATAAATTTTGATTTAAAATAAAATGCATCAGTATAACAGCGATATTCCGAAGGCAGAATTGCCATTAATTTTGCCAATTGGTCTTCACCGTGAGATTGGCTTGAACCTTCATTAAATTCTTGTAGTAAAAGTATGTCTGGTTTTTCATCAGTTATAACTTTTGCTACTTCATTGATAGTTTCATTTACATGTTCCAATGAAGGCCTAATATCTTTTCCTTTAAAATCTGGAAGGTCGTAGAAAAAAATATAATTTTTACTAGCCATATATTGAACATTCCAGTTTAGAATTTTAACTTTTTTGTCTGATGGTAAAACAGGAGTATCTAGAGGACAAACTACTTTTTGTTTTTCAATTTTATCTGGAAAATAATTTATAAAACGAACTAAAAGAAGTAAAATTAAAACCAAAAAAATAATAGGTAATACAATAAATTTAAAAAGAAATTTCATTTCTCGCTCCAAGTGAAATTTTTATTTAAAAAATAGTTACCAGCAGTGGCAAGCATTATTCCAAAAAAATTACAAATATAATCAATTCCATTAAACATCAATTCTGGTGAAAACTTTTGAATTAATTCAAAGCTAAATCTCCAAACAGATACTTGAATTAAGAAACCTAATATCGAAATTAAATTAAATTTAATAAAACCTAAAACATTTTCTCTAAATCCAAATTTTCTTGATTCTTTAAAAGTCCAGATATTATTAAAGATATAATTACTTAATACACTAATTTCAAAACCAAAACAAACAGCATAAAATGGTTTTGTAAAGTTTTGACGATAAATTTCAGGTTCTGTCAAATTTAAAAAACTTTTTGCAAGAAATTGTCCAAATAAATTTACAAATACTCCTAGAAATCCAATAAAAGCATATTTTAAAAATTTTAGAGAAATAACTTCTCCAAATCGAATATCATATAATGCTACTAAATAATTTTGAATAACTGAAGAAGACATTTTTGTTTCACCATAAATTCTATTTTTAAAAACATAACCTACTTCTGTTGTTTTAATTCCTTTTTTACGAGCTATAAATTCTAGTAAGATTTTAAAACCAATTGGATTTACTTTAGGTAAAACTTCTTCAAAAATTTCTTTTTTTAAAATAAAAAAACCTGACATTGGATCACCAATATTTATTGGAAGCATGATTTTTGCGAGTAGTGTAGCTATTTTGCTCATAAGTTTACGAGTGAAACCCCACTCACCATAACCACCATCACCCACAACTCTACTTCCAACAACAACATCATGGGATTCAATTTGTTTTAACATTTCAGGTAAAATTTGTTCATCATGTTGAAGATCAGCATCAATCACTCCAAAATACTTTCCTTTAGCAATTGACATTCCTTTTAAAACAGCAGAACTTAATCCTTTTTCATTTACTCGCCTAACAACTCTTATGCGAGAATCTGAATTAAATTTTTCACCAACAATTTTCCAAGTTAGATCTTTAGAATCATCATCAACAACAATAACTTCAAATGAAATTTTATTCTTTTCAAGAAGATTAATTATTCTGTCTATTAAAATTAAAATATTTTGTGATTCGTTATAAGTTGGAATAATCAGTGAAAAATTAATCATTTTATGGGATAATATTTTTTGCTGTACATTTAATTTTACCAGTAATATTATATTGAGTGCCAGTGTTAGTTGTGACTAAACATTTTATGTTGTCTTGAGTAAAACATTTTGTGGTTGTAGTTACTGTTGTACAATTTGCTCCATCTTGGGTAAAACATTCTAAAGGAGTTGCAGTATTGGCAGCAGAATCAGTAATAAAACCTCTAAAATTTACTTCAACATTCATAAAAGTTAATTGTTGAGCACCTCTAGCTTGACCAGATTCATCTAAATAGCCTGCTCCTTGTCCTTGCCATTTTACATTTCCCAACTTGCCAGTAATTGTTTTATTAAAAACTCCACCAGTTAAAGTAAATCCTTGTTGCTGATCTAAATTGCCTTGAGTTTGAGCAGAGTCATATTGAAATTTCATAGTCAGAGTTTCACCTGTATTTTTCATAGTCAATTGGGAAAGGATTGTGAATCTTGAATTTGCGTTCCCACCACCAGATTGATCTGGTTGAGGTGTTGGATTTGTTTGACCTGCACCTGGTTGAGTAGCTACAGTGCCGGGAGTTGCAACACCACAACTAGTTGTCAAATCAGTATCAATTTCACGAACAACAAATAGATATTGTCCATTAGTTTGACTTGCATTTAAAATTGCTGAAATTTCTGGTGAAGCCAAACTTACTTTATTATCGTTTTTATTACTACATGATATTGTGAATAGAATTGTTAGAGAAAATATTATTTTTTTTACCATCATGTGAATATGTTCTGGATTTTGAATTGGTATTCAAGAATTTTTTTTAAACTTCAAAATAATTTATCAATTTAGAATTTAATTCACAAGTCTAATTAAAATGAAAATCCTTCTAATGCTATTAATGTTATATCTTTCTTGTGATATTTTAAAAAATAAAAAAAATGACAAAATGAAAACTAACCCTGTAGTATATTTTGAAATTCCAGTTTTAGAAATGAATAGAGCAGTAAAATTTTATCAAACAGTTTTTGGTTTTGAATTCGAAAGGAAAACAATTGATAATTATGAAATGGCTTTATTTCCATTTAAAAAAGAAGATTCTGGAATTACTGGAAGTTTAGCTAAAGGTGATGTTTATAAACCCACTAAAGATGGAGTGATTTTATATTTCAAAACAGATAATATTGAAGAAACTCTAAAAAAAGTAATCTCCCAAAATTCAAAAATTTTATATCCCAAAACTGATAATGGAATTGGTTATGTCGCAGAGTTTGAAGATTCAGAAGGAAATCGAATCGCATTATCAGAGGATTATTCAAATTAATTTTTTTTATATTTTTTTGGGCGAATTTTTTTCCACCTAACCCTGTTAGTTTGTAAAGGAATATAATTAAAAAAATAAAATTTAATTAAAACTGAATTAGGTGAAAAAAAAACGAGCTTTCAACTCTTGTTAAAAAATTTCTATCAAAATTTTTTAACGCCGTTTCAATCTCTTTCGCTTTGTGTAGGTAATAATTTTCTAGTTTACAAAAAAACAAATGCAACTATGTTGCATTTATGAATTCAAGTTTAATTAGATCAAATGTTCTAATTTCTGACCAAATTTCAGTATTAAATAAAATTTTAGATCAGGAAATTAATTTAGTATCATATGTTAGAACTTTAGAAGAAAAAATTAAAATTTATACAAAATTTTTATTAGAAAAACAAAAATTTGAATTCAACACAAATGAAATAAACTTTCTAAAAGAATTCCAATCTCTTCCTGAAAACTTTGGAAAAAATGAATTTATACAAGACCTTAAAATGATTATAGAAGAATTTAAAAAAATCTCTAAATCAAAAAAGTTAAAAATTCAACTGGCTATTATTGATAAAGTTCAATGCCCAAAATTTCATGTTGATTTTGTTTCATTGAGACTGATCTCAACTTATTCTGGGGTTGGAACTATTTATTTAGAAAATCAAAATTCAAACCGCAAAGAGCTTGGTCTTGGAAACAATTTAAAAGTTCCAATTTGCCAAAAAGAAATTAAACAATTAGAAACTTATTCTATTTCTATTTTAAAAGGTGAAGCATATCCAAAAAATTTGGGAAAAGGAATTATTCACAAATCACCAGAAATTAAAATTAATGAAAAAAGACTTTTTTTTAAAATAGAAAATTAAATTTATTCAAATCAAAAACTAAAATTATACTGAAAAATTTCTGTTGACTATTTTTTTATTTAATGGAATAATTCTATTATGAAATCAAATGTATTAGATAATTCAATTTTAACCCAAAATCTAAATTTAGTTACTTTAGAAAATTATCATAAAATGTTAGATGAAGGAATTGTTTCAAAAAAAACTGAATTAATTGAAGGAGTTATAATTGAAAAAATGACAAAAAGCCAAAAACATTCTTATTTTTCAGATAAAATTTTAGAATTGATTACTAAAATTTTACCAAAAAAATTTTTTATCAGAAAAGAAAATCCAATTTCGATATTCAATTCAGAACCTGAACCAGATATTATGGTGTTAGAAGGTAAACTAAGTGATTTTAAAAAAACAAACCCAAAAACTGCAGTTTTAGTTATTGAAATCGCAAAAACTTCTCTCAGTTCAGATAGACAAAAAATTCCAATTTATGCTTCTGCAAATGTTTTAAACTACTGGATTTTGGATATTGATAAGATGCAAATAGAAGTTTACACTACTCCATTTGAAAATTCTTATAAACAAAAAACTTTATATTCAAAAACAGAATCAATTTCTATTTTTGAACAAAAAATAAATTTAAAAGATTTATTTGAAGACTAGCTAAAAAACAATTCTGAAATTTTTTTTTCTTTTTCAATTGAAGAAAGAGTTTGGTCTTCTAAAATTATTTTTACAACTTCACTAAATTTAAAAACTGCTAATTTATCTTCAAGCTCGGATTTTAAATTTGTCCAAATCCAGTCTTCATTCTGTTTTTCTCTTTTTTCAAAAATATAAGTTTTTTGTGAGGATTGAAAATTTTCAATTTTGTTCCAGACTTCATCAATACCTTTTTTTTCAATGGAACTGATGGCAAGCACTGGAGCGTTCCAATTTTTATTTTTTGGTTTAAATAATTTAATTGTATTTTCAAATTCTGTTCTAGAATTTTTAGCTTGAATAAACCCAGCCCCATCTGCTTTATTAATTAGAATCATATCAGCCATTTCCATAATTCCTTTTTTGATTCCTTGAAGCTCGTCTCCAGCATTTGCTAAAAGTAATAATAAAAAAAAATCACTCATACTTTCAACGGCAATTTCAGATTGACCCACGCCAACAGTTTCAACTAAAATCACATCAAACCCAAATGCTTCACAAAGTAAAATTGTATCTCTTGTTTTTTTTGCAACTCCACCAAGAGTTCCACTTGAAGGTGAAGGTCTGATAAAAGCTTCTTCTTTCATGCTAAGTTCAATCATCCTAGTTTTGTCACCAAGGATACTTCCTCCAGTAACTGGAGAAGTTGGATCAATTGCAAGGACAGCAATTTTTTTTCCAAGTGAAATTAAATACAAACCAAAACTTTCGATAAAAGTAGATTTGCCAACACCGGGAACTCCGGATATTCCAATTCGAATCGAGTGATTCTTTGGTTTTAATTTTGAAAGTAAATTTTTTGCTTTTTCTTGATCTCTTGAATTTGTACTCTCAATTAAAGTAATTGATTTGGCTAATGCTCGTTTATTAAAATTTTCTAGACCTGAAATTAATTCTTCTAAATTCAAACTACAACTCTTTGAATTGATGAATTGATATTTGTTACAATTTGGTAATTAATTGTCCCAGTCATTTCGGCAAGTGTATCAGCTAAAATTTCTTCATTACCAGATTTACCAATCAGTACAACTTCTTCTCCAATTTCAATATTTTTAATTTGAGTAATATCAATCATAGTCATATTCATACAAACTCTTCCAAGAATTCTAGCACGTTCTCCTTTTATCAAAACATAACCAAGATTTGAAAGTCGTCTATCATATCCTTCAAAATAACCAACGGGAATTACTGCTAGTTTAGTGGGTGAAGTTGTTTTAAAAGTTGAACCATAGCCAATATAAGTATTACTTGGTAAATTTTGAATATGAACAATATTTGTTTTCCAAGAAAGAACAGGTTCTAATTTGTTTAATTTTTCTCCTCTTATGCTCAGAGATAATTTGGTTTGAATACTTGGCCAAAGACCATAAAGAGAAATTCCAATTCGCACTAAATCAAAATGAGCTTCTTTAAATAACATTGTGGAAGCAGATGCTGAAGCATGTTTAATTAAATTCGTATAACCAAGATTAGTCGCAAAACTGATAGCTTTTAAAAATTCATCCACCTGTTTTTTGGAAAAAGAATGCTCAGTATAATCTTCAGCTTGAGCAAAGTGAGTTAGAATCCCATGAATTACTAAATTCTCTTTTTTGATTTTTTCTAAATTAGAAAAAAAATCTTCTTTTGAAAAACCTAGCCTTCCCATTCCAGTATCCACTTTTAAATGAACTTTTGGATTTTTATTTAATGAATTTAAAAATTTTACTGACTCAAATCTTGAAACCACAACCCAAAAATTTTCATCATTTAATTCTTCTGAATACAATTCGATATTTTGGATTTCACCCATAATCATTATAATTGTTTTTTGAAAATTTTTTCTGAGTAGAATGGCTTCTTCAATTGAATTTACAGCAAGTAAATCTGCACCTAGTTCTAAACCTAATTTTGAAATTTCTAGAATCCCATGACCATAAGCATTTGATTTTACAACTGCTGCAAATTTTACATTGGGTTTTATTAAACTTTTAAAAACTTCAATATTATTTTTTAAAGCTTCTCTTGAAATTTCAAGTTTCAATTATTCTATTCCATACTTTGATCGAATGTTTGTTCCTGGACAAGAAGAAGTTCCATGACAACCACAACCAACTTTTGGTGACTCTGTCATCGAGCTGGAATAACTAGATTCAGTTGAAGAAGAAAAACCACTAAAGCTAAATCCTGAAATTAATTTTTCAATTTTAGAATCTTTTTCACAATCTAAATTTACTTCTTTACAAGTTGTAAACGGTGTAGAATTTTTTTGTAACACTTCAAATGTTTTTTCACATGTATCACATTTGTATTCAAAAACAGGCATATAATTCTCCTCTCATTCATTTTTCTAAGAAGAAAGTTTTTTAACAATATTTTTTTTGATTCAGAATATTTGTAAAAAAATATTCATCTCAAACTGAATTTTTATATTCTTCATTTCGATAAAACTTCCTAATGACACTCCATTCCATATTTGCAGAAATGAAAATAGCTTATTTTAGTTTTGAATTAATCTTGGAAGTAGGGTTTTGGAGTGTCATTATTTTTCTTTTATTTTGGGACTTTTTCAATCTCTTCCAATGGATATTGTCCATAATAATTTGCTCCTCTCATCCCTTTACGAAAAATGACAAAAATCCAAAATGGAGTAAACCATAATAAATCAGTTTTTCCTACATCATGCAATCTTCTAAATACAATAGCTATTCCGGGGATAATTGCAATAAATGTATATGTAGCAAATAAATTCCATAATTGAGGGTATTTTTCAGAAATTATCCCAAGAATAAATAAAATTATTAGATGAAATAAAATGAAATAACAAAATTCTTTTCTACAAGCTCTTCCCTCAAAATGAAAATAATTTTTAAATGCCATTAAATAATATTTCATATGTTTACATTCAACTTAAAATACAATTTCAAAATACTATTTATGGAAGAATAAAAATTTTATCAATAACTCACCTTACGCACTTCGTGCTCAGGTGAGGTCTTTGATATGCCCCTAACGGGGGGTTTGCTGCCGCAAGCTCATGGATTTATTAGTAAAAAGAAACTTTTAAATTTTTTTATCCATATAAAACTTAAAAGAAATTAATTTTGCGTAACATGAGTCTATAAAATAAAATTCCCCAACACAACGCAAAAGAGATTGAAGCGGTGTCATAAAATTTCGTATGAAATTTTATGACAAGAGCGAAAAGCTCGGTTTTTTTGTTTGTGAAGAAAACTCCAAGTTATCTTCGCAAACAAAAAAATTTGCCCAAAAAATATTTAGTAGTAAAATCTTTTAATTTGAAAATTTTTAAAAGTATCAAGAATTTTATTAAACAGTAAAACTATTTACCACCTAAATAATTTGCAATAGCTAAACAAATTCCACCTAAGAATGCTTCTGCAAATCCTGGAACAGAAAGCATTTGTGGAAAAAGATGTTTCATTCCAATTAAAATTCCTGCATTTAAAACTAGTCCTGCTATTCCTAATGTTAAAAAGAAAATTAAAGCACCAACTCCTAATGTTAGAATCACTATAAGTTTTCTGGCAAAAAAATTGAATACAATAAAAATAATTACTATCAAAACAGAATTTTGAAAATCACCAATCACATGAAAATCTTTGTGAATAATTGGAAAAATAAACTGAACAACTAAAATTTGTAACACAATCGGTAAAATTAAACTAATCATGTTCACCAAGTAAAATTATATTCTAAATCTTTCAATTCTTAATTGACAGATTTAAAGTATGTTTAAAAAATCTGCCACAGGGGAGTATTTAATGAACGAAAAAAAAATTAGTTTTATTGGAGATGGTTTAAACTTTCTTTTATTGTTTCTAAAAGTTGTTTTATTGTCTTTTTTTACATTTGGTATTTACTATTTTTGGGGAAAAGTCGAATTCAAAAAATTTTTTTATAACAATACAAAATTTGATAATGAAGCATTTGATTACCATTCAACTGGAAAAGAATTATTTATTGGTTTTTTAAAATTAATGGGAATTATAGTTGGTGTTTTTGTTATAATTAGTATTCTTGGATGGGTTTTAGGAAATATTTCATTAACTTTAGCTTCTTTTACAGGTTTTTTAATTTTACCACTTGAGATAATTTTAGTTCCGTTAATTGTATTTTCTGCAATTCGATTTAGTTTATCTAGAACAAGTTATAAAGGTAGAAGATTTCAATTTATAGCGAATTCACAAGAATTTTTTATTATGTTTGCAAAAGGTTTTTTACTTACTGCAATAACTTTTGGAATTTATTTTCCATGGTTTTTTGTTGATCTCAGAAAATTTATTTCTTCAAACACAATTTATGGAAATTTCGCATTTGATTCTAGAATGGATGGAAAAGAATATTTTTTAATTTGTTTAAAAGGTTTTTTTTTATCAGCTATTACTTTGGGAATTTACTTTGCTTGGTTCATTGCAGACACTACAAATTACAAATGGAATAATCTTCATTTTGCAAATGGAAAATTTAGTGCAAGTTTAAAAGGTGGAGAAGTATTTATTACATTTTTAAAATGTGTAGGAATTACAATTTTCACTTTAGGAATTGGAATACCAATTAGTAAGATAATTTTTTACAAATACCTTTCTGAATCAATTAGCTTTCAAGGTGAAATTGATTATGCACAAATTCAAGATATTCCATTGAATAAAACTTCATCTGTATTCGATCAAATTTTTGATTCATTTGGAGATAGTTTCGGAGCATTTTAAAATAATAAATTACTTAATATTTATTTTTTGTGCCAAGAATTATTCTTTAGTTTTAATTCATGTTTCAAATCTCTACAAATAATAATTGTACCTAGAATAATAGCTGGGCTGGGAATTGTTTCTATAAAAAGAAGTTGTTAAAAAATAAAGCGAAGCAGCAAAAGTGATTGAAACGAAAATCCTTTTGTGTTTATCTAAAAACTGCCAAAAGTAAATACAAATTACTTTTGGCTAGTTGTTTGTCCCGATTGAATATTGTTGTTAAAATAGGTTATTATTATTGTTAATCTTTATAAGAAGATAAAGAACTTAAATAAGTCACAAAAGATTGTAGTGGAAAGCACGGTTTTTTTGTGGGAATTATTTCTGAATTTTTTTTTGAATAACTTGAATTTTTTCCCTCAAAAAAATTTGTCCTTAGAAATTCACAAAGTTTAAAGAAAATTTCTATTTTTGATTTCTTTTGGATTATCTGGAGTGAGAAGAATTTCTGAAATGTAGGGAAATTTTGGATCAACTAAAATTTGTATCTGATCAAATTTTGTTAGTAAAAAAGATTCGATATGTTCAATTGAAACAAAAGCATTTCCTTCATAAATTAAAAAAGGAATTTCATGTTCATTAAATCCTGTTTCAAAATCGTCATTTAAAAAATCACTAAATAACAAAAAACCTTTTCCAAGGTAAACTCCATTTCCAAAATAATATTTGTATTCAACAGAAATTTCAGGAACTATAAGTCCAGGTTTGATGATGCCTAAACTTATCTTTTCAATATCAGCCGAGATGATTACCTTTCTTTTATCGGATAATAGTCTGCTCATGAAAAAAAGCAGAACTATTATAAGAAAAGTAAAAAGGTAAATTGTAAACATTAAGAAATCGTTGCAACTTCTTTTGAACTTTCGCCAATTTCTTTTGGTTTGTCATCCATTCCAAAATCTTCCCAAGGCTCTTCAGCAAATACAAAAGTTTTTTCTTTTGCATCCATTCTGATAACAGTTGGCATTTTGTATGAACCAGCAAGAAGTTGAGTAGCCATATAATCTTCCAATTCTTTTTGGAAAATTCTTCTGAGAGGTCTAGCACCAAATGCAGGATCATAACCAATTTCAGCCATATGCTCTTTTGCTTCAGGAGTCATTGAAACCATAATTTTTTTCTCAACCAATCTTTTGTTAAAATCTTTTAACATGATTTCTACAATTTGAACAATTTCTTCTTTTTGGAGTGGTTGAAAATAAATTACTTCGTCAACACGATTTAAAAATTCTGGGTTAAAGTATTTTTTTAGTTCGTCACGAGCCATTTCAGATTTGATTTTTTCTTTAGAAGTTTCTTCATCAAATCCCATCCTTCCACCTTTTTGAATTTCTTTTGCTCCAATATTAGAAGTCATGATAATGATTGTGTCTCTAAAATTTACTTTGCGTCCTTTTGTGTCTGTTAAATTTCCTTCTTCCATAATTTGAAGTAAAATATTAAACAAATCATGGTGAGCTTTTTCAATTTCATCAAGTAAGATTACTGAGTAAGGTTTTCTTCGGACAAATTCTGTGAGTTGACCACCATCATCATATCCAACATAACCAGGAGGAGCACCAATTAATCTTGACACAGCATGTGGTTCCATGTATTCACTCATATCAATTCTTAACATTTGGTCATCTTTGCCAAATAAAAATAATGCAAGTGCTTTTGCAAGTTCAGTTTTTCCAACACCTGTTGGTCCAAGGAATATAAATGAACCAGTTGGTCTTTTTTCAGATTTAAAACCAGTTCTTGAACGTCTCACAGCACGAGCAATAGTTTCAATTGCAGACTTTTGACCCACAATTCTTTCTTTGAGAATTGTTTCCATATTGATTAATTTTTCGTTTTCCTTTTCTTCCATTTTTTCTAATGGAATTCCAGTCCAATTGGAAATTACAGAAAGAATTTGGTCTTCATCAATTGTAACTGCTTGAGTTTCAAGTCTTTCTTGCCAATTGCGAACCAACTCTTCTAAAGCAGTTTTTTTGCGATTTACTTCATCTCTTATCGCAGCTGCTTGTTCATATTCTTGTGAACGAACTAAATCTTCTTTTTTAACTGATAAATTTTTAATTTCTTCTTCAGCTAACTTGATGTTGTCTGGTCTTCCACAATTTGCAAGTCTAACTTTTGAACCAGCTTCATCAATAATATCAATTGCTTTATCTGGTAAATAACGATCATTGATATAACGATGAGAAAGTTTTACAGATTGTTCAATTGCTCGTGTAGTGTAACGAACTTTGTGATGAGATTCGTAAGCTTTTTTTAAACCTTCCATAATTAAAATTGCATCTTCAACTGAAGGTTCTAGAACTTTTACAGTTTGAAATCTTCTTTCTAATGCAGAATCTTTTTCAATGTATTTTCTGTATTCGTTATTGGTAGTTGCACCAATACATTGAAGTTCTCCACGAGCAAGAGCTGGTTTTAAAATATTTGCTGCATCAACAGCACCCTCAGCAGCACCTGCTCCAATCAAAGTATGAAGCTCATCTATAAAGATAATTATATTTGTATTGGAAGTAATTTCTTTCATGATTTTTTTGAGTCTTTCTTCAAACTCACCACGATATTTTGTTCCGGCAATTAAACTTGCTAGATCAAGAGATAAAACTCTTTTATCAAATAATAATTCAGGAACAGTTTTTTCATAAATTGAAATTGCAAGTCCTTCTACAATGGCAGTTTTACCCACACCAGATTCACCGATGAGAACAGGATTGTTTTTTGTTTTACGTGAAAGAATTTGAATAACTCTTTCAATTTCTTTTGATCTTCCAATCACTGGATCTAATTTTTTATCTTTTGCAAGAAGGGTCAAGTCACGAGCAAATTCATCTAAGATTGGGGTTTTGGACTTTTCATTTCCTTTTGTTGATTGGGATGTAGTGCTCCCGGATGTTTGTCCACCACCAGAAGCTACTCCAGCAGTTGGTCCCATTAAACCAAGTAGTCTTAAAATTTCACTTTTGATAACATTATAGTTTACACCAAATGATGATAATACAGCAGCAGCGATATTATTATTATCACGAACAAGAGCAAGAAGGATGTGTTCAGTTCCAACATAATTATGCTTCATACGTTTTGCTTCTTCTTTAGAAGTTTCGATTACTCGCTGGTATCTTTCTTGTGAAGTGGGTAAATCCATGAGAATATTTTCTTCTCTTGATTTTCTTTCGATTTCTTTTTTTAATTCTGATTTGTTTATATTTAATACATCAATAATTTTTACAGCAACAGAATCATCTTCTTTGAGCAGTCCCAAGAATATATGCTCAGGTCCAACAAAATCATGACCAAGTCTTTTTGCTTCTTCACCTGCTAATTCGTTAATTACTTTTTTAGCTCTTTTTGTAAAATCAGACGACATATTCCTTCCTTTATTCCATAAGATTAGACTGAAAATTTAAGCAAAATCTTAAACAGATATATCTAAACTTTATAGCAAATTTAAGCAAGTAAAAATAAATTTTTTAGAATGATTTTTGATTTTTGAATTATGAGAATTTTTAAAAATTTATAGGCAAACCAGTGTTAAAAAAAAGTTTTGTACATGGTTAAGGGTTTTTGATTTTGTTTCTTAAATTAGATTGATTGTTTTTTTTGGGCGAATTTTTCCCTACGGGAAAAAACCTGCTCTCAGCTACTTCTTTTTAATAATACTAGACTTAAGTCTAATGTTATTAAAAGAAACGCTTCGCTTCGCTGATCAGTTTCGCTTGGTATTGAGAAACTAAACATTAATTCATTTAATACCATCAACAGACTCTTTTAAAAACTGACTAATATCTTTAGCATGAGCTTTTTTTTCATAGTCATTTGAATTTGAAAATAAAAACATCCAAACTGAACTGAGTGAAGGTATTAATATTTCAGATTCAGATTTTTTGATTAGATTTAATTTTTTATCATATAAATATAAATTGCTCTGAAAAGCAGAATATAAATACATTGGATAAACTCCCAATGTTCCCACTGAAATAATATTTGAATAAGCTAATAAAACTAGTTTTCCCATATCATTACTAATATTTGGATTTTTAATTTCTTTTCCAAAACCCACTAGAACATAATCAAAATCTTGAAGATTAAATTTTATTTCTGAATCTTTAATTGCTAAAGTCGAATTCATTTTGTATAAACCCAAATGTTTGGTAAATTTAAGATAATTAATTAAAAACTCTTTTAAGTTTTTTTCTTCAATATTTTCATTTTCACCTTTTACAAATTGATTTAGTTTGGTTGGATTTAATTCATAACTTTGAAAATCAAACTTTTTACTTAAATACCCTTCATCAATTGTATCAGCACCTTTACTTGAATAATAATTTTTCTGGAAGGAGGTTACAGACTTATTTATTTCTTTTGAATTTAAAAATTCTATTATTTTTAAATGTTCTTTGTTGGTTACAACTTTATCTTGATATAGAATTTCGCTAACTCTGATTCGTCTAATTTCCAAATAATCAAATCCAATATATAAAATTTTTTTGGAATTAAAAATTTGTTTTTCTTGTTCTGTTAGTTTGTATAGAGTTGCATCAGGATAAAAATAATAACTGCAATTAGTAAATAAAATTAATAAAATCAAATATCTCATAAATTGATTATGACAAAAATTTTTTTAATTTGCAATAGGGGAATACCGCATTAGGGTTTTTACCTATAAAAGTTTAATTATTTTATTGTTTTTTAAAATTGAAATTTTATTGACTTTCTAATGAATTTTTTCTTTGCTTTAATAATCAATTTATTCAATGAAAGAATTTATCCTAAAACATCTTCCTCCAAAATTTGATTTTGAAACTAGATCAATTTATAAACAAACTATTCAAGCTAATCGCTATTTAGCTGAATTAAAAGGTGTTTCAAAAACAATTCCAAATCAAAATATTTTAATTAATAATCTTCCGCTTTTAGAAGCAAAAGATAGTTCGGAAATTGAAAATATTATTACCACTCATGATGAATTGTTTAAAGAATCTTTATACGAAGATTTTATCCATAATATATCAGCTAAAGAAGTTCAAAATTATTCAAATGCATTAAGAACTGGTTTTCAGTCTATCAAAGAAAAAAAACTTTTTACAAATAACCAAATATTAGAAATTCAATCTATAATAAAAAAAGATAATTCTGGTTTCAGAAAACAAGTTGGAACGGAGTTAAAAAATTTACATACTGGACAAATAATTTATACACCACCTCAAAATCCAACTGAGGTAATTCTGTTAATGAATAATCTTGAAACTTATATTAATGATGAAAAGTTTCATCAAATTGATCCTTTAATTAAAATGGCAATTATTCATTATCAATTTGAATCGATTCATCCTTTTTATGATGGAAATGGTAGAGCAGGTAGAATCATTAATATCCTTTATTTAGTTTTGAAAGGGCTTTTAGATATTCCTGTTTTGTATTTGAGTAGATACATCAATCAACACAAAAGTGATTATTATAGACTTTTACAAGAAGTGCGTGAAAAAGAAAATTGGGAAGAATGGATTTTATTTTTACTAAAAGGTGTTGAGCAAACTTCCATTGAGACAATTGATTTAATTGATAGAATACGAGAGCTAATGTCAGCACAAAAAATCAAGATAAGGGATAATTTTAATTTTTATTCTCAGGATTTATTAAATAATTTATTTTTTCATCCTTATACCAAAATAGAATTTATAGAAAAAGACCTAAACGTTTCCCGTCAAACTGCAGCTAAATATTTAGATGAACTTACTCTAAACGGATTTTTAAATAAAGAAAAATTAGGAAATAGAAATTATTATGTCAATATTGAACTATTTGAACTTTTTTTAAAAGGTTTTATAAGTATTGAAGAAATCTCTGTTAAAAAAAATGACTTTTCTTAACATACTTTAATTCTCTGTTAAAAAAAATGACTTTTCTTAACATACTTTAATTCTCTGTTAAAAAAAATGACTTTTCTTAACTTACTAACGCATTCAAAGAATACTAGACAATTTTAGAATTGAATTAGTCTTGTAAAAAGAAATTGCTAAAGAGTGCTTATGAATCATATTAATATTGGAATAATTGGACTTGGAACTGTTGGTTCTGGAGTTTTAGAGATTATAAATAAAGAAAAAGAAAAACTATTTACAGAAACAGGAATTCAAGTTAATATTGTAAAAATTTGTGATAAAGATAATTCCAAACTTGATTCAAAGTTCCACTCAATGTTCACTTCCAACTGGAAAGAAATTACCGAATCCAAAGAGATTGATACTGTAGTTGAGTTAATTGGAGGAAACACAGTTGCTTATGAAGTTCAAAAATCAGCATTAGAAAATTCAAAATTTCTAATCACTGCAAATAAAGCTCTACTTTCTGAAAAAGGGCAAGAGCTATTTGCACTTGCTAAATCCAAAAATGTAGAAATCGGATTTGAAGCCTCAGTTGGTGGGGCAATCCCTGTTATCCGCTCTATCAAAACAGGTTTAGTTAGTAATGAATTTTTATCTTTATATGGAATATTAAACGGCACAACAAATTTCATTTTGACAAAAATGGAAGAAGAAGATATGGATTATTTTGAAGCACTAAGTCTTGCACAAAAACTTGGATTTGCTGAACAAGACCCAACTTTTGATGTCGAAGGAATTGATGCTGCTCATAAACTTTCTTTATTATGTGGTCTTGCTTTTAAACAAAAAGTTTCAATTGAAGATATTTCAATTGAAGGAATTTCAAAAATTTCCAAATCAGAAATTAAACAAGCTAAATCGCTTGGTTTGAGAATCAAACTTCTTGGAATTGCAAAAAAAACTGAACAGGGTTTGGAATTAAGAGTTAGTCCAATAATGATTCCACTTGATCATCCATTGGCTTCTGTAAAATTTGAAATGAACACAATTTATTTTGAAACATCTTATTCAGGTCCTTCTATGTTAATGGGAAAAGGTGCTGGCTCATTACCCACAGCTTCAGCTGTAATAGCGGATATTCTATATTATGCGGAGCGTAAGATAAATAAAAATTCTGCTTTAGAAAATAATTTGTTTGAAAAAGGAAAAATTGCATCTTCAAAAGAAACAGAAGCAAGATTTTACATTCGCTTAAAAACAGTAGATAAGCCCGGAGTCCTAGGACTAATTACAAATATTTTAGGAAAAAATTATGTTTCAATTTCTAGTATACGACAAAATGAATCACTAAATGAACCAGTTGAATTAATTATTCTCACTCATAAATCAAAAGCTGGAAATGTAATTTCTTCAATCGATGAAATTGATAAACACAAAGATATTATTAAAGAAAAGTCAATTTATTTAAGGCTAGAAGATTTTAATTGAATGAAAAATTTTCTTTAACTATTTCAAAACATGACTGGAATTTGGATTCACATTTAGATATATTTATTGATCAAGAAGAATATTTAGAAACTTATTCTTGTGATTCAAAATTGTTTGATTTATTTGTACTAGGAGAAATCCTAATTGTTACAAAAAAAAATCCTCATAGAAAAATTTATCTAGATTACACAGGAAAAATTTCTGGTGATAGAGGTAAAATTGAAGTTATGTGGAAAGGTTTTTGTATTATAGAAAACTTCAATTTTCTAGAAAAAATGTATATGCAAAAAATTGAGGATACTTTAATTAGATTCTATTAGACATGTCTGAAATAAAATTTCCTTCATTAGAAATAAAAACGAAACTTATTGCGAAAGATAATAAAAAAATTTCTATTTTATCTTTTATTGGTCAAATTAATCACGAAAATGCTTATTATTTATCTGAGGATATGTCAGCTTTTTTTCCACATGATACATTTAATACAATATTAGATTTAGGTTCGTTAATGTATATAAATAGTATTGGACTTGCATTTTTATTATCCTTATTTGAAAAAGTGGAACAACATTCTTCAAAAATTTGTATTGGTGTTATAAACCCCAAAATTGAAATTATTATTCAGCTTTTAGATTTAGAAACCAAACACCAAATTTTTTCTAGTATTGATCAGGCAATTAAAGAATTTTAATTAACCCAAAGAGTTTCTTCAATAATATTCAATAACTCTTCAAGTCCGATTTTGTTAATTGCAGAAACAGCAAGTCCATCATCTGGTAAATAAATTCCTTCGCTTAAACTATCAATTTTATTATAGACATTAATTTTTTTGATTTCTTGTAAATTAAGCGAGTCCAGAATTGATTCAACTGCAGAAATTTGTTCTTCATAATTTGGATTAGAAATATCAATAACATGTAATAATAAATCTGCATCTCCTAGTTCTTCCAAAGTTGCTTTAAAAGCATTTGAAAGTTCAGGTGGAAGATCATGAATAAATCCAACAGTGTCTGAAAGAATAATTTCTCTTTCTTCAGGAAAACGAATTCTTCTTGTAGTTGGATCAAGAGTTGCAAATAATTTATTTTCCGCAATAACATCTGAATTCGTAAGTGTATTTAGTAAGGTTGATTTTCCAGCGTTTGTATAACCTACAATAGCCACTACAGGAATTTCATTTCTTTTTCTTCTTTTACGATTTAGTTCTCTTCTATTTCTAAGGGATTTTAATTCACGTTCTAGATAAGAAATTTTTTCTTCAACCCTACGTTTACCAATTTCTAGTTTTGTTTCTCCAGGACCTCTTCCTCCAATTCCTCCAGTAAGCCTAGACATATTATCATCTAATTCTGAAAGTCTTCCTTTTAAATATTTTAATTGAGCTAATTCAACTTGAAGTTTACCATCTCTACTTTTAGCGTTTCGTGCAAATATATCTAAGATCAATTGAGTTCTATCAATTACTTTTAAATCACAAAAATCTGAAATTTTTTTTGCCTGAGAAGGAGAAAGTTCTAAATCAAAAATCAATAACTCAATTTGATTTTTTACTGCTTCTAATAATATCTCTTTTATCTTCCCTACACCAATTACTGTAGCTGGATCTAAGGAATTTTTTTTCTGATAGAAAGAATCTACTACTGAGATTTCAGCAGTAGTACAAAGTTCTTTTAATTCTGAAAGAGAACTTTCAATTGAACGAGTATATTTTTTATTTCTAAGATAAACACCAATTAAAAAAGCTCGATTTTTTTTTGATGATTCTTTTAAGTTTGATTGGAATTTATTTAAATTAAATTCAAGCTCTTCTATTTCTTCTGAAAAATTTTGGTTTAGCTGTCCAGGAAATTCTTTTTCTTTAATTTTCCAAAGTTGTTTTTCTTTTTCATCATCATTAACATAAGCAGAATAAAAATATTTTGGAATGCCTTGTTCATCAGAAATAATTGCTGTGATATAATCTAGTCTTAATAAAACCAAATCTGCTAAATCTTCTTCATTTAAAATTTCTTCTTTTAAATGAGTATGAATTAGTCTCAAACCACGAAGTCTTGTACTGGTTGATCTAGTTCTATCTAAACTTGGAATTTCAATAGATTTTGTATCACCAACTACAGCATATTGTACATAACCCGCTCTATCTATTAAAATTCCAATTTGACGATTAATTTCTCGGGATAATTCTCCCATATTTCTTGCTAAGTCTAAGCTAATAATTGAATTTTCTTTGAGTCTTTTTTCACTTATACTCTTTAATCTTTGTATTTGGTTAGCTTTTAAACCACCTAAATTTCCGCTCAGTTTACTAATATTGCATCCTTCCATATTTTTATGTTTTAATTCTAGGAAAAAAATTGACAAAAATAGGTTTTAAGTATTTATCTTAAATAGGGGTTTTAATATGTTCGCAAAATCAAGTATTTTAATATTTTTCACAGTAATTTTTTTTATTTATTCTACAGAAAATTCAAACCAACCTATAGAAATAAATTCAATTGATTCCATATCAAAAAAAATAGATCAAATCGCAAAAAGTTTAGATGATGATGAAGCTGAAGATGATTTAGATATTGATGAGCTCACAAAATCTCAAGCAGGTGTTAATACTAAAGCTAATCCAAAGTTTCCTAGAAAAGCAAACCAAAGTTATAAAGTTACACCCCCTGCAAACAACGCTCAATATACAATTCCATCACTTGATGATATTGACCCAGAAAGACAAAAAGCGATGACTAAAGATGGTCTTAAACAAATTGAAATCAATGAAACAAAAAATACAAAAACTTCTTTAAAAAATATAGCTCGGTTACTTTTAACAAATCCAATTCCTGAAGTTAGAGCTGAAGCAGCAAGAGCATTAGGAAGAATGGGAAAAGGTGCAAAAGCTCTTCATCGTGCAATTGATACTGATGGATATGAAGTTAGACAACATGCTTATAAAGCTCTTGAAAAAATTGGTTCACGCACTTCGTTAAAGTATTTTTTAAAAGGAATTAAGTCTTCAGATAAAGATATTAAAATTGCTTCCTATAAAGGACTTGGTAAAACAAAAAGCAGTTCTGGAAGAGAAATGATTTTAAAAATTGGTTTAAATTCTAAGGACCCTTCTATAGTTGCCTCTGCGCTAGATGGTCTTGGAAATTTTTCAAGAAAAGATGATTTAGAAATTTTAAAACAATATTTAAAATCAGATATAGTAGAACACCAATCAGGAGCAATTAGGGGATTAGGTAATTCAAAAATTTCGGAATCTTTGGAATTACTTAACCAAGCTATGACAAATAATCCTGGATTAGAGCCTGAAATTATCTTTGCTATTTCAAAGAAAAAATCTTTAAATGCAACTTTACTTCTAATGAAAATGCTTCAAACAAATAAAAATGAAAACTACCAAGCTATCATTCAAAGAGAAATTAATTTAAGAAGAGCATTTGGAAAATATGCAATTGTAAAAACAAATACTGCAATCATGAGACGCTCTCCAAAAGCAAGTTCTGAAAAAGTTACTGTTTTAAACATAAACGATGTAAGTAAGGTAAAAAAAATAACTGATAAAAGATTTAAAGTAAAAATGAACGGACAGGTTGTTGAAGATCGTTATTATTTAATTCAAGCTTTATCCGACAAAGAAGGTTCTAGAAAAGGTATTATCGAAGGTTGGGTATTTGGAGCTAAAGTAAACACACTTAACATTCTAAACCCTGCTAAAAAAGGTATGACAGATGAAGAGTTGATGGATGAAGATTCTGAAGATGAAAAAGATACAACTAATTTAGATGATTCTTCTAAAAAAACCACAACAAAAACTCAGGCTAAAAAAGAAAAAGAAGCTACCTCTAAAGATGAATACGAACTTGAAGACGAAGACGAATAATTTCGACTAATTCAAATTCTTTTAATTTTTATCAAAACTAACTTGAGTTTAGCAAAATAACTAAAGCAATTTTTTAAAAGTCTTTAGTTATTTTCTAATCCAAATTTTTAATTAACAATTATTTAATATAATATAAAAATTTATGATTTATATTATATTAATATATTTTAAATACTAATTGTTCTATTAATCTGAATTTTGATTTTATAATTTCTAGCATAATTTTTTTTTGGAAATTACTTTTAATAAAATCTCGTCACCATGAAGTCTTATGCCGATTGAAAACAATAATTACTCAATTTAAACAACAAAATTCAATCGTGACATACAACTAGCCAACAGTAATGGATAATTACTTTTGCCAGTTGGAAAATAAACTAGAAAATTTTTTTTTCAAAAATATAATTTTCTAAGAGAATTTTTTAAATGTGATGAAACAATTAATTTTGAGGGTCATTGAAATAAATTATTTTTTTTATAAAAAATTCATACTACTTACATTAAACAAAATTATTTTTTTTAAGTTTTATATGAATAAAAAAATTTAAAAATTCTTTTTTACTAATAAATCCAACAGCTCTTTATCGCAGTAATAGGGAAAAAAAACTACCTCTCCTTAACAGAGGAAGTAATAAATATGAGTTATGATAAATAATTATTTTATTGAATTCTCAAATTCTAAGATTTTTTTAAAACAAATAGTTTTAAAATTTTTTATTTTTTTTCAATCAGAAAATCATATTTATTTTTAAACTCTAGTAATAAGAATTTTATATCAGTAATTTGATTTCGAAAAGTAATATAATTACTTTTTAAAATAAATAAGTAATTATATTACTGAATATAAAAAAATTTTTTATATTTATAGTATTTTTGAAATAAAACTTGAAGACAAAAAAATTAAGCCTTTTATTTTAAATTCTATGAATCAAAGTCTTTCTGGAATAAATATTCAACAATTAATTGGTTTTGGAATCAGAAGATTGAGAGAAAGCAAAGGTTATTCCCTAGAATCTTTTTCAAAATTATTAGAAAAAAAAGCTGAAGTAAAAATTGGACCTAATATGTTAGGAAAAATTGAAAGAGGTGAGTTTTCGATAAATTTGAATTCTTTTATAAAAATTTGTTTGTATTTTGAAATTGATTTGGAGTTTTTTTTAAAGGATTTTTTGATTCATGAAAATCCAAATAATAAAAATAAACTTTTACAAAACAAATTAGTAAAAGATATTGTTACAATCATTTTAGATAATGCAGCTGATCAGGTAGTTTTGGAAGAGCTAAAAAAAGTAATTGAAGCAATAGATCAATTAAAAAAAGTTTATAGCTTAGAATCTAAACAACTAAAAGCTGCAAAAAAAAAGTCTTCCATCAAATATTCATTTTAGTCAAAATTCTTTCCATTTCTTCCAAATTATTATAATGAATCATTATTTTTCCTTTACCAACTTTAGAATTATGTATGAGTTTAACTTTTGCAGATAGTTTATTCCTAATTTTTGTTTCATAAGCTAATACCTCTGGGTCTTCAGAATCTCTTTTTGTTTTTAATTTTGTAGTCGATTCCCATAGTGATGAAACATATTCTTCAACCTCTCTAACAGTTAAGTTTTTTTCTACAATTTGTTTTGCATAACTTTCTAACTTTTTTTTATCTGCGATAGAAAGTAATGGTCTTGCATGTCCTTCAGAAAGTTTTCCTTCTTGAATCAATTCCTTGACAGAATCAGGTAGTTGCAATATTCGAATTAGATTTGAAACTGTGGAACGATTTTTACCAACTCTTGCTGCAACATCTGAAATTTTGAGAGACAACTTCTCTACTAATTCTTGGTAAGCTAAAGCTTCTTCGATAGGGTTTAAATCTTCTCTTTGAATGTTTTCAATAATGGCAATTTCAAGTGACTCTTTTTCAGAATAATTTTTTATAATTGCGGGTATTTTGTGAAAGCCAGCTTCTTTACTAGCTCGATATCTTCTTTCACCAGAAACTAATTCATACCCTTCACCAGATTTTTTTACAACTACAGGTTGTATAACTCCATGTAGTTTAATTGTTTCAGCTAAACTAGAAATAGATTCCTTAGAAAAAGTTTTTCTTGGCTGATTTGGGTTCATTTTAATTTCAGTTAATTTAATCTCAATAAAAGAATTATTACCTTTAGCTTCTACTTCTCCTGACTTATTTATTAAGTTTCCTAAACCTTTACCTAAAACTTTTCCCATTACATTATCCCTACTTATTTGATTCTACAAACTCATTAGCAAAGTTATGATAAGCTAAATGACCTATCCCTTCTTTATCGTACAAATGAATTGGTTTTCCAAAAGATGGAGCTTCTCCAAGTTTTATATTCCTAGGAATTTCTGTTTTATAAACTTTTTCATTAAAATATTCACGAACATCATTTGCAACTTGGTTTGCAAGATTAGTTCTTTTATCGAACATAGTTAGTAAAACACCTTCTAATTCTAATGATGAATTCAAATTGTTCTGAACAAGCGAGATAATTTTCATTAACTGTGAAAGACCTTCCAGAGCAAAATATTCTGTCTGTAAAGTAATTATAACTGAGTCTGATGCAGACAAAGCATTGATTGTTAATACACCGAGTGAAGGAGGGCAATCAATAAAAATATAATCAAATCTTGTTCTTAGATTTGTTAAAGCATTTTTTAATTTGTATTCTTTTTCATTTACAGACATCAAATCAATTTCTGCACCAGACAAATTGATATTAGATGGAATAATTGATAAATTTTCAATATCAGTTTTAAAGATTGATTCTAAGGCTGAAGATTCACCTATTAAAACTTCATAAGTTGTTTTTTCTAACTCATTTATTTCAATTCCTAATCCAGAACCTGCATTTCCTTGAGGATCAATATCAATTAAAAGAACTTTGAATCCTTGTGAAGCTAAAATAGCAGAAAGATTAATGGAAGTTGTTGTCTTACCAACCCCACCTTTCTGATTACTAAGCGAAATTATTTTAGCCATTTATTTTTTTTATCTCCTTAGAAATTTTATCCCATGTTCTAGGAAAACCCTTCACTGGGTTAGAAAATTTTTCAATAACTTTAAATCTTCTTTCACCTAGAAATTTTAAGTCTGTTAATTCAATTTCATTTGTTGTTATAAGACCTAATTTTTTTAAAAAATCCTTTTCGATTCCAAAATCTAATTTGTTCTTTGCTAAGAAAGGAATAAATTTACTTGATTTTGAAATCAATTGATGAATTAATTCAGCTGACCATGGATAAGGAATTGTAGATCTCATAAAAATAAAATCGAATTCAGAATTTTTTATATTTTCAGCCCTATCAAATAAAAAATGGATTTTTGTATCAAAATTTAATTCATGAAATTCTTTTAATAACTTTAATCTTTTTATTTGTGAATCGTTTAAAAAAATAATTGGTGAAATTTTTAAACAGAAAAAAAAGTAACCTGGAATTCCAGGACCAGTCCCAACATCTAATATTTTTGAATTTACATTGATAGGATATAAATTTTGAATCTCAAAAATATAAACTAATGGTTCAAGAATATGTCTTTGTAAAATCTTGGATTCATCATTTTTAGAAAAAAAACCACCTTCTTCATTTTTTGAACATAAAAAATTGTAATACTTTTCTAATTTAATCAAATCAAATAGAGTTAAAATTTTTTCAAAAGTATGAATTTCTAATTCAATTGCTTTTTTTTTTAATTCATCTAAAAACATCTTTTTAAAAAATATAATCTATCTATTAAGCCAAGTAATTTTTTTAGAATCTCCATCACTAAAAATACTTCAATTAGTTTTGAACTCTAGAGTTAGTGATAAAAAAAGTCTCAAAGAGAATGCAGCACGTAGTGCTAAGCATCTAGCTTTTTTTAGCACGACCCATTTATTAAAGAAGAGTTAGTTATTTTTATTCTTCATTAATAAATGGGTAACTCCCGAAAATAAAAAAAAATGCTTTATCTGTATTCCATTTGAATTTTAGTTTATTTGTGTTCAAAAATTTTTTATTTTTTTTCTGTTCTATATTATTTTCTGAAGAATCTACACTAACTAAAGTTTTAAATAAAAAATTTTTAGTTGTTTCAGTTGGTGCAAATTATGAGCCATATTATATTGCTAATCCAAAAAAAGATTATCCCGGTTTTGAGGTAGAGCTTGCAAAAGGTTTTGCAGATTATTTAGGTGTGGAGTTAAAAGAAGTTCTCCCGCTTCAAAATTTTTCAGATCATTCAAAAGCGATTATTTCTGAACGAGTGGATTTAGGTTTTGGAAATTCCACTACTCTCACTCGTGGTAAGACACATTCATTTTCTGAACCGTATATTATTACAACCGTTGCTGCTTTAGTTTCAAAACATATTTTACCTCCAGAACAAGAAGGTCAAATTGTGATCAATAAACAATTTAGAAATTTGAACGATGTAAAAAACATTTCTGCTCTTGTGATCGGAGTAAAAAATAATACTTCTAATTTTGATTTTTTAAAAAATAATTTTACGCGTGCAGAAATCAAACCATATCAAAATGATATTTTAGCTTTGGAAGCATTGGAAAAAAATGATGTAAATTGTTATGTAGCAGATAGTTTGTATCTAGAAGGTTTGTTACAAAAAAATCCTTTTTTAAAAGTGAGAATGCAGCCACTACTTGGCTCTGTGATTGAAAAACAATTAAGTATCACAACCAAAAAGAACGACTTACTAATGTTAAACGAATTAAATTATTTTGTAAGAGAAATGAAACGCACTGGAGAAATTCAAAAACTCAAAGAAAAATATTTTAATTCAAATGCATGGGTGAATGAATCCAAAAAATGAAATTTCTTTTTTTCCTAATTTTTTCTATATCTATTTTTGCTCAAGACTCTGAGTCCCAAACTAAATTTAATTTAACTGGCACAATGAGATTTCGTGCATTTGATTTATCTCGTGATACAAAACTTGAAAGAACAACTGCGTTCACTCCTTATTACAATCCATTTTTGGAATATAAAAATTTACAAAATCAAAATAATCAAATAGTGAACACGGAACTCACAAATAGACTTGGTGGAAGACCTTCATCAATTTCCAAACCAAAAGAAAACTTAAATTATTTTGATACCAGAGTTTTGTTAAATTTAGAATTTTTCACCTCACAGTATTTTGACGGTCTTGTTGGAGTTCAAATTGGTGATGTTGTTTTTGGTGGCAGGTCAATTTCAAATGCTGATAGAAATAATCCTGCAACAACTGGAAATGGAACTGGTGGAGAACTAGGTCAACAAACACCAGTAAATCTTAGAACCAATTTTTTATATTTGAATTTTAAATTAAAACAATATGATTTTACTTCTAGAGTTGGTTTGCAATTTTTTGCTTCAACAGGTGGAAGATTAGTTTTTGCTGTTGGGTCTGGAATTCATTTAACTAAAGGAATACCAACAAAAAAAATCACTTTGGAATCTGGTTGGATCAGAAGTAGAGAACGAAGTTTTGCTGATTTAGATGGAAATACTTTTAACGATAAAAGATTTTATACAAATGTTTTTTATTTCAAATACAAATGGAATCGCACAGTAAAAAATAATTTAGAATTTTATACTTATGTAAAATTAGATTCAGATCAAACAGATATAAATCGTGAAACTGGAAATTTGTTTTGGCATGGGTTTCATTCAGAATGGAATCTTGGAACATTTAATATTGTAACTCATGGAATTTTTAATCACGGAACTTTGCGAGTTTTAAATTCTGAAAGAGATTTGAACGGAGATGAAAAATACCAAAGACGTAAAGATTATAAAATTTCTGGTGGACTTTGGGATTTGCAACTTGGATACAATTATAATAATCGTTTATCATTTAACTTAATTGGAATTGGCACAACAGGCAAAGCAGGTTATGATAATAAAGGTGTGCCACAGTCATATCGTGGGGGTGGTTACAGAACAATTTTTCCTGACTTTGCGATCTCAAATATCGCAATTGATTTTACTGGGGGATATGCTTTATTTAATGCACAAAATATGAGTGGACTTTATGAAGTGGGTGCATTTACAAAAGTGATTTTTTTTGGACCGTTAGAATTAAATTTTGGATACTATCATATGTATTCAAATAAATCTCCAAATATCACTTACAATCGTGAAGTAAATATTTGGAACGGTACAACAAAAAGTTCTACATTTATGGGAAGAGAATTTAATTTAAATTTGAGGTGGAATTATTTTTCTGATTTTCAAATTATTTTTCGTTCAGGAATTTTTCTTCCAGGTGAAGGTTTAAAAGCTCTAAACGATTCCAGAATGGGCTCTTATTTGAGAGAAGCTTTTATTGCATGTGAATATCGTTTTTAAAAAATTTCTTTACTCTAAACTCAGAGTTTGCATTCTAAAAATATATGAGTTTAATTTATAATCATTCCCCTTTTGAATATAAAAGATTTCCCACAAGAGAAGTAAAAGTGGGTGATGTTGGAATTGGAGGATTAAATCCAATTCGTGTGCAGTCAATGACTACCTCAGACACAACAAACACTGAAGCAACTGTAAAACAAATTTTAGATCTAACAAATGTAGGTTGTGAAATTGTTCGTTTAACAGTGCCATCTATGAAAGATGCAGAAAATCTTCCTTCTATTAGAAATGAATTGAAAAAATTAAATATAAAAACTCCACTTGTTGCAGACATTCATTTTACTCCAACAGTTGCATTGTATGTTGTTGACTATGTTGAAAAAATTAGAATTAATCCGGGAAATTTTGCAGACAAAAAAAAATTTGCAGTGAAAGAATATACAGATACTGAATACAAATTGGAACTAGAAAGAATTGCTGAAACTTTTATTCCACTTGTTAAACGTTGTAAAGAAAATGGAGTTGCAATGAGAATTGGCACTAACCACGGTTCTCTTTCAGATAGAATTATGAATCGTTATGGTGACACTCCTGCTGGAATGTGTGAATCAGCTTTGGAATTTATTCGTATCGCTGAATCAGAGAGCTACAAAGACATTATAGTCTCTATGAAATCATCCAATCCTGTTGTTATGGTGGAAGCATATCGACTTCTAGTTTCCAATTTTATACAGTTTAATATGAATTATCCGCTACATCTCGGAGTGACTGAAGCAGGAAATGGAACTGATGGGAGAATTAAGTCTAGCATTGGAATTGGTTCTCTTTTAGAAGATGGAATTGGAGATACAATCAGAGTTTCACTCACCGAAGATGCAGTTCATGAAATTCCTGTGGCAATAGAGATTGTAAAAAAATACAATGATCTCTGGAAAAAATATTTAGATAAAGAAAAATCAATTCCTGTTCCTGATAAAATTTCAGTAAAAGAAAATACAAATTATTCTGAATTTAGAAATCCATTTCAATATTCCAGAAGAGATAGTTTTTCTATTAAAGTGGGAAAATATAGAATAGGTGAAAAATATCCAATTCGAATTGAAACCGCAATAAATATTTCAGATTTTTATTCTGATGATTTATTAAAAATTTATCAAACTAGAGAAAATGCAAAAGACAAATTAAAATTTGAAATTTTTTCTTTTTTAATTCAAAATGAAATAGAACTCGAAAGATTAGTTCAACTCAAAAAAAATCTTCCAAAAGATTTTGTAATTTCAGCAAATCTAGGAACATTTGATAGTAGAATATTAGAATATTCTAATTTACTAATGAACTTTGAAAAAGTAGTTTGTAATCCATTTCATTATAATTTTAGAGATGATAAATTTTTAAGTTTCATTCAGGAATTAGACAAAAATGACAAATCTATAGAATTTAAATTAGTTAAAGAAGATTTAGATTCACTTCCTGAACTTTTAAAATTAGTCTCTAATTTTGAAAATATAATTTTTTCACTTGAAACAAATGAAATTTTATTGGATTATAGAAAACTTGGTTTTCTCCTCAAAGATACAAAATTTCCAATTTTACTTTTTTCAAAATTTGAAAATTCTGAAAAAGCATTATATGGCTCCTCTATTGGACTTGGTGGACTATTGCTAGATGGAATCGGAGATGCTGTGAGAATTGTAATTGAAGATTCAAAACCAGAAGATTCATTATTTTTGTCTTATGATATTTTACAAGCTACCAGACTAAGAACCACAAAAACAGAATTTATATCTTGTCCATCATGTGGCAGAACTTTATTTGATTTGCAAGATGTGACAGCTATGATTAAAAAATCCACATCACATTTAGATGGAGTAAAAATTGCAATTATGGGTTGTATTGTAAATGGACCAGGGGAAATGGCTGATGCAGATTTTGGATATGTGGGAGCTGGACCCGGAAAAATTCATCTCTATTATGGAAAAGAAATTGTTCGCAGATCCATTCCTTCAGAAAATGCAGTAGAAAAACTTGTTGAGCTAATCAAAGAAAAAGGAATGTGGAAAGAGCCATGATGAGTCATTTTTTTATTACGATTGTAATTCTTGGAATAACTGCTGTCATTAGCAATAAAATTTCTATATTAAAAAATTACAGAATTCCAATTTCACTCACTTCTTCAATCCTTGTGCTGATTTTATTTTCAGTTCAAACAGATTTAAAAACTCTTACAATTTATCAATTTTGGAAATCTGGTCCAAGTATTTTTATCGCATTAATTTTTGGTGCTTTGTTTTTGGAACGTTCAGAAAAATTATCAACCTCAAATGGAAGAAATTTTAAAGAGTCAGTTCTTCAAACTATTTTGGTTTATATTACTATTCTTGGACAAATGTTCATTGGTTTAGTATTGACAATTTTAATTTTTAAACCATTTTTTAATTTGCCAATTTCATTTGGTTCAGTATTGGAAACAGGTTTTGCTGGAGGACATGGAACAGCTGTTGCGATGAACAAATCATTTGTCGACAACGGACTGTTAAACGGTCAAGAATATGGTTTGTTTAGTGCGACTGTTGGGCTCATTCTCGGAATAGTCGGCGGAATTATTTTAATCAAAAAAGAAAAAGGTGCATCCATCATCTCTGATGAAGAAAAATCCAAAATTGAATTAGACCCTGTAAAAGTTATTATCACATTAACATTAATTTTTATTACATTTTTAATTGGCTCTTATATCAAAGATAATTTTTTAGATTTGCTTTCCGTTATTGATTCCAATTCTCCATTTGCATTTGTGCTTAGACTCAAAGACCTGCCTCTTTTTATTTTTACACTACTTGTGAGTGTTGCATTAAAATTTTTTTTGGTGCTAATCAAACAAGATTATTTGATTGAAAATGAAATTATCAATTTAGCTTCAAATGTTTTTATGGAATTTTTAATTTTTACAGGAATTGCAAGTATTGATATGAAAGTAATTTCAGATGCACTAATTCCATTATGTTTTTTATTTGCAGTTGGATTTATCTGGAATTTAATTTGTCATTTTTATTTTAGAAAAAAATTAATGAACAAAGAATATAGTTTTGAAATTAGTCTCATCAATTTTGGAATGGTAAACGGAACAACAGGAATTGGTTTGATGCTTCTCAAAATGGTGGATCCTGAATGTAAATCTCGTGCATTAAAAGTTTATGCTGAATCTGCTCCATTTACTTCTCCATTAATTGGTGGTGGGATTTTAACTTTGGCACTACCATATCTTGTCACAACAGGAAATCCAATTTTAATTGCATTAATTATTTTTATTACTATTTTGACTTTTTATTTAGTTGGTCTGAATATTAGAAAAAAATTAAATTTATAAAAATGGTTTTTTTGTAAACTTTATAAAGAAGTTATTTCGTTTTAAATTGCAAAGTGAATAAAATAGAATGTTCTTCATCAAAAAAACAGGGGGTGTCTTGACCCCCCTGGGCTGTGTTGTTCCTAAGCTGGAGGATCAAATTGTTGTGCCAAATAATTTGCCACACCAATTTCAGCGATGATACTTTGTTGAGCTTCGATCCAATCAATATGTTCTTCTTCAGCGATTAAAATTCTTTCCATTAAATCACGAGAGCCATTATCTTTTGCAGCAGTTGCAATTTCAATTCCACGATTAAGTCTTTCTACGGCAGCGATTTCCACTTCCATATCAAACTTCAACATTTCTTCAATGTTCGCACCCACTTTAATTTTCATGTACTTTTGTAAATCGGGCACACCATCCAGATATAAAATTCTTTCGATCACCATATCAGCATGTTTCATTTCATCAATGGATTCACCTTGCATATATTTTGCAAGTTTGGTATAACCTTTGTTCTTGTTCAGTTTTGCATGAATGAAGTATTGGTTAATAGCAGTTAGTTCAGCTGCTAAAACTTCTCCGAGAACTTCAATTACTTCTTTATTACCTTTCATAAACTTTCTCCTTAAAACTTTGGGCGATTCATCGTTTAACACTTGTTAAACGATGACCGAGCTTTACGCTACTTCTGAATCCTCGGACTAAAGTCCGAGGCTATTCAGAAACGCTACAATCTCTATCGCATTAACCTCATCCCCCAACCCCTTCTCCATTGCTGAAGCAACAGAGAAGGGGAGAATTGTACTGATTCACTCTACTGCTAATACAAAAGAGAAATCTTTCCTTCTCTAAGTTGCCAAACTTGGAGAGGGGCATTACCAAAAAAACTTCACGACTTATATCAAGTTGGGTGAGGTCTTTAGGTGAGGTTATAATTTAACATTATACAATTTAGATTTATAAAGCAACTAAAAAGTTTTTTTGATTTACGATTCAGAGAATTTTTTTCATCTGTTAATTTGAGACTTAATTTCAAATTCAACATGTTAGAAAAAAAAATTTATATACACTCACCTTTTCATTCCAAGTTCGGAAAACATGATAAAGATGTATTGACACTTTCCATAGAAACTGCACACGAATCATTAAAAAATTTTGATATAGATAAAATTGATTTGTTGGTGTTCACTTCATTTGCACCAGAAAAATATACTTCAGAATTTCATTTAGCAACTAAAATCGCAGATCGGCTAAAACTAAATCATGTATTTGCAATTCGTTCAGAAACTGCTTCTTCGAGTGGAGCATCAGCAGTTCATTTAGCTTGCAATCTACTACAATCAAATCGGTTTAAAAATGCTCTTGTAATTGGAACAGAAATCATGTCTCGCTTATCTCGCGAAGAAAGTAATTTGGTTCTTGGTGGAGTTTTGTCCAAAAATATGCAAAATTTTTCTATGTCAATGGCACAAGGTGCTGCAATGATAACCAATTTGTATTTTAAAAAATTTGGATATAAAAAAGAAGATTTATTTCATGTAGCAAAAAAACTACATTTTAATGGTTTTCAAAATCCAAATGCACATATCAAAAAAGAAATTAGTTTTGAAGACTATATAAACGCACCGATCTTTTCTAGCCCACTTGGACTATATGATATTTCTCCTTTATCTGATGGTTCTTGTTCCATGATTTTATCAAATGAAACAAAATCCAATTTTGAAATCAAAGGTATTGGTCATGGAACTTCTTCAGTTGATTCACTTGATTTGGACACAAGTTTTTCTGCTTCCAAAAAAGCATATAGCCGAGCTTATAAAGATGCAAAAATATCACCAAATGATATTCAAATTGCAGAGCTTCATGATGCTTTTACCCCATTTGAATTGATTGGTGCTGAAGATGCAGGACTATGTAAAGAAGGTTTTGCATTAAAAAATGTAATGGATGGAGTTTCTTCGATTAATGGTGATTTGCCGATAAATGCTTCAGGTGGATTAAAAACTCGTGGTCATCCAATTGCAGCATCAGGGCTTGCTCAAATAGTAGAAATCATCCGATTTATGAAAGACAAAAACTTAGCCCTTGGTCTCACTCATTCCATTGGTGGACTGGCCACAAATAATTTTGCAACCATCATTGAGCAAACATGAAAGTATTAATTATCCAAACAGCTTTTATTGGCGATTTAGTTTTAACTACATCATTCATCAGAGAAGTTTATTTAAAACATGGCAAAGCAGAAATTCATATTTTAATCAAATCTGGAACAGAAGAAATTTTAGACAAAAATCCATACATCAAAAAAATTCATACATTTGATAAAAAAAAATCCAAATCACTTTTTTATTTTATTAACTTAATTCGAGAATTAAAAAAGGAAAAATTTGATATTTCCTATTCACCACATTTTTCACATAGAAGTTCTCTGCTTTCTTTTTTTTCAGGAGCAAAAATTAGAATTGGATATTCTGAATCTGGATTTTCTTTTTTACATACAAAAAAAATCCCTAGACCTTTAAAAAATACACATGAAGTAGATAAACTTTTTTCACTTCTAGAACAAGAAAAAAAATATTCATTACAAGAAAAACGCCCAGAAATTTATTTTGATGAACAAAAAATTTCTAAAATCAAAAATGAAATTCCAAAAGAAAATTTTTTTGTGATCGCACCATCTTCACTTTGGGAAACAAAAAGAATGCCTGTTTCCAAATTTAATGATCTAATCCAAAAAATTTTAAAATCAAGAAATGAAAAAATTCTTCTTGTAGGATCAAAACAGGACAAAATTTTATCTGACGAAATTTTAAATCATTTCCCAAATGAAATAAAACTAATCGACTTTACTGGTAAAACGTCTCTGGTTGAACTAGCATTTTTAATTTCAAAATCCAAACTTGTGATTTCAAATGACTCTTCTCCAATTCATTTTGCATCTGCATTTAATATTCCAACAATTATGATTTATGGTGCAACCATTCCTGATTTTGGTTATTCAACCCTTTCCGATAAACAATTTATATCAGAAGTTCGTGGACTT
Organism: Leptospirales bacterium; assembly: GCA_013297885.1. Classification (GTDB taxonomy): domain Bacteria; phylum Spirochaetota; class Leptospiria; order Leptospirales; family Leptospiraceae; genus UBA2033. The sequence goes on along the minus strand of JAAFIR010000035.1, from coordinate 527 downwards.
TCTTGTCGTCCTTGTGGAATTCATGGCGGAAAATTTTGTCCTGAAAAACATTTTAAATGTATGTTGGATCAGGACATAACTGAGATGTTTAAAAGTATAATAAGTTTAATTGGAATATAATTTTCTTAAAATGAATAGCCGACTGTTAAGTAAATTTTATTATTTGAAAAAGCTGCATTTTTTTGAACTCTTTTCTCGGCTTGATTAGGCTTTGGTATTTCACTAATTACTTCTTTTTCTTGCGAAATTATTTCATAAGAAAAAAATATAATATATGTTAGAATAATTTTTTTGAACATTTTTATCTCAAATTTATTTATATTTAATTTATTATACTCAATAATTTCTTAAATCTAATAAATTAGAAGCTAAAAATAATGAATTTTTTCAAACACACTTTTTTGGGCGATGTCATTTTAGAGGATTTTAAAAGACATCCTCAAAAATGACCCGAGCTACAAAATGCTAGGTCTCAGCACCCTTCGGGCTTGAGACTCCTTTCAGGACATTTTGTATCTCTATCGCAT
>JAAFIR010000052.1 GCA_013297885.1 Leptospirales bacterium | reverse complement strand
AACTAATATTGTTCGAACTTCGCTTATTCTGTCAATAAAAACAAGATTTATGATACATATTGCAAGGTTATTTGTAAAAAAATTTCGTTTATGCTAACAAATTTATGCTATTAAAAATATAGTATTTCAAAATACCTAGGATCAAATTTAACTTCACTTCAAACCCTACACTTCAGTAAAAATGAAATAAATCTAATTCTTTTTTATTCATTTAGCTTTCTATTACTAAAACTAACTAGGTTTTTAATAATACGAATTCTTTTTCTACTTTCTTTTTATTTTTCTTAGGAAGTATTTTAATTTCCATACTTAGTCTAATATCATCCATATAATCAATTAAGGTTGATAACTTTATATCATTTCTACTTTCCAATTTAGAAATACCAGATTGAGTAAAGTTTTCAAATCTCGTTTGAGTAACTCCAAAATGTTTTCTTAATTCTCGAAGTTTAATTAGGAAGATTTCTCTTTGAGCTTTTTTCTCAGCTTTAGCAAAAACATCTTTTGGATATGCAGTCAAGTGAATAATTGAATATTGATACAACTCCTCTGCTAAATGATTTTAGTTCTGTTTCACAAACACATAAGTTTTAAATGCCTGTCGTCTTATTGTGCCGCATAAATCTTAAACGAACTAAATTTATTGAGACAATAAAAAAATACTTAAAATAATTTTTCATCAAAGTCAATCTATAAAAAATTGCCTTTCACCAAAACCAACTCCCACAACACTATGCGAAAGTGATTGAAGCGGGGTCATTATTTTGTGCATACAAAATAATGACCAGAGCGGAAAGCACGGTTTTTTTTTACCTAACCCTGTTAGCCTAAGAAGGAAGGGGGAGGTAAAAAAAAATTCGCCCATCGACTCTGCTCAGGGACCACCCAAAATTATTTAAGAAATTTCTTCAGTAAAACAAGACAGAGCAATTTGACCTGTGCGAGACATTTCGATGATTCCAAATTTTTTCATCATTTCGATAAAAGCGTTTACTTGTCTGCTGTTGCCTGCAAATTCCAACATCAAAGTTTTGTCGCTCACATCCACAACTTTCGCATTGAACACATCACAAAGTGTAATGATTTCAGAGCGAATTTTGTCTGTGGCGTTGATGTTCATTAGGACTAACTCGCGAGTCACTGATTCCATAAATCGTAAATCTTTTACAGAAAGCACATCAGGAAGTTTGAGGAGTTGGCGTTTGACTTGCTCTACAACTTTTTCATCACCTTTCACTACAATAGTCATGCTAGAAATTTCTGGGTTGTCAGTTACTCCAACAGCGATGGAGTCAATGTTGTAGCTTCGTCTAGTGAATAGACCAGAGACATGACTCATTACACCTGGATGATTGTTTACTAAAATGTTTAAAGTATGTTTCATTTCTTTTTTAAACTCGCTTTTAAACTTTCTAAGTCTTTGAACTCCAGCATTTCTTTTTGAGACTTGCCAGCTGGAATCATTGGAAAAACTTTTTCTTCTGCTGGAACAACTACTTCCAAGAAACAAGCCTTGTCGTCTTTTATAAAAAATTCAATTGCTTGGTCTATCTCAGATTTTTTGTCAATTCTCATTGCAGGAATTTCGTATGCGTCTGCGAGTTTTACAAAATTTGGATTGTAATTCCATTCTGAGCTAGAAAATCTTTCTTCATAAAATAATTCTTGCCATTGGCGAACCATTCCAAGAAAATTATTATTAAACACTAAAACTTTTACTCCAACTTGGTAAGCTGTGATTGTAGCAAGCTCTTGGATGTTCATTTGAATAGAACCGTCACCTGAAACACAAATCACCATTTTATCTGGTCTTCCAATTTTTGCTCCAATTGCTGCAGGAAGCCCGTAGCCCATTGTGCCAAGTCCACCTGAAGTGAGCCAATTATTCGGCTCGTCAAATAAATAGTATTGAGCAGCCCACATTTGGTGTTGACCAACATCTGTTGTGAGAATTGCTTTTCCTTCTGTGCGTTTATAAAGTCTGTCCAAAAAATCTTGCGGTTTAATGGTGTTAGGTGAAGAATCAAAATCAAGTGCATGATTTTTTTTGAGTTCAGAAATTCTGTTTAACCAGTCAGGTCTTTCTTTTGTTTCAACATGTGGAATTAATTCTTTTAGCACATCTTTTAAATCACCATGAATCAAATGATCCACGTTAATTCTTTTGTTAAATTCAGAAGTGTCAACATCCACATGAGCTCGCACAGCGTTTTCCGCAAACTCACCAATTTTGGCTACACGATCATCAAACCTTGCACCTAAATTTAAAATAAAATCACATTCAATTACAGCTTTGTTTGCATATGCAGTTCCGTGCATTCCGAGCATTCCAACAGAAAGTTCATGGTTGCCGGGAAAAGCTCCAATTCCCATCAATGTTGTGGTTACAGGAATTTTTCCTTTCAGTGCAAGCTCTGTTACAAGTTTTCCTGAATTTGAATTGATTGCTCCACCACCAATGTATAAAAGAGGTTTTTTGGAATCGTTTAATGCTTTGGCTAATGCTTTTAAATCTCCTTTGATTGGAGGGTTGGTATAATGGTGTTCTGCGATTTTTAGTTTTGGTGCTTTACGAACAGATGTAGTTTTTTCTTGAACATCTTTTGGAAAATCAAGAAGCACAGGTCCCGGTCTTCCACCCATTGCGATTTTAAGTGCTTCTTCAAAATGGCGTGCAATGTCATCTGGACTTCTCATCAATGCGTTGTATTTTGTGATTGGAATTGTGATTCCAAAAATATCTGCTTCTTGAAATGCATCTGTTCCAATCACTGCTGTTGAAACTTGTCCAGTGATTGCTAGAATTGGAATAGAGTCTAATTTTGCATCTGTGATTCCAGTAATTAAATTTGTGGCACCAGGTCCAGATGTTGCGATGCAAACACCAAGTCTTCCTGTTGCACGAGCATATCCTTCTGCCATGTGAACAGCACCTTGTTCATGTCGCACAAGAAAATGTTTTATCTTTTTTGATTTATAAAGTTCATCATAAAATGGAAGTATCGCTCCACCCGGATAACCGAATACAACATCTATTCCTGCTTCTTCCATTAATTCTACAAGGAGTCTTGCCCCTTTGATTGGTTCGTTTGTTGACATTTTTTTTCCTATTGAATCGAATCTAATTTAGTTTCAAATTCTGTTGCTTTATCCAAAAATAAATCTGCTCTTTCTTTTGACTTTGTAAGTAATTCTCTTGCTTTGGATTTTAATTTTGCAGAAACTTCAGCATCAGTTCCTTGTGCTAATTTAATCAATATACTTCTGACTTCTTTTAACTCAAGAGCTGTTTGACCAAGCAATGGATTTTTTGCAAAATTATCTTGGTTTGGTTGAATCCAAACATCGTACCAATCTTCTAATTTTGCTTCTGTTGAATTTGCACCGAGACAGTCCACATTGCTCCATTCACCTTGGATTTCTTTTTGAAAACAAATTGCTGAAATTTCTAATTTGCCTTTTGTTCCTGCTGTGAGAGTTGGTTTTCTAAAAGCGTCCATTTCTTTTACAACAAAATAAACTGCCTCTGAAAAATTTTTGCTTAAAGCATATCCTTCTTTTCCATTTACAGTTGTCAAACGATAGTATTCTTTTTCTTGGTGTTTGAGAGTTTCTTTGACATTGACTTCTTCAAGTGCGTATATTAAAATTTTTTTATCTTCTTTTTTTTCAGAGCCAAGAACAACAGAAACATATTGGTCAAAACGAGAGTATCTAGTTCCTACGATTTGCTCTTCTTCTTTTTTTTTGGGTTTACATAAAACTAAAAATACAAGCAAACTAAGAATGAATAATTGAATTGAGATTCTGTACATGAATACATTTTTTTTGTAAATTGTTTCTAGAAAAGTAAAAATTATATTCAATTGTTTAGGATTTATACTTAAATTTTGGGTAAATTTTTTCAAAAATAAAAAAATTCATAACGAATTGATAATTTATAGATTATTTAAATTTAACACAAGTACCATACAAAAAGAATCTTAATCCGATTGATTCAGAAACTATTTCCAGTTTTAAATGAACTATTGCATCTGCTTTTAAAGTTAATGCTTCTTTTTTAAGTTCCGCGAGAAGTAAGTCAAAAATTTTATCATCAGAAAGATATTGAGTTCCAAATTTATTCTGATTCATGCTTTTTGAATGTGAGATATGTAAAATTTTCAGTATATCATATTCACGATTCATTTCTCCTGTTGAAACAATTATCTCACTCATAATAAAACACCTTCTTTTAAAATATTTAGCCCAATTGAATTTTTTTTTTCAATTCCTAGTCTTTTCTTACCAAACTAAAAATGAAGCCAGTTTTTCAGACTTATCTTAAGTTTCAACTTCCACAACTTCAATTACTTTTAATATATCTAACTTTTTTGTCTACAATAACCTGAAAATCATAATCGAAATAGTCTCTTACATTTGCTTGCACTCTTCAACTAAAAAGGATAATGGTTGTTAGGTGGATTGTTGGATCGGATATCAAATTTTTCAAAAAAATCTATAATTGGATCATTTAAGACTTTTTTGTGATTTGGAAAAATTACTGAGCTAATACTTCTTTGCAAGCTCTGACTCAGCACGTTTAATAAAAAAATTTATTGGAATTCTCTCTTGTGCTATTTGATCGTTGTCTAGTCTTATAGGACTAAAAAAGTTTTTTTGTAATTTAACATAAGCATAAACTAAACCTTTGTTTAACTCAACCTCTATTCTATCAATTTTATATAATCCAATAATTGTGTCTGTGATACTTGATTCCACATTTACAATTCTAATTGCTGATTTACCAAAATCTTCACCGATATAATGTGTGCTAAAAAAAACTCTTGTATCTGAAATTGGATCGTTTAAATTTTTCCCTTTAAAATTCAAATCCATTCTAAGTTTCCCATCATCAATTTTTTTACCTGACTCTTCAGATAAAAGTTCTCGAAGATCAATATCTCTAACTTGAATAACACCTTCATATTCCATTTTTTCAGGATTCCCTGAACCAACATTTACCAAAATATCTTTTCCATAAACAAAACCACTTAAACTTCTAGCTTTTAATTTCTCTATAGTTAAAAAATTTTCTATATAATCTATTCTTGCAGAAAAACCTGGTGAAGAATTTTCATTTTTTAGAATATTCAAAAATTGGTTCGGAAAACGTGGATGAGTACCTCTTATTGATTGAATTGAAATATTTGGTTCTTGGTCCTGCCCATAAGTTGTAATAAAGTTTCTTTTATTTCCGTCAACAAGCTCTTCAGTCGTTTTATCCATCAAGTCATGTAAAAAAGGAATGTTCATTTTTAAACCTTTGATTGAATATTCTTTACAATCTTTTTTACAAGTTTTATCTTCAATGTAAAAATCGGAATTATTAGATTTTAAAAAACCTTTTACATATCTCTCTTTGAGATGTACATCAATATCTATATCACCTTGAAATTTGATTCCTTTCATAATGAATCTTGGTTTATCTGATTCCAATGTTAAATTTCCATCTAGCTCACCAGTATAGTCACCAAAAGGTTGATTGGGTTTTTTGGGATTAAAAAATTTTCCTCTAAAATTCCCTTTAAACTTATCTTGAAAAGCATTCATTGAAATTTTTTCTATATCTATTGTTTCGTTTTCATCATTTAAAATTGAAGTATTTATGTTTATAGCTAAGTCTTCTAATTCCAAACTTGGAAGTGAAGCAAGTAAATTTAGAATAATATCTTTTTTTGATTTATCTTGTTGTAATTTAAAATCACCTCTTAAGCTAAGTTCATTTCCAAGAGTAGTTCTTAAACCTGAAATTGTGTTTCTTAATGAAATGGGAATTGTTGGAATTAAATGAGTTAAATTGGCCTTAAGCGAAATAGGTTTGACTTCAACTATTAGCCCTTTTTTTTGATTGATGTATAAATCTGAAGTTAGCGTTACAGCATTTTGTTTAATATCATTTGCCAAACTAAGTTCAATCTTTTTTGTTTTAATTTCTTCTAATTGAAATTTATTTTTTAAATCTAATCTAGTTTTAAAATCTAGATGTATGTTATTTATTCCAGAAATTCCTCTACCTAATTTATAACGAAGCCCATTTATATATGATTGAATATCAATATCTAAAAGTGATAATCGAGAACCTTTTAAATGAATATTCAATTTACCTTCACCATAAATTTGGTCTGTAAATTTTTCCAAAATTAATTTATCTAAATTTAAAACAAGATCAACTTTTGATTTTGGAATTACATCACCTTTTACTTTTAAAATAATTCCGTTGTAAACTGTTTCTAAATTTTTGATTTCTAAAATTTTTAAAATTGGTAAAAGGTTTGCATCAGAACTTTCTTCTTTGGTCAATAAATCTAACCGAGAATCAAATTCCATTTTGAAAATGGGAATCGAATGAACTTGATTGTTCAAATTTAAGATTATTTTTTTTCCATTGATTCCACTTGTAATTTTTAGATCAGAAAAATTCCCTTTTGCAGTAAAAGGTTTTAGTGATAAAATCCCTGTCATATTCATCGGTGGAATAATTGGGACTGTGTCAGTTATTCTTTCAATTACATCTAAATCAATTTTAGAATTCACTATTTCAAAATCTAAAAAAGAACCTGGTTTTGTTAAATTTTTTGCTTCACCTTTTGCTTCAAAAAAACGATTTTTTGCAAAATCAAAAAAGAAATCTTTTAGCTCTAGCTTATCTTCATTTGGAATATAATTTAAAAAATAACCAAGATGCATTTGAAATGGTTGTACATTTCCTTTTTTCATTTTAATAGGAATTTTATCAGAGCCAACACCAAGAGCAGATTGAAATTTTGAATTCTTAGATTCATATACTAAACTAAAAAATAATGTCAAATCTGTTTTGATTTTTGCTAAATTATCTGCAATATCGATTGAAATTTCTTTGTCTTTGTTTAAATAAATACTAAATTCATCTATAATTTTTAATGCTTCTAAATTTAGTGGAATGGAAGTAAACCTATTTGTTTTAAATAAAAAATCAAAATTAAAATTTTGTATATGAGAATAAAAAAAGTTTTTTCCTTTTTCAGCTTCCATTTTAAAGTCTAAATTTTTTACAAAAACTTTTGCAAATGCAGAAATTGGGATATAAGTTTTTATTTCATTAGAAGTTGATTCATTTTTTTCTTCTTCTTTTTTTTCTTCATTGGATTCAGAAGGTTTTACTATTTTTTCAAAATTCCAAATTCCATTTTTTTGAAAAAAATGAATTTTTGGATTAGTTAATGAAATTTCATTTATCGAAATTTTTCCTAATAACAATAAAGGAATATTATATTCTAGTGCAAATTTATCAATTGAAACCATATTTTGTTTTGAAAATTCTTCACTCGAATCTAACATAATATTTTCAAAAACAAATCCAAAAAATAAAGAAAATTTTTTTACTTTGAGATTTAATTGTCCATTTAAAAATTTGGAACTATATTTATGAATCAAATATTCTGCAGTTAATGAATTAAATATAGTTTTATAAATTAGAATTAAAATTAAAAAAAAGAATAAAGTTTTTTTGTATTTAATTTTATTTAAAATTTTTTTCATTACTCTTTTGATTTTCTAAGTAAACAATTTGCAAACCATTCACAATTCATACAATAATTATCTTCATGATTAAATGTTTGTGGTGTACAAATATTTGCGTTTTGAACTTGAATTGGATTTAAAATTTTTTCTTTGGATTCAATATCTTCTAAATTAAAAATTTGCTCTTTTAGTTTTTTATTTATCTCAAAATTAGTTGAATTTAATTCTTTTACTTCTGGTTCTTTTTTAAAAAATTTAATTTCAGTTTCCATAACTTTGTCAGTTACAGTTTTTAAAAAATTACTTTCAAGTTTTCCTTCCATAAACAATTTGTAGTATACAAATCCGAATACAGCTCCACCAAGATGACCCATATTGCTAATTTCTCTAACTCCATACAATTCCAATGCAAAACCTGCGACAAGACTTACTGGAACAAAATTTTTTGCTTTAATTGGAATGAAAAAAAATAAAACAAATTCCCTTTCAGGAAATAGCAATCCAAAAACTGTCATCAGTCCAAACACTGCACCACTTGCACCAAGAGTTGGAGACTTTAACAAACTTTCAGCATATTCTATATTAGAAAATTCTAATGCACATAAAGACCAAATTACAATTGCAACTCCACCTCCTAATTGAGAAAAAAAATATAGAAAAGTGAGTTTAAATTTATTTACAAACATTTCCATTACTTCCCAAAGAATAAATGTGGCATATAAATTGAAAAATATATGAAGTAAAAAAGATGGAGAATGCAAAAAACCATACGAAAAAATCTGCCAATAAAATCCTTCAAAAAAAAGAACAGGACTTAAAGCAAAATAATAAATAATTTTGTATTCTACATTTAAGATCACAATAAAGACTAAAACATTGATGAGAATAATTAAATTTAAAGGGTGGTAAATTGGTTTACCAAAAATTGTAAATGAATTCCTTTTTCTAGACATATAGTTTAGATTTCATAGAATTAATTCTAGTCATTCCTTTTTTTGAAAGAATAAAAAGTTACAAAATTTTATACAATTTTAGCTCTAAAGTATTGGTTTAGTAAGAATTCCTATTGGAAAAATAAGGTATAAAGAATACAATTTTTGGTCTTTTTAAAGACATTTTGAAAGGAGATTAAATATAATAATAATTTGGGCAAATTTTTTTGTGGTTACTTTAATAATGTGAATAATCTTCATGACTGTTTTCTAAATCTTTAGAAAAATCTCTCCACAAAAAAACCGAGCTTTCACCTCAGGTCAAAAATTTTTATACAAAAAATTTTGACCCCGTTTCAATCTCTTTTGCTTCTGATTACAAAAAAATTTCTCAATACTAGTGAGAGGGATTGTAGCGTTTCTTTGGTAACGATAGGTTAAAAACCATCGTTACCAAAGAAGTAGCGAAAAGCCCGTTTTTTCCTTTATACAAATTTGTGATGAAGAATTAAAGAGTTTATAATTAAATTTTTCAGTTTACTTTTTTTAATTCTTCATTCAATTATTAAGATTGGAAAAACTCACCCTAAAAAAAACAAAGCAGGATTTTTGATTGACACAACAAAAAACATTATTTAAGATATTTATATAGAATAATTTTTAACGAGGCTTCCATGTTCACTATTCAAAAAAATGAACCAAGATACATTGGATTAAAAGTTACAAATGAAGAATACATTCAACTTGAAGATGATGGTTTTAGATATGATATGATTGAAGGAGTTTTACATTTGGCACCAAGTCCGTTTTCACCACATAATGCAGACCTTTTTGAATTTAGCAGACTAGTCGGAAATTATCTTTTTGATACTCAAATTGGAATTATAATTCCTGAAGTAGATGTTCATCTTCCAGATGGGGGAGATGTTTTGAGACCAGATGTCAGTATTGTTTTAAAAGAAAATAAACATATTATCAAAAATTGGATTTTTGGAACTCCAGATATTGTTTGTGAAGTGTTAAGTGAATCCACAAAAAAAAAAGATTTAAACGAAAAAGCAGATCGGTATTTAACAAATGGTGTAAAAGAATATTGGATAATTGAACCAACTGAAAAATGGATGGAAGTTTGGTATAATAAAAAAGATTTTTGGGAAAAACACAAAGAAGAAGTTTTATCTAGTGAAGTTCTCAAAGGATTTTTAATTGATACTAAAAACTTTTTTAAAGACATCTGGGAAAAATAATTTTTACAAAATAATTGAAAACAATCATTTCCAAAGATATTGAATTTGCTAGTTTCATTTTAAAAAAAGGTGGAGTGATTTTATTTCCCACTGAAACAGTTTGGGGACTTGGAGCAAATTCCCATAACAACGAAGCCTGCAAAAAAATTTACCAACTAAAAAATCGACCAGTGGATAATCCATTAATTGTTCATGTAAAAAATTTTGAAACTTTAAACCAAATTGCTTTTTTGAAAAATGAATATTTTGATTTAGTAAAAAATTTTTCACCAGGTCCAATTTCTTATGTACTTAATAAAAAAGATCAAACTATTTTTTCCACAAATCTAGATACAATTGGAGTGAGAATTCCCTCTTCCAAAGAATTTTTATCTATATTAGAATTTTCTAATATACCTATATCAGCCCCATCAGCCAATATTTCAGGAAAACCTTCGATTACAACACTTGCTCATGCTATTGAAGAATTTGAAAACAAAGTAGAATTTATTTATGAAGGAGAAACTTCTGAAGTTGGACTTGAATCAACAGTAATTTCTCTTTTTGAAAAACCTGAACAAATTTTGAGACCAGGTAAAATTACTTTTGAAGATTTAAAAATCTATTTACCTGAAATTGTAAACACAATGGAATCTGAAAAAAAAGTTCTTAGTCCCGGAACAAAATACAGGCATTATTCCCCAAATGGAAAAGTCGGTTTTTGGAAAAATTTTTCTGGTGAAAATTATTCTTATATTGGGTTTACCAAAAAAGAGAATGCAAAATACCAAATTATTTTAAAAGATAATTTAGATTATATGAAAAATTTGTATTCCTTTTTTATAGAATCAGATAAACTAGGGATACAGGATATTTTTTGTGAATATCCCAGAGAGGATAAATACAAAGATTCAATTTTAAACAGAATTGAAAAAGCAATTTCCAAATGAAGATAGGATTTTTAGTTACAACTTTAAACACAATTAAAGAAGATTTGACAACTCATGATATTGCATTTGCTGGATTGCTTCGTGGACATGAAATTTATTTTTTTACAGTGTTTGATTTTTTTTCTAATGAAAATTCTATTTTTGGAAATGTAGTAAACATTCCCTCTGAAATTTCTACAAGAGTTGAACTTGCAAAAAAAATAAAACTTTTAGAAAAAACAAAACTTGATTTAAAAACTTTAGATTGTGTTTTTATTAGGCATAAACTTGAACCATCAGATAGAAATTATTCTTATCATAAATCAGCAAGAGAATATTGTTTTCATTTAAGTTTACTAGGTGTAAAAATTTTAAACAACCCTGTTTATCTTCCATTTTTTTCTTCTAAACTTTCTTATCTTTCCTTACCAAAAGAAATTCTTCCAAAAAAACAATTAGTTACTACAAATTTAAATGAGGCTTTAAAGTTTTGTAAAGAATTAAAATACGAAGCAGTTATCAAACCAATATCAGGAAAAGGTGGAGAAGATATTTATTTTACTGAAAGAAAAAATTTACAAAATAATTTGAAGTCAATTTTAAAAAAAAGCCCAGTTTTAATTCAGTCTTATATTAAAAATGATGGAGATAAAAGAATTTTATTATTAGATGGTGAGCCAATAGGTCACTATCTAAGAGTTGCCGGAGAAGGCGAATTTTTGAATAATATTCATTCTGGTGGAAAAGCAAAAGAATCAAAACTTACTAATTCTGATAAAAAAATTATTGACTTAATTAAACCAATTCTAAAAATTTATGGGATGGTATTTGTAGGTATAGATATTTTAGGAAATACTTTAAGTGAAATCAATACAGAAAATCCCGGTGGAACAGTTAGATCTGAAAAATTTGGAAAATTTAATTCTAGAGAAAAAATTATAGATTGGATTGAAAACCATCTAAAGTAGCAAAGGAAATTATTATGAAGATTACAATGGCAGGAATAGAATTTAATGAATTGAGAGAGTTTGCAAAGTTTGCGACTGAACTCGATTTATTTGGAGTAGTTCAACTAACAGATCCAATCAAAGATAAAAAAGGAAGTATACTAATAAAAGATCATGTTTTTGTAAAAGATACAGCAATTAGAAAATTAGAAACTATTCCTGATCAATTTGAACCAAAATTCAAAGTAAACATGAGTTCAGATGTGATTGGAAGAATCAAAAAAGCTTTATCCAAACAAATCGCTTCTGATGCTGAAAAATCCAAAAACGAATTTTTAACTATTTTATTTAAAAATGATCAAACAAGTACTGTTAGTATGGAAGCATTAATCACTAGTGCATTTTATTCAAATGACATAGTTTTAGTGTTATATAAAATCATGTTGGAACAACCTGAATTCTTTAGACATTTAGTGAGTATGGGTTTAATTTCACTTGGAACTGCTATTCAAAAAAATTATTCAATTCGATTAATTAATCGTTATGCTTTTCTAGCAGGAATACTTTCAGATATGATTTTTTTTGGTTCTGATTATTGGCAGAATTCAAACTTGGATGATACTGTTATGCCAAGGCTTACTTCATTGAGTGCAAGAATTGCAAGTAATTTAAATATGCCATCTCAAATTGTATCTGCAATTCAAAATCATTTTGTAAAAGGAATTTATGTAATCGAAAATGCTGGTACAAATAAAATCGATATGAATGTATTAAATCTCAATCCATTTTTAGAAAATGTTCCTAGAGAAACAAGTGCTGATGATTATGAAATGATTGATAATGAAAATTATGATGAATCAGTTAAAATCATCACTGAATGTTTAAAAATTACTCGATTTATTTCTGAAACTTATAAACGACTAGGTGGAGATAATATAGCTGAAAAACTTTTAGTGATGTTCACTTACAATGTAGAGAAAAAAATCTTCGATAAAGAAATTGCAAATCCAATGATCGAAAGATTTAAAGAATATGAACAAATTGTAAAACGAACAAGAAAAATTGCTGAGTTAGAAAATAAATGTGTTCACCCTCCTTCGGCTTGGGCTTACCCAAAACCAAAAGCAACTCAAATTTTATGTAAAAACAAAGTTGTCGAATGCCCTCATTATTCTAGTGGATGGGACATTAATGTAGTTTCAGCACAAGAAGCAATTGGATTTATTGGAACTGCATTAAGACCTGGTAACTATCCAAAATGTAGTTTAGAAAAAGGTTTAGAAGAGTTTAAGTAAGATGTTTAATAGCTAAAATTTTAAAAAGGAAAATTTATGAAAGAAGCAATTTTAACTTTACTAAATTATAATATTTGGGCTCAGGAAAGAATTTTTCAGATAGAATTAACTGAAGAAGAATTTTTAAGAGAACTCCCAGAAGATTGTGGCTCAATTAGAGATAAACTTGTACATATTATGGCTGCTGAAGATGTTTGGATGAAAAGAATAACTGGGAAAGAATCTCCGAAAATGATTCAACCTCTTGAAATTGATAATAAGCAAAAATTAATTGATAAAGCTAAAGAAACACATCTTTCCTATCAAAATTATATTTCAAATTTGATAGATGATGATTTTAATAAAGTGATTCAGTATAAAAACTTAAAAGGAAATTCTTTTTCAAGTCCTTTAAAAGAAATTTTTTTACATGTCCTCAATCATGGCTCATATCATCGTGGACAAGTTTCATCATTGATTAGAAGAATAAAAGGAAAACCACCAATAACTGACCTGATTGAGTTTTTTAGAATTTAATAAATTTTTAAATTTAATACAAAGTCTAATATCATCTCAAATTGATAATCACAAAAAAAATGTTTATAAAAAATTTTATTTGTTTATTTTTCGTATTCAATTTATTTTGTGATGCAAAAAAAGAAATACAAAATGAGTCTTCTAACAGCAGTTCACAAATTGATTCTGAAAAAGAAAAAAAACTGAATTTAGAAAAATTGGGTTTGACTATTTATGAAGAAACTTTAAATGAAAAAATTTATTTTTATGAAGGTGAACTTAGCATTTCTCATTTAAGAGCTTCAAATGAAATTCAAAGTTATCAAATGATCAATCAAGTTCTTATAAATTACACTGGTAAGGTTCACAAAGAATTTAAAGAAACCAAACTTTCAAAAGAGAAAGCTTGTTTTAATCCAAAACTTAAACATTCAGATTATGAAGCTTGGACTACTGACTGTATAAATTCTTTTAATTCTATAATGGAATTAAAATTATTAGATTCGAAATATTTAAGCCTAAAAATTTCTGATATAATATATAGTGGTGGTGCCCATCCAAATACAGATGAGTCAGGGATTGTATTTGATTTTAAAAGAAGAAAATTTTTCAACTTACAGAGTATAATAAATTCAAAAAAATGTTTTAGAAAAATTATTCAAAAATTTAAATTACTTCAAAAAGAATACCATATTACATCTAAAATAAGATTAGAAAAAAAGGATGTATTTAGTTTTTATCTAAAAAAAGGAATTATCATTTTTCAACTTGGAGAAATTTTTAGCCATGCTGATGGTCTTATCGAAATTCCTATTGATATGAAATTTTGTTTAAAGTGAAATAAAAAAATCATGACAGAAGAAAAACAAATCTACCCTGAATTGAAATTTATCAAGGAAAAAATTTATGATAAATCTAATTTTAAATTTTCAAATCATAAAATAAATCAAGAAAGTGTTGAATATGCTGCTTGTTCATTTGAACTAAATGGAAAAAAAATTGAACATAGAAGTTCCAAAATTACCCCAACCAAAACTGGTCAGTTTGTTACACTTTGGAAAAGAAATAAAAAAGGTTTAACTGAACCATTTTCTTATTCAGACAAAATTGATTTTGTAATTATTACTTCAAAATTCAAAAATAAAATTGGGCAATTTATTTTCCCAAAATCTATTTTAATAGGAAAAGGAATTTTTTCTACAAAAGAAAAATTAGGTAAACTCGGATTTAGAGTTTATCCAACTTGGAATAAAACAGAAAGCAAACAAGCTATAAAAACGAAACTATGGCAAAATGAATTTTTTGTTGAATTTAAAAAAGATAAAAAAGCTTACATAGAATTATTAAAAAATTTTCTATTGATCAGAGAACGAACAATGAAAGAAAATCCTAATTTGGATTAAGAATTTAACATAGCTAATTTAATTTCTTTTACTACATCCAGATGATCTTTTGTAAATTCATCATTCCAAGCAAGCCCCATCTTTTTTAGATCAAAATTTTTGATGATGGTTCCATAATTTGCAAAATTTCCATTTTCTAGTTTTGGGTAACCAAGGACGTAAATAGAATCTGCTAGCTCTACAGCTAGTTCAATATCATGCGTACTAAAAATTACTGTGTTTAATTCATGGCTTTTTGAAATTAAATCAAATGCAGATTTTACATTCTGGATATTTCCCACATCAAGTCCTGAAAATGGCTCATCCATAACCATATAAAATCCAGAGCATAATAGTTGTTCAATGATCGCAGTTCTTTGTCTTTGTCCACCAGAAAGTTCATTTGGGTATTGGTCTTTAAAAGCATACAAACCCCAATCGTTTAGATAGGAAAGAATTTTGTCTTCTTTTTCTTTTTTGGAAAGTTTAGAATTTCTTAATGCAAAATTTAAAGTTTGAAAAACAGTTTTATGTCTGAACAAAGTATATTTTTGATCCACAAAACCAACATCACCCTCATGAACATATTTTGCTGGTTGGCTTCCATTTATAGCTGGTTTAGAAAAATCGGGAATTAAAACAGAGCCAGTAGTTGGAGTAACAAGCCCAGTCATCGCTTTGAATAAGGTAGATTTGCCTCTACCTGATCTTCCTAAAAAAGCAATACACTGCCCTTGAGTGATTCCTTCTCTAACAGTATCTTTTTCTTGAAGATTAATATCTTGAATGATAGTTTTATTATCATAAGTTACTGAAAGATTTTCGATATGTAAAATTATTTCTTTTTGTTCGTATTTTATCATCTTAGTTAAATTTTGAATACCTAAATAAACCTTTTCTAAAAGTATTAATTGACCAGTCGATTCCTAAACCTACTAGTAGAATTACAATTTGTAGTGAAACAATTCTACCATGATTCATAAATTTATCACTATTTTTAATCAGTACACCAAGTCCACCTGCAGCAACTAAAATTGATTCTACAGTTACTAACATCATCCATGTAATTGCTAAATTTTGTCGTAGTACATCTAAAACATAATCCATTCTACCTTTAGCAACTATCTCCCATAAAATTTCCATTCGACTACATTTTAATGACCTTGCATGATCTATTTCTTCTTGGGGAATGTCTTTGATTACCGCGATTAAAGAAGTAATAAAATACAAACTCATAAAAATTACTAAAACCCAAACTTGCATATCTCTAGCATCACTTACTGCAAGTGTCAAATAAAATGTAATTCCTGTCAAAGGCAAATATCTCATTTTACTTAATAGAGTTGCAATTGGAAGTAAAAAAGGAATTGGAACCATATAAGCAATTAATAGTGAACATAAAATTGAAAATATAGTAGCTTGAAGACAAAGTCCCAAAGAACTAAAAATATGAATTACTAAACCTTCATTGTATAGATTTAAAAAACCTTCAGCGACTTGTCCGGGTGTTGGGAATAAATGTTTTTCTCCAATGGAAGAAACTAAAATCCAATAGAACAAGACAAAAAAAAGCCAAATTAAAAAAATGATGCTTCTATCTAAAGAAGGAAGAATTTCAAAAGGTCTAAACCAAGATTTTATTTTCATATTATTTTAATAAAGTAATTACTACTCTTCTGTTTTTTGCTTTTCCACTGGAAGTTGAGTTATCAGCGATTGGCATTTCATCACCTTTTCCATCTACTTTTTGAAATCGTTTAGATGGAATTCCTTTTTTGATAAGATAAGTTTTTACAGATTCTGCTCTTGCTTGAGACAAAGAAAAATTTGCTCCAGAATTTCCAACATTATCAGTGTGTCCTACTAATTCTAATTTGGTATTCTCAGCTTGGATTACTAAATTATAAATGGATTCTATTACATCAATTGCTTCTGGTCTAAGGACTGCTCTTCCCGTTTCAAAATTGATATTCCATTCACCAGATGCAATTACGTCTTTAGCTTCTTTTGTATAATTTGCATTGTAAGCAGTGCCTGATTCAATTCCAGAAATATCTGTGATATAAGATAAGTTTACAGCTTCATCAAATGGAACAATTGTTTTGACATTTTGGTTAAATCCAGCTGGATTTAATTCTTTGAGATAAGTAGATACTTGGTTGTAAACCGCCAAATAACGATTTACCCCATCTTTGATTCCATAATATTGTTTTGCATCTGAAAGATTAAATACTCTACTTCCTCCCATGCTAAATTTAACTCCGTTTTTTTCACCAGACTTTCCTTTAAACATAGTGTACCAATAATCTGCATTTTCCATATTAAAAGTGGAAGCAACTGCTTTTGATGCTCTTTTTCTCCAAGAGTCATATTGTTTCATTTGGTTGGATGAAATATAAGTTGCAGTTAAGATTTTTTTTACTGAATCTCTATTTTTATCTGACCATTCTCTAACAGCAATTACAGTTGCAGCCATTTGGTTATTAAATTCTTTAGTGGAGATAATGTCAGTAAATCCATCAAGAGCATCAAACACCATTTTGTCACCAGGTGTCCAAGTTGCACAGCCATCAATTTTTTTATTAATCGTTTTGCCTGTTAGTTTTCCTTTTACAACTTCTTTTAATGGAATAGTCCAATTTTCTTTTTGAGATTTAATTAATTCTTTTGCAGATTCAATATAATCATCATTCGCAGATGCAATGATGTTCAATGCATCAGCGTCATAAGTGCTTGGATCTGGATTTACATTAATTCCATTTAGGAATGCATAATTCACAGCAGTTACCCAGTCCCCGTCACCAATTACAGCCGAGATCAAAGCACCTTTAAGTTCTTTGGGATTTTTTTTCCAAGATGCAGGACCAATTAATTTATCTTCTCCGTAACTGAGACCAATTGCCCCAATCACTTGAAGATGGTATTTATTTTTTCCGTATTTATCGTTGATTGCTTGTTGCACAGAGCTAAGATAAAATGGAACACCATCTCCCATAATCATTACAGCAAAAATTCCTTCTTTTGGGTGAGAGGCACCTTTATCAAATTCTTCAATAAATTTTAATTGTAAATTTCTAAGTTCAGAAAGCCAATCTTGTCGAATGATTTCTAAATTTACTCCTTGAGCTTCCATTTGAGAGCCTGACGTAGTTTTGGGTCCACCATTTGCAACAATAATTGCAGATTGAGCATTCCAAGCATAACCACCAATTTTAATTAAAGGAGAACCTGCAACTTTTGAAGAAACTGATTCAGAGGGTAAAGGCAATTCTTCTGATTTTGTAACATTGTTTACTTCATCAGTAGAAAGTTCCATTTTGAGTAATTTTTTTGATTCAGAAACTAATAGCCCAGGTGAAAAATAATAAGCACTAACACCTACAACACTTGCAACAGAAATTGCAATTAATGATTTTGAAAATATGGTTAATTTTGACCACCAATCCATTTATATCTCCTTTAATTAAATATATCACCAAACCCAGAAGATTCTGATTTATCTTTATCAGAAAGTTTGTAGTTTGGATTGGAATATTTTTTTGATTCTGGTACTTCGTAATTATCAGTTTTAATTTGATCAGCGAGTTTATCTAATTTGGAATATAGTTCATCACTATCTAAAGAATATTTGCTGGTTAATGAATCTAAGTCAGTTAAATTTTCTCTAGTCATTGCAAGGTCTGTTGCAACAGTTGATGTAACAACATCTAAAGCATAATCCAATTCCCAACCTGCTGAAAACAACATTGCAGATTTTGCTTGTTCAGTTGCTTCTTTAGCAGCTTTTGCAAATGCAAATTCTTTTTTTAACATATCAATACTTACATCAAAGTCGGCTATTTTAATTTCCATTGCAGTATCTACTAATTGGAGTTTGCGATCTAATTTTCCAATTGCATGAGCTCTAGTTCCATATTTACGAATGAGACCTGTACTTTGATTTAATAGATGACCAACTCGTTGTGCTTCTGATAAAGTTTTTAAAAGATTGGATTGTATCTCAACATATTCATCTGTTTCTTTTGCAGCTTCACCTTTTTTTTGTTCTAATGCGGTGAGTGCTGATTTTGCTTTTTCAGCTCTTTCTTGAAGTAATAGAACTTTGTCTTGGTATTCTTTGGATTCTTTTTCTGCATTTAAAGATTCAGCTTCCATTTGAGATTTAATAGATTTGATCTTGGCTTTAGAGTTTTTGAATTTTTGTCTATTTTCAATCATCTTTTGTTTTTGTTCATCTAATTCACCAAAAGGATCGTATTTAATTAATAATTTATGTGTAGCTCTAGCGAGTCTTTTTAATCCTTTAATAATAACAGGAAGAAAAATAAAAAATGCCATCGCAAGAACTGAAGCTGAAATTGCACCAAGTACTTGACCAATCCAACCAAATACAACAGGCATGATGTATTTAAATACTCCGTATCCAATTCCACCAAAAATTCCCAAACCAATCAATGCTGCAATTGGCTTTTCTCCATCTCGCCAGTTTTTTGGATCAAACGAAATTGTTGATGGGTCAAAATGTTTTAAGATGGGAATTTCTAAAACTTTATTAGAATCTGTTGTTGTGTTTTTGTCCATATAGATTACCTATGATAAATATTTTTGAATTCCTTCTTTAACTAAATTGATTTTGCTTACGCTTGTTTCCATTGCTTTGTCGTTTGCAGTTATTTTTTCTTCGATAGATTTTAATTTAGGTTCGTAATTTTTTGGAATATGATTCAAATCTACAGATGCTTTTTGTAATTTTTTTTCAAGTGCAGTAATTTGTGATTTATAAGATTCAATTTCAGAATTCATTTTTGCAATTTCTTTTGTCAAATCAGATTCTTCTTTTGACAAATCTGATTCTAAAGATTTTAATTTTTGTTTTCCTTGGGATTCATATTGGCTATGAACTTCTTTGATTTTGGATAAATAAAAATCTGCGTCATGAATCATTTTGCTAGTGGATAAATTTGTATCCATTGTTTTAGCCATTTTAAATGCCATTTGGTAAGCAACTTCATTTGGTTCTTTTAATGCGTTGATTGCCATGTAGAATTCGTAAAAATCATAACCTGGCATATTGATGCTGTCTAATCCTTTTTCATAAACAGATAAAACTTCTTCAAAAACAGAATTGCTTACTTCAGTGTTTGTAGATTTAAAAACTGGTTCGTTTTTTGGAAAATGAACTTCTGTATTTTTATCAGGATTTGATTGTTTTGGGGTATTAGAAATGGGGAAAGAAGGTGGGTTTGTTTTTTCTTCTTCCTCTTTAATAAAAAGACTTTTCCAAGATTTCATTCAACTGCCTTTTATATAACTTTTAGCAGAATAATAATTCTGTCCAATTCAAGCAAGGAAAAAATAAACTAATTTTCTTTGTATTTTTTTGGGTGAATTTTTTCCATTTACTCTGTAAAAGGAATGAAAAATGAAAAATGATGAATTAGAAAACATTCAATTTATATTGTTTAAGAATTCATTTTTAATTCTTCATTCAGCATTTTCCATTCCGAAGGAAAAAACCGTGCTTTTCGCTACAATCTTTTTGAAGGCAAAAAGGATTTTCGCTTCAATCACTTTCACTAGAATAGAAAAATCTTTTTTTAAAAATTGACAGTTTCAATTTGCCCATTTTGTTTTCTTTCTGAAAAATACATTGAAAAATGAATACATATACTCTAAATAAATACTGTGGGGGTGATTGGAATAATTATAGAGTTGATCATAAAATTAATTGGAGTGATAAAAAATTATGTAGGCATTTTTTCTTTTTTGACTATTTTCTAAACTTTAATGGATTTAATCCTTCTTTAAAAGAATGTTGATGGGTTGAAGAAGATAAACTTTATTGGTTAAGTGGAAATAATTTGAATTCTAAATTAATAAAGAAAGATTTATCAAAATTTCCTTATGGTGATATTAAAGGTAGGTATAAACCATACTGGCAGCCGTTACCTCCTCCACCTAAAGATGAATAAATTATTTTTGAAAAATAAAATTTTCACAATACTACGCGAAAGTGATTGAAGCGGAAATCCTTTTGTTGTTTCCAAAAAAATACTTCTAAAGTATTTTGATTACAAAAGATTGAAGCAGAAAGCACGGTTTTTTATTTGTAGGTCACACATATATGAGTGACCTACAAATAAAAAATTCGCCCAAATACAAAGGTAAGAATGAATCAAGAAAGTTTATTTCAAAAAACAAAATTTATAATAGACTTGTTGCAAAATTCAGCATTGGGGCTATCTAGAAATTTTTTAGATTCAAATTCCATAATCCGCAACATAGATTCATAATTAAATCACAGAATCCTTTTTTTATGTTTCTAAATACATCA
>JAAFIR010000040.1 GCA_013297885.1 Leptospirales bacterium | reverse complement strand
TAGGTCGAAGGTTTTAGCCAAACAGGGGAGGAGCTTAAAAAAATCCCTAGCTCAATTCAATAGTTCAAGTTTCTGTTCAACCACTAGGTCGAAGGTTTTAGCCAAACAGGGGGAGCAGCTTAAAAAAATCCCAAAGATTTTAGATTTAATTCTAAGTTAGTGTGACTGCTATCTTCAAGATAGCCAAAAGTAATTACACATTACTTTTGACTAGTTGTATGTCCCGA
The DNA here is from genome assembly GCA_013297885.1 of Leptospirales bacterium. Classification (GTDB taxonomy): domain Bacteria; phylum Spirochaetota; class Leptospiria; order Leptospirales; family Leptospiraceae; genus UBA2033. Next base: position 39,902 of record JAAFIR010000040.1, on the reverse strand, counting down.
TTGAATTTTGTTGTTTAAAAATGAGTAATTATTTTTGTCAATCGGTATAACAATGATAAATATAATTTGTAAAATAACAGTTTGGTTAAGAATATTTTTTTTCAAAAAAATTTTTCTAAAATAACAGCAAAAAAAATTCACAGTTAAGGATACAAAATGCCGCACGTAAGTGCGGGTTGGGCTTGCCCAACGGAACCATTTTGTAGCCTGACCTTTGGAACAAAGGGAACTGCCAAAAAAAAATTCTACAAAATTCCTTTCATTGGCAAAACATAACTTTCATCAATCACTATTGATTTTGGCAAATCAATAAAACTACTCAAAAATTTTGTAAATTCTTTTGGCTTAATCATATCTGATTTTGAAAAACCTTCACGACCATTCCAAATTTCAGTTGCGATTGCTCCAGGAAAAACAGTGAACACACGAATTTTTTCTTTTTTCCATTCTTCACGTAAACTTTTTGCAAAACCAGAAACTGCGTGTTTGGATGAACAATAAGCAGTGGATTCTGGGAAGCCGATTTTTCCAGCAGTTGATGACAAAAAGCATACAAAAGGATTTTGTTTTGATTTTTTTAGAAGTGAAAAAAATTCTTTAATTAAAATGAAATTGGAAGTTAAGTTGAGTTTTATATGCTCTTCAAAATCTTTTGTGCTGATATTTTCTACTTTATCAAAAAGACCTGAGCCTTGACAAAAATAAATTGTATCAATTGATTTAAAATTATTTAAATAAAATTTTTTAAATTCTATAATATCTTGTTCAATTAATAAGTCCACATAGTAATTTATTCCAAACTCCAATTTGTCAGTTGAAGTAAATTTTTTTCCTCTTCTAGAAATTCCAAGAACCTCAGTTTTATTTTTTAATTCATCAAATAATGCTTTTCCAATTCCTGAACCTGCACCAACTACTAAAACTTTTTTTTTCATCAGAGCCAAATTTGATAATTCTGGGTTTTTTGAATAAAAATAATTTTAACTAAAAATAAAAATAAAATGATTAAAGTGAAATTCAAATAGTATTCTGATTTGGAATTTGGATTTTCATTTTTTAGTAAAATAAATAATGGAATCGAAAGGGTAAACATCCTAGAAATATTTTCATACACAGACCAAAAATGATAATAACTTGCTGTGCTCACCATAAAAAATACGAGAAGTATAGATAAACGAAATTGATTTCCCAACTTTTTTGAACCAGTGAGCAAAACATAAAAACCAAGCAGTAATAAAATCAAAAGTGGAAAACGAGAAAGCTCACGAGCCAAATCTTTAAATCCAAATGGTTTTGAAAAAAAATCTTTTAAGCCAGTTAAATAAGTTAATATTCCTTCAAGAGGAACAATAAAATCAGTGAGTCTAGCTGCTCTCCAATTAGGAAATGTAATTCTTAAATACAAATGCCATAAAATGGGAATTATTAAAATGGAAGCCACAAGAATTACTTTGTTAAGTCTTTTCTGTAATAAACAAAATAAACCAAGTGGGAAGAAAAAAAACAATGCAGGCTCTTTTGTTAAAATGGCCAGTGAAGAAAACATTATAAACAAAATATTTTTTTCTTTCAAATAAAAAGAATAAGCCAAAATCACAAGTGACATCATCACTGTATCACTTACTAAAACCGAATAACTTCCGAGTGCAAACGGAGATAACAAATAAAAAATAGAAAGGTATTTATTTTCATTATCCAAAATTTCTCTTAATGCCAAAAACGAAAAATAAAACAAAACTAAATTTACAAAATACATCCCAAAAATAGAAAACCATTTTCCAAAAATTCCAAAAATAGAAATTAAAAATGGATAACCAATTCTTGGTGCTCTATAACTTTCATCAAAACCTTTTGGCCAATCCAAACTAAAATCACTTAATGTTCTAGAAAAAAAATAAAATATTTGCCCATCATAACCAGCACCCAAATCATTTTTTTCTCCAAGTTCAACAATTGCTTTATTTGGCATTTTATCTTTGTTTTGTTCAGCATATTCTTTTCCAAAATGAATCATTGAGCTTGGACTAAACTCATATTTTTTCCAAATCGAAAAAGTTGTGACTCCATATAGAAGAATAAAAATTAAAAAATGTGAAATTGGAAAATCTAATTTTTGTAAAATGGATTTCATTTTTTTTCTCCAAACAAATTTGGCTGTAAAATTGTTTTGTAAATCAAATTTGTGTATTCTTTTGCACCGTTAAATGTTAAATGATGGGAATCTATAAAAAATTGTTTTTTACTAACTTTGTCTTTGAAGTCTAGGAATTTTACATTTGGATATTTGAGAGACAAATTATTTAAAAATTCCAAATAAGTTTTGTAAAAATTGGAATTGGAATACAATTCTAGCTCCAAAGGATTTTCAGGATTGTTGAAGATAAATAGTGGAATATTTTTTTCGTGGAATTTTTTTGCTGTTTGTTCTAATTTTTCAAACTCTGACCAAAGTTTGATTTCAGTTTTTGTTTCAGAAAAAAATTTTTTCACTTTATGTAGATGATAAAGTCTTTGGATTTCAGGTCTTTTAAAAAGTTTTTTTTCTTTATCCAAAAACAAGTTCCCATCTTCATACATTCTAGCAAAATAATCTTTTTTATACTCTTCATCATTCATATTTTCAATTTCAAAATCATCTCTAGATTCGTTTCTGCTATATGAAATATTTTTTTGTCTTTCTGTTTTACAAAAATTTTGGGAAAGTCTAACTCCATATTCAAAAGATTTTCCATAAGCTTTGCCATCTATTTCTTTTGATGAAACAGTATTGGATATTTGAAAATAAAAAATCATGGGTTCAAAATCTGGTGGAATTTTGAACTTTAGTTTATTCCAACCTGACTTTGAAAAATTTTCTTTGTGAATAATTTCTCCGTCATAATCTGAAATTAAAATTTCAGTGTTTTGTTTTGGAATAAAAATTGTTTCTTCAAATAAATAATCAAAAGACTCATCACATGGAATCGAAAAATTTTTTGGAGTCCAACCTTTTCGATAAATTTCATTTCCATTTGCATTTGGTCCAAGATAATTATGATAACTTCTTCCTGAACGATAATGATGCTCTAAATAAGAATCAATTGGATCAAATGCAAAACTACGATAACGATTTACAAATAAAAAAGATTTTGTGAGTAAAAATAAAATTTCTTTTTTGGTAAGAGTGCTAAACTCATCCAAAACAAATTCTAATGGATAAAAAAATTTCACAGGATGACGTTTTGCATAAGCTCTGATTCTATCTTCTTCTGAAAATTTGTATTCTGTTTCAGAATCTTTTTTTATAAAATGGTCTAATTGAAAATCTCCAGCATTAATTAAATAAAAAACTGCATCTGATTTTTTGGAAATAATTTCATCTGAATAATAATACAAATCAGTTGGAGACATTGCTACATGAGAATAAAATTTTGCGTCAATTTCTTTTTCAATTAATTCATTAGGTAAAAATGAATATTGAGCTACAGAACTTCCAGTAATGATGATTTTTTTTTTGGAAGAATCAAAACTTAAATTTTTTGTGGAATGTAAAAAATTGTACCAAGGGGATGTGTCCCATTCCATTTCATTTGGAAATTTTAAAAACAAAAACGAAAAGAAAAAATAATCTAAAAGTTTTAATAAAACCAAACTAGATAAAATATAAATTGGGATTTTCTTTTTTAAACTCATCTTACTTTTATTTTATATCTGAAATATAATTCAACTAAAAGTTTTTTACTAAATTTTCTTTTAAAAATCAAGATGTGTAGTATTTACAAAAAAAATAGACCAAATTAATCTTGAAATTTGTTTTTGAAATAGAACCTTGTCTTTAATTCATTTATAAGAGGGCATTATGGCTACAAGAAAAGAAACTGATTCGATGGGCGAAATCGAAGTTGATAGCAGTAAATATTGGGGAGCTCAAACAGAACGCTCACTTCATCATTTTCATATTGGCACAGATAAATTTCCAAGAGAAATGATTCGTGCATTAGGTGTGCTAAAAAAATCTGCAGCGATTGTAAATTGTGAATTAGGAATTTTGCCTGTTGATAAAAAAGATTTAATTCTCAAAGCTGCTGATGAAGTGATTTCAGGTAATTTGGACTCACATTTTCCACTTTCGATTTGGCAAACTGGCTCTGGAACACAAACAAATATGAATGCAAACGAAGTGATTTCCAATCGTGCAATTGAACTTGCTGGTGGCGTGATGGGTTCCAAAAAACCTGTTCATCCAAATGATGATGTCAACAAAGCTCAAAGTTCAAACGACACTTTTCCAACTGCAATGCATATTGCTGTAGCTGAAGAAATAAATCGCCGACTCATTCCAACTCTCACTCAACTTCGCGACACTCTTTCAAAAAAATCAAATGACTTCAATGATATAATTAAAATTGGAAGAACTCATCTTCAAGACGCAACTCCTCTCACACTAGGACAAGAATTTTCTGGTTATGTTCAACAACTAAGCTACAACATAGATAGAGTAAAACATGTTCTGCCTTCTGTGTATAGACTTGCAATTGGTGGAACTGCTGTGGGAACAGGACTAAACACTCATCCAGAATTTTCAGAAAAAGTTGCAAAACAAATTGCTAAAGAAACAGGTCTTCCATTTGTTTCTGCTGAAAATAAATTTGAAGCTCTTGCAGCACACGATTCACTTGTTGAAACTTCTGGTGTACTAAAAACAATTGCAGCGTCAATGATGAAAATTGCAAATGATATTCGTTGGCTTGCTTCTGGTCCACGTTGTGGAATTGGTGAAATTTCAATTCCTGAAAATGAACCGGGCTCCTCCATCATGCCAGGAAAAGTAAATCCAACTCAGTCTGAAGCAATGACAATGGTTTGTTCTCAAGTGATCGCAAATGATGTTGCTGTAAATATTGGTGGTGCTTCTGGAAATTTTGAATTAAACGTGTTCAAACCGTTGATTGTATTTAATGTGCTAAATTCTGTTCGCTTACTTTCTGATTCGCTCCAAATGTTTGAAGAACATTGTGCTGTTGGAATTGAACCAAACTTAGACAAGATCAATCACAATTTACACAATTCTTTGATGCTTGTAACTGCTCTAAATCCGCATATCGGTTATGACAACGCAGCTAAAATTGCAAAAACTGCACACAAAGATAATAGCACGCTTCTTGAAGCTGGAAAAAAACTCGGTCTTTTAGACGAAGAAAAATTTAAAAATTGGGTAAAACCAGAATCGATGATTAAGCCCGGATTGTGATTTCTGGGGCGTTCCCATTTCATTTACAACTGTCCCTCGATAGTAGTATCGTTTGACGATAGTAAATGAAATGGTCGGGCTTAAAAAGGGTTCCGTCCTTCGGACTTGCTGTCGCAACCTTTTTAATCCCTAACGCTTGTAGTGAAAAATTTTTTTGTATAGTTGTATTGGGGAATTTTTTTGGGTTGAGGAATATGTTAGTGTAGTGGATTTTTTCGCTTTGAAAAATCTATCCGAATTGGAAAATCCTTTCGTATTGGGGAATTTTACCGTTTTGAAAGAATCCCCCGTATTGAAAAACCCATTCTTTACCCGTTGCAACGGGGAAGTCTAAGTTCACGGCAGATTCCACAACTTCTGTAAAATTCATCAAGTCAATGCGGAGCAGCAACACAAAAAGTTTATTGATCGAAAAATTAAATGCTGACCGGTAAAGTTTCATTAGAAACCAATCCTTTTTCCTCGGCTCAAAATCTTTCCGAATCAAATTTTGTCCTTTAGCTTGATACTCTGTTTTTAGCCTACAAGAATAAGGAACAATTCCGCTTTTTAAATAAATTTCATATTTCACTAACAAGTGAGTAAAATAATTTTTCAAACTTCCAAAATTTTCTATTTTGAAATGAAGCTCTTTCCAGTATTCTTCTGGAATTAAAAGTGTACAAGAGGTTTCTACAACTTCTTCCATTTCACTTAATTCTGCAATTTGTTGGTTTTGAAAAATAAATTTTGATTTCATATCTATTAAACTGATTTTGTGACAGAAAAGTTTACACAAAAACGAACTAATTTTAAAAAAAAGATTTTTTGTCTAGCTTGTTGGAGTTTTTTTTAATTAGAATTTTTGGTCTTATGATTGATTTAATAATTCGAGTGAATTGATAAATTTAGAGCAGAATAGAAAAAAGAATTATAAGAATTTTAAAAACTAAAAAAAATTTTTGCTAATTTTTTACAAAAAAGATTTTTTTTTCTCCAAAAAAATATTTTTAACTAATTTTTATAAAAATTTATAATGAAGTTGAACTAAACCTTTTTCAAATTGTGTTAAAAAAACAAGTTCCAATTTTTGTTTCTATTTTTTAAACCAAGAAAAATTCATATACAATCTAAACCAAATCCCAAACATAAATTTTTTTTGATTTTTCTTTTTTAAATTCTTTAGAAAATTTTTGCATTTCAACAACTCTTCTAATTTTTTCTTCAATTGAAAGTTCAATTAGGTTTTTTCATTTGAAGTTTAGTCTGTTTTATTTTTTCAATGTATTTTTTTTCATTTATACCGATTGACAATAATAATTACTCATTTTAAAGAACAAAATTCAATCGGGACATACAACTAGCCAAAAGTAATGGGTAATTACTTTTGGCAGCTGGTATATAAATTAAATCCAGAGTTTATTTTCGGGAGAATATTTTTTTAAAATAAATTCAAATTTATTATTAAGATTTTTTCAAGTCTAGCATTATAGCCATCAATTATTCCAATGAAAAAATTGAATCGTTTCTCTTAAATGAGAAATCAAAATTCTCCATAGGATTGGTGATCATTTAATTTAAAAATTTATTTTACTAAAATATTTTAAATCCATTACGATTGGGGTCTTGTATCTTTCATTATAAAGTTCAGCTCCAAAAGATTTTTTTGGAATCAAGATGATTTGATTTTCTTTAAAAATAATTTTATCAATCAAAGGATAAATATCGTGAAAAAATTTTAACTCAAAACTATTCATCAAATGGATTTTAGTTTTTTTATCAATATATTGAATGATTGATTTTGAAGAATTTCCAGTAGGAGCTATTTGGTAAAATATTTCAATTTTGTAGGAATTTGTTTCTTTTGTTTTAAAATGAATTTTAAGTTCTGTTCCAAATTGATTTAGTTGTTTTTCGATTTCTTCAACAAGAAGAAAGTTTTCACTATTACTAATTTTTTTTTAAATCTCAATTGTTACTGAAATTATAAATTTATCTTTTTCTGAATCGTTTAAGGCATTAAACTTAATTTGATCTAACCCATAATCAATATATTTGATTGTTTTATCAATATTTCTTTCTGAAAGTTGAAATTGATTTTCTTTTAAAATTGTAGTAAAATTTAAATAGATATGATCGTATTCACCAAAAGAAAATTTGAACTCATTTAACTTTCTAGCTATTCTTTCTCCAATAAAAATTGTATCTTTTGTAGGGATAAATATTTTTCCAAAATAAGAAGGTGTGCTTTGACCTGAAATATTTGGTTTATCAGATTCAAAATAACGAATATCTTTTAGAATTCTATCTGGCATATTTCTGATTTAGATAATCTATAAGAAATAGAGTAAAGTAAAAAATAACTAATGTTGAAATATGTTCTAAGCATATTAAGCTATAAAATAAAAAAGAATTATTGTAATTTAAAGTTACTAAATGAATAATTGTAGGGAATAAATAAGTTATTAAAACAATGAAAAATGATTTAGCAAAAATTGGTTTTTTAAAAATATAAAATGCATCTCTAATGTTGTAGTCCCCATTTATTTTATAAATTGCAATTGAAGTAAAACCTAATGAAAAAATTATTTGAGGAAAACCCAAAATTTTCATTATAATATTTATTATTGAAGTTGAGTTTGAATTCATATCACTGCTTAAAAATGCAGTTAATATAAAAATAAATATGATATTAATTGGAAATAAAATCATAATTAATTTTAAAGTGCAGAGAATAATTGAAAAAAGATAAGTTGAAAAGTTATAATCATTTTGAACTATTTTTTTTCTAATTAAAAACCCTAATAGTATGAAATATAAAATAGGAATGTAAGCTATTAACATTTTGAAATAAATTATAAATTTGAAATTTTGAAAATCTTCAATTGTTTTTAACTTTTCTATTTTATTAAAATCAAAAAGATTTAATAAGATTATTACTAAATAAATTAGAATATGAGAAAATTTTAAGTATTCTTTAAAAAAAAAGTTTCATAGTTTTATACAATCATTAACTCAAATTCAAATACAAACAAATTCCCACAATACTTCGCGAAAGTGATTGAAGCACAGAGGTCAATAAATTTTGAATAAAATTTTTTGACCGAACTGAAAGCACGGTTTTTGTTTCAAGTCGTTGCATGCAACGAATTGAAACAAAAATTCGCCCAAATTATTATATAAGATTTTTTAGTTTTTAAATGGTTGAAAATAGACAGTGGGTCTTAACCCACTGCTAGCTGAGATTGTTATTTTAAAATTTCTACGTCTTTTGTATTAACTTCTAGGGTTTTGCCTTCAGGAGTTTCTATTTTAACGATATTACCTTCAGTTTTAGTTCTGACATTTCTAATAGTTTGTCCAGATTTTAAAACTACTGTTTCACTATAACCCTCAATTTTGATGATTTCATTTTTTGGTTGAATAACTTCAGTTGTAACTTTTTTACCAGTTGGGTCTGTTTCTGCTTTTAAAGATCGAACATTGGTAGTGTTGATTTGAAAATATTTTGGTTCAGAATATAAATTCCATTCTCTAAAATTTACTTTTGCTTTTTCAACATCAATCACAGAAGAAACATTCTTTTTGTCTGAAGTAACTAAAGTTTTACCGGAAGCAGCAGCTTTTTTCTTCATATCTTCTTTGTATTTAAAATATTCATCATTGCTAACAAAAAACTTTTTACCAATTTTTTCGTTTTTCATGGAACTATTTTCTGTTTCGATTTTCGAAATTCTTTCTTTATTGTCTAATAAAACAGATTTGTGAATTTCTTCTTCTTGAACTTTACAAACTGTAGTTGAAACTACAACTGGTTTTGCATCTTTTGAATTTTTTGTGTCAGGTTGAACAGATTTATCAACACAAACTTGTTGCAGACTAGTTTGAACATAAGTCATAAATACTTGTGCAGAAATATAAGAACTATTTGGTGGTAACTCATTTAATTTTACAATTTGGTAAACATCTTTATCGTTTGCAGTATAAAAACGATTGTTTCCAGTATAAGCAGTTTCAGAGTCTTTTCTTTCAAAAATGGCTTGAGCAGGAATTGTTGTTTGAAAACCTTCAAGTGTTTTTAAAGTTAATTTGCTGTTTGCTTTGCTTTCTACTTGAGTGAAGTCTTGTATGTTTACAATTTCAGAACCAATTACTTTTCCTGTTTGATCTCTAACAATAATTTTGTTATCAAGAATTTCTCCAGCTTTGATTGCTTCAACAACTGAAAGACCTGAATCTTTATAATTCAAATTAAAAAATAAATAATTATTTCCATCTGTTCCTTTAAATACATTCAAAGGCTCGTTTGGGGCTGAAGTGATTGGTTCTAGCTTCACTTCTCCTAAGTTTACTTTATCAGTATAAGCTTTGTTTGGAGCATAGAATCTAGGCTCGGCAGATTTTTGGGGTTGAGCTGGTGTTTTAGTTTCTGGACTAGAACAATTACTCAATAAAACAACTGTTAGTAAAATCAGTAAAGACATTTTCATAAAGAAATTTTCCTTAAAATTAGGTGACAAAAATAAACTATAAATTAGGTCTCTATTAGCAACCTTTTTTTAAGTACTAAAACATTATTTCGTTTCAAATATTTTGTTTAAGATTTTGTGAAGAATTTCGATTCCAGAATCAAGTGATTCCCCAATTTCTTTTGCCATGTTCATTGAAGTTGTAATTGAGGAATGAGATTCTTTTAGCTTTCCAAGTTTCAAATTAATAATTGCCAATGTTTCATAATTCAAAAAATTTGGCTCTAATTTGATTGATTTTTTTGCTAAAAACTCCGCTCTTTTTAAAACATTTTTATCTTCTGAATGTTCTGCTAGTTTCCAAGCAATTCCATCCAAACTTTTCCAATCATTATCTAAGTATTTTTCCGCATATTCAAAAGCAATCTTTGCGTATTTATCCCAATTTTCTTTTTTAGAATGATATTGCATTTGGGTAAGTAAAAATTTCTTTTCAACAACTTCTTTACTAAATCTTTTCTGGAATTGGAATCTTTTCTCTTTAAAAAGTATAAATGTAAATGAATCTAAATCTGTTAAATAGGAATCAAGCAGTTTCCAATTTTCTTCTTTATATAAATCTTTTTCTTTTGAAAAATAGGAATCCAAAATTGAATTATCTACATACCCCCAAGCTTTATGGTAAGATAAAATGTATTGATATAATAATTTTTGAGATAAGCTTATTCTATCGTATTTATACTTTAATGAATAAAATGCTTGGTCTGGGTTAAATGCTTTATTGGATTCTGAAATAAATTCTTCTTTGTTAAGTGGTCCTTGGTAACGATGAATTAATTCTCCTCTTGAATTAAAATAAAGTAAAATTGGATAAGAGTCAATTTTTAATTTTTCTTTTAAAGCTAATTCTTCTTTATCAAAATCAATTTTAATAGAAACAAATCTATCTTTCATTGATTCTATCACTTCGGTTTGGTTAAAAACATTTTTGTCCATCCAGATACAAGGTGTACACCAATCTGCAGATGCGTTTAAAAAAATTCCTTTTTTCTCTTTTTTGGCTTTTGTTTGAGCATCTCTGAAATTTAATTTTTCAAAAATGATTTCCTGTTTTATAGATTCTTCTGAATAAATTGGGTATAATAAAGTTAAGAATAAAAAAAATTTCATCATAGGTAAAAGTTTTTTTAAGGAAATGATTTAGTCAAAACAAATTAAATTTCTTTTTTTTGATTTTTCTTATATTCACTTGGAGTAATTCCCATAACTCTTTTAAATTCATTGTTAAAAATAGTTTTTGAATTAAAACCAACTTCAAATGCAATATGTAGAAGTGTAAAATCTTTTTCTGTTTCAATCATTTGAACTGATTCTTTTACACGATAATCATTAATTAATTTTCTAAATGAAGTTTTATATTCATGATTGATTAAATAAGAAACCTGATCAGTTCTAATTTTTAACTCATTTGCTAATTTATCTAAATTTAATTCTGAATCTCTATAAATTTTTTCATTCTCTAAAAGATTGTCCAATTTAAGTTTTAATTCTTTTTCTTCTTCTGCTGCAAGTCTTATAATTTGACGTTCTTCTAATGGTTTTTTTTCTTCTTCAAGAATTTTAACTTCTTCGATTTCAAGATTTTCACTGGATTCAAGTAAATTTAATTCTTTACTTCTAACTGAAGCAAGTCTGATAAACGATAAAATTAATAGAAATATTCCATAAGGCAGGATAGGGAAAAGAAGTCTTTTTTCATTATAATAATAAAGACTAATTTCGATTAAAGTAAATAAAACAAGTGAACCAATTCCAAACCAAATAATATGAAACTCTTTTTTGTGATTAACACGAATATAAACTAAAAAAGAAATCATTACTGGAATTGATAATATAATTCCCCCGTGAAAAAAAGTTAAACTAATTTCAGGATGAATATTAAATAAATAAGTTAAAAGTGGAATAATACTATGAGCTGAAAAATAACCTATTACTACTTTTTCTATTTTATTTGGTTGTCTATTTATCAAACTTACTGCTAAAAAAATCAAAAATACCGGAACCAAATAAAGACTTTGGTATGTAAAATATGGGAATAAGGAATTTGGAAAATTTGGAAATAATAAATAGATGATTCCAATAGAAGAACTAAAAGAATAAAATCCTAAACACAAAATCAAAGCTTCAATACTATAAAAAAATAAACCTTTTCTACGACTAAAAAAGAATATTAAAATATAACCAAAACTTAAAATTGAAAATATTCCAGCAATAAAAAATGGAATTTCTCTTTGAATCATAAATAAAATCAGAACATCTTCTTTTCCTTGGTAAAAAGGATTAATACCTGATTCCGATGGCTCGTGGGCTAGAATGATTTTTAAATCACAAGTTTCATGATCTTTAAAATCTAATTCAATTAAAACTGAAGTAGAGCCAACAATTGATTCTGAGTCCATACTTCCAAATTCATAAATTTGATGGTTGCAAAAATAAACTTCTAAATCACCGCTAACGTTAGAATAAAGTATATCTCCATTTATTTTTTCTAGTTTTTTTTGAAAGATTATTTTTTTGTTTTGAAAAGTTTCTTTATCAAAATCAATTTCTTTGATTGCTCTGTCAGAACAATTAGATAAAGAAAACAAAAATAGAATTAAAATATAAAATTTCACAAGCATCCAAACTCTTTCAAAATACATTTTCATAAATTAAACTTGTATTTGAAAATCCAAAAACAAGTTTAATTCTGTTCTTTAAATTTCATTCCAAATTTAAAGTTCAAGTCCTATTTCGCATTGTTCATTTTTCGCATGAAGTGTTGGATCACTCGCTCTTTTTGTAATAGCTAATATAGCAAATTTTTTCAAGTTTGTCGTTCCACTTCATGAATTTTGTCCGAAAAAAAATTAAAAAAAAATAATTACAAAAAAAGCACTTTAAAATATCGATTTTATTGGTTTTTATGAGTATTCAATTCTATTTGAAGAGGAAAAGATTCATGAATCTTATCTTACTCAATAGGAAGATAAATTTTTACAGGTAATTTAGTCAAAGAATCTATTTTATTTAGTTTTACATCGAATGAATTTTTATCTAAAAGTTTGTATTTTTTACTTTGCCAATCTAAATATAGATAAGCCCAAGCATCAATAATTTGACCAGGATGAGGACCATTTATTTGAAAAACTGCATATTTACTAACAGGTATAATTATATCTTTTTTTAATCTGGTTGTGTTTTTTCTTAAATTTGCTCCAATCAAAATTTTAAAATAATTATTTTCAAATCCATAATACAGTCCAAAAATTTCCTCATCATTTTCCCTTTCAGAAATAGTAGATAACTTATTTTCTTTAACAAAATTGTACCAAATTAAACTAATTTGATTCTTGTGTATCCCAAATTTTGTATTATAATGTTCACCTCTTAAATGAATTTGTTTTTTGAGAATCATTTCTGGTTCTAAATTCATTTTTTGGATTTTAGGTAAATCTTTAATCAAATGATTTTCAAAAAATTGAATTTCATTTTGTTTTTTTATTTCAGAAGGAGTTTTTTCAAAATAAAATTTTACTGCCCTTGAAAAAGTTTCAGGATTTTTAAAAGAATAATCATAAGCAATATCAATAATTTTTTTTTGTCCAATTAATATTTCTTTTAATGCTTCTGAGGTTTTTCTTTTTAAAATGTATTCCCCGACTGAATTTCCAGTAAATAATCTAAATAATCTATGAAAATAATATAAAGATAAAAAAGAATTTTTAGCTACATCTTTTGGACTTATTTTTTGTTTTAAATTTTTTTCAATAAAATTCAAACCTTGCTCAATCTTTATTCGGTTACTCATAAATCACTTTTTAAGATAATTATTCTTAACAAGAAAGTAAAGAAGTTTTATTTTTTTCTTTTTTTAATCAATTTATTAAAAAATATTCTATAAAAAATTTGATTTAAAAAAATTTTTACTTAAACTAATCCAAAAATAATTGAATTAAATTGGAAAAAAAGTTATCTGATAGATTAACTTCAACTTGATATATGTGGATTCAAAAAACTGATTTTTTTAAAAATGAAATTTTATCTGCAATTTTAAGATTGCCCTATAAAGAAAATACCAACTGAATAAATTAAATTATTCAGTTGATGGGAATTTGAGTTTTGGAAAAACTATTTTAATTCATTAACAAGCTTCAAGCTAATGGATTTGATTTGGATATTTGCATCATAAACTGATTCTTTATAAGCATCATTTGTCCATAAAATTTCTAAATCAGTATCACCTTTATCTATAAATAGAGTGATTCTTCCTGAATTGTATTTGAGATCTGATGCATTAATTTCCATATCATAAGTCTTTCCATCTTTTTTATTCAAAATTTTTATTTTAAATGTTTTGAAATCAGATGGTAAAGGTCCAAAAATATTTTTTGCAAGAATGGTTAAATTATAATCCCCAGATTTACAATTGGATTTAATTTTATAAATCAATTTTTGATTTTCCCAAAAAGTATGAATTCCACTAATCGAAATTTTCTTGTTCCGATTTTGCGGATTTGTAATTTCTTCTTTTTTGGTTTCATACCAGTTGCCTTGAGTTACATCTATTCTGCCAGAAGCTACTCGACATACAGGATTTCCATTTCCACCTGAACCTGAACCAGAATTTACAGAACAACGTGTTTGTTGAAAATTATAACTTGGTAACTCGTATGAATGATTTCTCCAAATTCCTTTTTTTTGTTGGCATTGATTTTTCAAAGCTACTTTATCAAAATAATAACCCCTGCTAAAAACGTTTACATATTCAGTTTCTTTTCCTGGATTTAGAACACACTGTCCAGTAAAATCTTCTCTATTATAATCATACTCATCTGGAGAATATCTATTGTCGAGGTAATTTAAAATAGCTCGATTTGGTAAATAATTTATATTCGGAATACATAAATCAGGGATGATTGAGCAAAGTTCTAATCTAGATTTATTCATCAATGCTGGACCAGTAAGTTGAATTGTATTCGCATAACCATTTGCATATTGATTTGAATAGATTGGAATATAAACACTAGGAGGAGTAAAGGAATAGACTGTTCCATGAGCTTCTTGTTCACTTCCATTATAAAATTGGTGATAATATGGATAACCATATCCTGAAAAATCAAAATAAGTTTTAAAACAAGGAGCTGGCATAGTTTTAAAATCCGCCCAATAATAATTATTCTCTGTTCCAAAAGTAAATAAAGATGAATCAATTGAATGGGGGCTAACTGGAGAAGGAGTGTATTGATTTGGATTGTATTTCCAATCTGGTATTTCTGCTAACTTTTTACCGTTTTTTGCTTTTATATCAAGAGAAACTAAAACCCGATACGTTGAATTTGGATCTAACCAAAGTTCATTTACTTTTTTAATATTTGATAAGTCCCTTTTAGCAAGAGTTTTCTCTGGATCATCTCCTTCTTTGAACCAATATGGAATAACAGGATAAATAACACTATCTAGATGATTAAATCCAAAGTGAACATTTGCACATTTGACTGTGCCTGGTACATATTCCCATTTATCCACTCCTGTTTTTTTCCAAAGAGTTACATTTTGGATATGCTCACCATTATAAGTTGGATTCCCTGTAACCGGTAATAAAGAACTACAATCAATATTTGGAGCAATTGCAACAGGCAAAGCTCTTCCAATATAAATACCTTCTGGTGGAATTAATTTTAAAAATTCTGCATAAGCATCAGATTTTTCATAATCTACATAACTGGGAATTCCTTTCAAAGTTTTTAATAAAATACTTACTGAACCCCAATCAAAGAATGGAGCTATATATTTAGATAAACCTCTATAGATTGGATTCAATTCTTCTGGTTCTAGTTGAACTGGAATTTCTGAATTTACAGAATTTGTATTTGTAGCTGGAACACTCCCAGCTACATTTGTAGGAGCCTGTGGACTAGCAGAATTTGTAACTGCAGCATTTGATTCCGGATTGTTACTGGAAGAAGGAGAACTTGCTAAATTTGTAACTGCAGTATTTGATTCAGGCTTATTTGATGGATTTGCAGTTGAATTGGAACTTGTTTGAGGTTTTCCAATACCTAAAATCCCTAATAAAAGATTTGGTTTTTTTTCGTTGTCAGCACAATTAAGAATTGCAAAAAATAAAAAACTGATTAAATAAATTTTCATTTTATCCCTCCGGATAGTTTTTATAACTTTCTACAATATACAACAGGTGAAAATTTTTTTTTGTCAATATTTTATAAACAAAATTAATTTTATTAAAATTTTTTTATATTAAAAATATTTTAACTGATATTTCCTTTCATTATAATTAATATTAAATCAATTTTGCTAGAATCAAATAAAGTTTCAAAAATTTTAATTAAAAATTAGCTATCCTTGACAAGTAATTGGTTTTGTTTTTTATTGGTTTTTAATACCTCAAGTACATCTTTAAAGGAGATTTTGATGAAAAAATCTAGTATAATTTTTCTATTACTTGGTTTAAGCCTTGCAATTTATGCTCAGTCAAAGCCAATCAGCAATAGTGGCCAAATGGAAAGAATTGAAAAGTCTATAGACTCACTTTCAGCACCAACAACTACAACTTCTACTACTTCAACCACTACAACTACCACAACTACTAATCCTAGTTCAAGTTCTAGTTATACTCCTAGTTCAAGTTCTTCAGCACCAATTTACAGAGCACCAAGTTCAACTGTTGTAACTCCTGCACCAAGCACAACTTCAACTTTTACTCCAGCTCCAAGTTCAAATTTAGGAACTACAACTACTAGTTCAAGTTTTGGAACAAGATCTTTTACTGGTGACCCAAACAAACCTGCTATGTTTGTAAATTCAAAAACTACTTTTGATTTAGCTTCTGCTGATGATTTAAGTGGTCTTGATTTCATTGAATACAAAATCAACGAACAAGAATATACTCGTTACACTGTACCTATTTCTTTATCAAAAGAAGGTCCTGCAACTATTATGTACAAAGCTGTTGATAAAGTTGGAAACAAAGAAAATGCACAAGTAATTAATGTAATTGTTGATAACACTCCACCAAATGTAATGGTTAAATCTTCTGAACCTTTATACACAATGGGAAATACAGTTTATACATCTGCAAGAAATGCTTATCAATTACTTGCTGAAGATTCAATTTCTGGTGTTCAACAAATTTATTATTCTGTAGATAATGAAGCTAAACAAGAATACAAAAACCAACCAATCAAATTTGAAAAATCTGGTTTTCATGTAATTAATTATTATGCTGTTGATAATGCTGGAAATGTTAGCCAAGAAAATTCTTATATCATCAATGTTGATAATGTTAAACCAACTGTTGATATCAAAGAATCTATGCCATACATCATGATTAACAATAAAGTTTATGCAAAAAAAGAAACTGTGTTTACTTTAACAGCTGCTGATGGACAATCTGGTATCAAACAAATTCTTGTTAAAAAAGATGGAGAAACTGATTTTGTTCCTTACGTAGAGCCACTAACTTTTGGAACTTCTGGTGACCATGTAATTGAAGCAAAATCAATTGATAATGTTGGAAATGAATCTGACATTAAAAAAGTAATGTTTTCAAACGACATCAAAGCTCCAAATACTGTTATCAAAGCTATTTCAAACTAATCAAACAAATTTCTAATAGTTTAAATCTAGAAAGCTTCTCGAAAGAGGAGCTTTTTTTTTGTCATTCATGTTTAAATTTTAACTTATTGGTTATTTCTGGAGTGGAAAAGATAAGATTTAAGTATATATTTATTTTTTAGTATCATTTAACGATACTATCGTGTAACGATATTAAAAAAGAAAAATTTATTTCTAAAAGCATTGATGAATAATGATTTTCCATGACAATCTTTGGTATGAATTGAAACTCCTGATTTAATAGAATTTTCAACATCATGAAACAATAATTTATTTTCAGGCAAAATTGATTTTAAAGTAAGAATATCATTAAAATAAATTTCATTGTATTTTTAACTGATAAATTTTATGAAAAATTATTAAAAGTCAAATCATTCTTATTTTTTTTGGGCGAATTTTTCCCAACGCTTAGCTTTGGAATGTTGAATTAAGAATGATGAATTTTGAATTTTCTAATTAAATTAAAAAAATTTTCCATTTGTAATTCTTAATTCAACATTTTTCATTCCCAAGGGAAAAACCGGGCTTTCAACTCTGGTCAATATTTTGCTTGTCACTGAGCGAAGTCAAATTGCAAAATATTGACCCCGTTTCAATCCCTTTCGCGGAGCGTTGAAAAACTTAATAGTTGTTAACTAAATTTTACTTATTGATAAATAACATTCATTTTTTTTTGTATGAAAGATGATGTTTTTTAGAGATGAATTCAAAGAAATTAAGAAAGCTTTAAATAAGTTAAATTTATTACATACATCTTCTTTAAATGAAAATATTTTAATAAGCAAGTACAATTCATTATTTTCCGATTTAGAGCTAGATTCCAAATTAACTAATCCTCAAAAACAATTAGAACTCAATGAATTAAAAAAAGCTGTAAATACGTTAAAAAAAGCATTACTAAGACATCCAGATTTTGATAACTACTTGTTTGAAAATAATAATGATAAAAAATTTAACCCTATATGTAAAAGAATAATAAAGTTTCTTCTAAATTTATTGATTAAGTTTCTTAAAATTATAAAAATAATTTTTCTTATAATTTGGACTAAAATAAATTTTAAAAATATCAAAGTTATGAAAATAGATTTTCATATTTTTAAAAATTTTTTTGAAAAACTATCTTCCAATAAATTTTATCATATTCCAATTAGTTTTTTATTTTTTCTAACATTAGGGTTAGTTAGTCAACTTTACTTAATATCTTCAAAAAATGAAAAAATACAACAAAAAGAAAATCCAATTCAGAAAGTAACTTCTCCTGAATTTTATTTTTATATTTCTTCACCGGTTGGTGGATTTATTAATGTAATAGATTCAAACAAAAATGTTTTAACTCAATTACCTCATAGCTTAAAAGTAAAAACTGAAGAGTCTTGTAAGTCTAATGTTGAATATTGTTTTTTACCTTCTATAAATGCACAAGTCCCAAGAAAATTTCTTTCAGAAGTTCAACCATTACCAGAAATTGCAATATTAAATTTACAAAAAGACGTGTTGGTTGCAGGAAATAAAACGTCATCAAAACAGTATTTTTCTTTTCAAAATGAAAAAGTCATTTTTATCTCAAACAAAGTCAAAGAGGAAGGTATAATCGAAATTGATAAAGAATTTATTTATTTAATTTTTGATTCAAAAAAATTCAAATTAAAATTTTTGAAACTAGGAAAGTTTAAAATAGTTGAGTAGGTTTAAATATATTATTTTTTTGATTATTCTTTTTAGTTTTAATTGCAGTATAGACAAAAATATTTCCGAACAAGTTCAAGCTAACTTAGTAATAGAAAATAGTTTTTCTAAAAAATTAATTGGTCAGTGGGTTCCCGAATATTATACAGATGGTTGGGTGATTGAATTTAAAAATTATGAAAATTATGAAGAGTATTTTAATGGTGAAGGTTGTGGTGGTTATAAAGGAAAGTATTTTGTTGATGATAAAAATAGAATCAAGCTACAACCAAATCCAAATGAATCCTGCGTAAATAAAAAAAGACTCAAAGAAAATTTGTGTACACTTCAAACCTCACCTAAATCGCTTTATTCAGATTGGAAAATTATTTGTGGGAATTCTGAATATTACAGTGTTAAAGATCAAAAAAAAGATGGAACTATTTTATATATCAATTCAATTAAAACAATTGCATTGAATCCGAATGGATATTTTACAAAAGATAATGTTGCTTTTAGAGAAGGACCTGGAATAAATTTTAAATCAATTTCTTGTGGAGTGGAAGTAGCAGCATATAATGTTAGAATGAACTCCCTTCCTGAAAAAAGTTATGTTTTTGTTATCGCAAGAACAACTGAAAAATTCAAAGTCAAAGAATCAGAAAATTATTGGTATTACGTAAAACCATACACAGGTTGGCACAGTAGTGGTTGTGATAAAAAGTTTGGTTGGATATTTGGAGAATATTTAGAACGGAGAGAAGAAAACTAGCAAGTTTAAAGCAGAAAAATATTCAAAAAAGTTTCTTACCGCTTTGCTAATTTAAACTATTTTTCCAATAATTCTTTTAATAAATTTCTCAGAGGAATATTTTCTAGAGTTTCTTTTATTTTTTTCAAGCTATAAACTTTATCATCATCATATTGATTTATTTCAATTGCAAGATTTTTCATTCCAATAGAAGCTTCTTCCATAGACGAAAAACAAATTAGATATTCTGAATTTAATTTATGGATTACTTTATTTCCAGTTAATTTGTCTTTATCCAAAAAAAAATCTAAGAATATCATGTTCACTTTCTTTTTTGAAAGTTCAGAATTATATTTTTCAAAAGTCTCAAAATGAATAAATTGAAAATCATATACTAAACTTGAAGGAAAACAATATTTTATCTGTTTAATAGCATGATATTTATCATCAATGATGGTTATTATTTTTTCCAATTAATTATCCTTTTTTTTGATTAGGTTCAAGAAAAAAATAGTTTCTGTCAAGGAATAATTTAATTGACAGAAATGCTTTTATGTTTATAAAATTTTGTTATGAATACGATTTTAGAAAATAAAGATATTCAATCTATGGTAGCTAAAATTAGTCTGAACGACTATCATAAACTTGGTGAACTAGGTGTCTTATCTGAAAAAATGGAACTAATTGAAGGGGTTATTTTTAATAAAATGCCAAAATCTCCAAAACATACTTTTTTAGTAAATTCAATTGCAAAAATTTTAAGATCCATTTTTAATGAAAAAGATTTTTATGTGCAAATTGAACAACCCATTTCAATCCAAGATTCTGAGCCTGAGCCTGATATTAGTGTGATAGAAGGAAACCAAAAAGATTATATCAATAATCATCCAACATCAGCTAAACTTGTTGTTGAAATTAGTTTAACCACTTATGAATTAGATTTTAGAAAACAATTTGTTTATGCAAAAGCTAACATTCCAGAATATTGGTTGTTTAATTTAAACAACTCTGAAGTTGAAGTGTATAAAAATCCTACTTCAGAAAAATATTTAAATAGAAAAATTTATCTTTCAAGTGATGCACTAGAAATAGAAGGAACCAAAATCAATTTAAAAGAATTGTTAGGATAGATTAATCCAGATGTTTATTTTGGAATATGGAAATTAAAAGACTCAACAAATTTAGATGAACAAATAAAAGTATTGAGAAGTGAATGGGACAGAAGTATATCCTAGATACAAATATCTTAATTTATGCAGCAACAAACTTATTAGAACAAATAGTTAAAGAAAAAATTATAGTTAGTTACAGCAGTGGATAAGAGTTGTTAGGTGAAGATTTGTACAATTCTAAACACTAAAGTCAATAAGTTATACTTATCATTTTCATATTACTCTGATACAATTCATTCTCTATTTCGTAAAATAGACTTATATAATAATCACCTTCTATTTTTTTATTTTTATATTTATCGAGAAATTCCTTTTCAATATATTCAAAGCTTTTTTCAAAATTATATATTTCATTTGGTTTAATTTTAATTAACCTACTGTTTGAGTAGCTAAATTCTTGTATAACATATTCATATCCATATTTTAATTCGCTATCATCTAAAGAAAATACTTTTATCAAATCAGGATTAAATTCTATTTCTTTTTGGGCATTGTTTTTTACACTAATTTTCAGTGTGAAATTTTTTAAACTAACTTTTCCTGTGTTTTCAATTTCAATTATAAATTTTTGTTTACCATTAATCATTCCTTCATTCGGAGTTTGCTCAGGACTATTTTCTTTACAAAGATTTAGATTCATAAGAAATATAAAAAGCATTGAAATTTTTTTCATCACTTTTGATCCTTTTTGTTCAAGACTTCTTTTTCATAAATTGTTCTAAAATAATTCCAAGTATCTACCCGAATCCGGTCATGATCTTTTTTGTCATAAAATTCTTTTTGGATTTTAGATTTATAATCCAAAAGTTTTTCTCTTGCTTTTTTTATTACAATTCTAAAGTCAGTATCTTTAATTTTTCCTATTTCAGACTCTATTTCATTTTTATATTTATCAAAAGTATCTTTAGCAACTTTTCTATGCAAACTTTCATGATATTCAGTCCCTCCTTTTGTTGTAAAGTCTTGATCAACATCTTTGATTGTATAGACTTTATCTTTTTTATAATAATCTTTAAAGTCATTTATATTTTTCCATTCAAGATTTTTATCAGTATTGATGATAGTTTGAACTTCAACTTCAAAAGTTTTTACTTTTATGCTATAAGTTCCTTCTGGATTTTTTTTTGGGGGATTTAATTCTATAACAAATTCAAGTCCTGTCCCAGCCCATGCAGCCTTTTCAGGAATATTCCCATATTCATCTCTAAAAAATCCCTTTGGGAGCTCTTTATACTGAATGGGTTTTTCTGTAAATTTACAATCATTATGAACCAAAACTCCACTTGCACCTACAAAATAATTATGATCTCCTTCAACTTCGAAATTATAAACAGTTACTGGTGTTTTAGAATCTTTAATTTCAATGCTAATAATTTTTAATCCTTTCCTCTTAATCGTTTCTGATTCGTCACCAACTTTTAATTCTTTAACAGGTGTCCAACCTCTGCCTAAGATATAAAATGGATGTTCAGCTGTAGCTTCAACAGAAGTCCCATCTTTATAAGTTATTTTGTATGTCCTATAAACTTTTACGAGTTTGAAATTCGGCTCGCTTACATAATGAAGATTATAAGCAACATCATTATATTTTTTTATTACATCTAATTTAGTGATAATAACTGATTCGTTGCTTAAAGCAAGTTTTTGGTAAATATCTTCCGGAAGGTTTTGCTTTGCAAAATGGAGTCCTTGTTCTCTTTTTCCATTTAAAACGAGGGCATTGTAATGATTCAATATTTTCTTGACCATAATAGTTTTTGCATCATCATCTCTATCAATTCTTAAAATTTGCACAACGCTACTTTCATATTCGATGGAATTAATGTTTGAGGATTCTGAACTTTTAGCTTCAAAATCTTGTTTACTCAAGTTTTTATGTCCGTCTCTTTTAATGCGTTCAGAAAGGTGTTTTGGAAAATATTCTTCCACAAATGCCACCGCTTCTTTGTTTTTATGCAATTTAAGTAACGAATAATACTCTCCAATTAAAACTTCTTTTCTGTAATCTTCTTTGGACAATTCTTGTGATTGTAAAAAAAGACTCAGAAATGAGAGAAAAAAAATTATAATTTTCGACACGTTTACCTTAATCTACTCCAGATAATTTTGTGCATAATAACGAACTGCTAATTATAATAACATGCACTCACTTATCTGTCAATTTAAAAAATTAATTCTATAATCTAAACGCAAGAGCTACAAGAATTTGTTGTTTATTCAATTGAGGAAAGTCTTCAATAATTTCTTCATAACTCATACCAGCACTGAGCCAACCCAAAATATCAACCACTGCAATTCTAGTTCCTTTTATACAAGGTTTTCCATGACATATTTCTGGACTAATTGTTATTCTTTTTAAAAGGGACGATTCAGTCATGAGTTAAGTTAAACATTTTAATTATTCTTAGTCAATCATTTTTCATTAAACAAAACTATGTTGTACTTCAAAAGAAAGTTTTTAAAGTCTATCTTTCCATCCTTCTGTATTTCTTTTTTTATGCCAAACTGCAATTACATATATAACTTTTGGTTGTATCACATAATAAATAAAAAAAGGAAATTTTTTTAGTTATGTTTGTCTTGCTCCATTATGAACGACTGAGTAGGAAAAGGGATGCTTTAAAATTTGATTTAATTTTTCTTCAATTGCATTGATGAATTTATCACCAAGCCCAGACTTTTTATCTTCATACCAAATTGCTGACTCAACCAATTCAAGTCTTGATTCTGGATGAAATTCAACTTCTAGATTTAATTCTTTTTCTCGCATAAGCTAATGTTTCACTTGCTTTAAAAGTTTTAACTTTGCCAATATCATTAATTCTATTATCTAATTCTTTTTTCATTTCATCATTTAATGCAGATTTTTTTTTATTGGATTTGTGAGATATAGTAGTTTTAGTAATTTTTACTGAATCAAGTGTTTTTAAAAAAGCAAATAAAGCTTCTGCTTGTTTTGAATTTTCAATATCAATAGCAAATGATGTCATAAATTAATCCTGAATTTAATTTTAGTTGGGACTTATAAAAAGTCAAGAAAATATAAAGTGTTAAATTTTGATAAACTTGTTGAATTATATTTTTCTTTTCAGTAAATTTTCTCAACACTATGCATCCCCATCTCTTTGCATTACGCTACCTCAATGCAAAGCCCATTCTCGACAATACTAGCAAAAGGGATTGCAGCGTTTCGCGAAGCGAAGTAGCGAAAAGCCCGTTTTTTCCCAACTAGAATGTAGGGTGAAAATTGAAGAATTAAGAATGAATTTTTAATATAAAATTTTCTTCTTCAAAAATTCTTCATTTTTAATTCTTCAATTTTTAATTCCAAAGCTTGCTTTGGGAAAAATTTGCCCAAATGAAAAACTAAAAATACTTTTCTTCTCATATCAAATTGAATTCACTGAATTTAGTCTAAATTTTAGCAATCAATTTGATTTTGCTAATTTTATTTTTTCAGAGGGAATATGTCTGTATTAGAAGTTGGAAAAAAAATTCCAAGTGTAAGTGGTTTAATTGAAGAAGGAAAAAAAACAAAGTTAGAAGATTTAATGGGTAAGAACGGAATGGTTCTATATTTTTATCCAAAAGATAACACACCAGGCTGCACAACTGAAGCTTGTGATTTTAGAGATAATCAAACAGCAATCAAAAAACTAGGTTATGAAGTGATTGGAGTTTCTAAAGATGATTTAAAATCACATAAAAAATTTGTAGAAAAACAAAACTTAAATTTTAAACTACTATCGGATGACGGGAGTATTTGTGATAAATTTGGTGTTTGGGCAGAAAAACAAATGATGGGCAAAAAATTTATGGGAATTGTTCGATCCACTTTTATCATTGGAACAGATTTAAAAATCAAAAAAGTTTATTCTCCTGTAAAAGTAAAAGACCATGTAGCTGAAATCATCAAAGACATTAAGGAATTAAAATGAAATTACCTGAATCAAAATTAAAAATTGTTTTTGGAAAAAATTCTTCCAAAAAATTTTACGAAACACATTTATTTTTTAAAGATAAAATTCCATCTGATTATAAAACTTCATTAGACAGTTTAATACAAGCAAAAGTATTTATCGCAGATGGTGGACAAATTTATTTTGATCATGCTAATCAAAAATTATACATTGGACTTGGTGAAGAAGAAAAAGCAACAGTTGGAAAAGTAGCAGCTGCATTTTTAAAAATTGGTGCGGAGCTTTTAAAATGGAAATCTGTTGGACTAGAAATTCATTTAACAAAAGAACAAGTTGAAAAATTTTCTGCTTATTCACTTGCTTATCAAATTGCCAACTCACTTGAAATTGCTTGTTACCCTGTTGATTCACTTTCTAAAAAATATCGTGAAAGAGAAATTTCTGTGGGCGAAATTAGTTTTGTATCAGATAAAAATTCTGATCTTGATATTCGTTATGCACTAAAAAAATCTAAAACAGTTTCCAAATACTTAAATGAGTCTAGGTATGTAGAACATCTTCCTGCAAATTATTTTACTCCAGAAGAATTTGTTTCTCGTTCCAAAGAAATTGCAAAAGATAATAAATTAAAAATTACAATCTTTGATGAAGCAAGACTTTCTAAAGAAGGTTTTGGTGGAATTTTATCTGTTTGCCAAGGCTCAGACAAAAAAGCAAAAATGATTATTTTGGAATACATTCCTAAAAAAACCAAATCCAAAAAAACTTTGGCTTTAGTTGGAAAAGGTCTCACATTTGATTCAGGTGGAATTAGCATCAAACCAGCTGGTGAAATGCATGAAATGAAATATGATATGTGTGGAGCTGCAACTGCAATTCATGCAATTGGTGCAATCGCTGCACTTGGTTTAGAATTTCCAGTTATCGCTGCAATTGGTGTAGCTGAAAATATGCCTGATGCAGCTGCATTAAAACCCGGTGATGTGTACACTGCATACAATGGCACAACTGTTGAAGTTCAGAACACAGATGCTGAAGGCAGATTGGTGTTAGGTGATGTTCTTTCTTATATTTCAAAAAAGTTCAAACCAGAATACATGGTGGATTTAGCAACTCTAACAGGAGCAGTTATTATCGCACTTGGTCATGAAGCTGCTGGAGTAATGACAAATTCAAAAGAGCTATTTAATTTGCTCGATCAAGCTTCTACAAAATCTGCTGATAAAATTTGGGAACTTCCATTTTGGGAAGAATATGGTGAAGACTTAAAAAGTGATATTGCAGATGTTAGAAATATCACTGGTGGTAGAGCTGGTGGAACTTTATCAGCAGCACAATTCTTGGGAAAATTTGTAGATAAAGAAATTAAATTCGCTCATATCGACATAGCAGGAACTGCTTGGAGATCAAAAGCTTCTGGCACACAACCAGATGGACCAACTGGTTATGGTGTGAGACTTTTAGTTGATCTTGTGGAAGAGTTAGTAAAAAAATCATGAAAGAAAATTTTATTTTTGAATCTGAAATTTTAGCCTCTTACTTTGGGCTTTTACTTTTTGTGGGAATTTTTTTGAGCATAAGATTAAAATTTCCACAGTTTCGATTTTTATTTTTAGCTCTAAAAATTTTTTCAGGAGCAATGGATTATAAAAGTTTAAAAGGACAACTTCTCCAATCTCAAGCATTTTTTTCTGGTGTTGCATCTTCTTTAATTCCCGGTGCGATCATTGGTTCTGCATTTGCAATTTCACTTGGTGGAGTTGGGGCATTGTTTTGGATTTGGATTGCAACATTTTTATTAATGCCAATTAGACTTGTATCTTCCACACTTGCCATCAGGTTCAGAACCAATTTACCAAACGGAAGAATTTTATCTGGTCCAATGTACTTCATCGAAAAAGCACTCAAAGCAAAATGGTTGGCAATCGCATTTGCACTTGGAACAATTGGAACTGTGTTCACTTTAGGTGGACTTCTTCCAACCCTCAGCATGGTTTATATTTCTAGAAATACTTTTGATGCAAAAGGTCTTGGATTTGCTCTTGGTGTTGTAGCTGTTTTAATTTATGTTCTAATTGGTGGAATCAGAAGAATTGGAAGAGTATCTGGGATTTCTGTTCCAGTTTCAATTTTCAGTTTTATTATATTATTCTTTTTAATTTTTTCAAATGGGTTTATTCCATTTGGTGAATTTTTATCATTAGTGTTTCATAATGCATTTCAAATGGAATCCATTGTTGCAGGAGGATCATTTGGTTTAGTTGTTTTACTTGGACAAATTTGTGGAACGTTTTTTATTTCCACTGAAGTTGGACTTGGAAAATCTGCAGGTGTTTCTGGAGCAGTGAGAACAGATTATTCATTTAAACAAGGTTTAGTAAATATGCTTTCTAGTTTTTTTGAAGGAATATTTATTTCTACTTTGGTGTTTTATTTTTTTATTTCCAATAATTTAACAGATACAAATTCACAAGTTAGTTTTTTTCAAAAAATCCTAATTGATAAATCTATTTATAATATTCTGTTTGCAATCACATTAATTCTAATTGGATTTAATAGCATCCTCGGTTGGTTTTATAATGGTGAACAATCAGCGTTTTATATTCTAGGTGAAAAATTTGCAAACTTGTTTAGAATTTTATTTTTTGCAGGACTACTTGCTGGAACTTATTATTATACAAATATAGATAAAAGTTTTATAGAATCTTCGTTTAACATCGCTTATACGCTTGCAGTGTTTACAGCTATTCCAGTTCTTATTTCATTAATCTTACTTGCTAAAATTGCAATTTCAGAAATGAACAAATATTTGAATGAAGCAAATGTGAGATATGAAATATTTAAAGATATTTATTTGCTCATCATGTCTGCACTTCCGAAAAATTTAATGTCTAAATTTTTTGGTTCATTCACTTATTTGAGATTGCCTACATTTATGATGGTTCCAATTTTAAAAGCATTTGCAAAAATGTATAAAATTAATATTTCTGAAGCAGAAATGAACATCAAAGATTATAAATCTTTAAACCAATTTTTTACAAGAGCCTTAAAAGCTGGTGTTAGAATAATTGACTCAGCAGAAAATGCAGTTGTTTCTCCAGTTGATGCAAGAATCACTAGTTTTGGAAACATCACTGAAAGCACACTTATCCAAGCAAAAGGAATTGATTATTCAGTTAAAGAATTATTAGGCTCAGAAAAATATTACCCATTTTTTGAAAATGGTAAGTTCATCACTTTTTATTTATCTCCACAAGATTACCATAGAATCCATGCTCCATTTTATGGAAAAATTTTGGGATACTATTATGCACCTGGGAAATTGTTTCCAGTAAATGATGCTGCTGTTGAAGGGATCAAAGGTTTGTTTCCAAAAAATGAAAGGCTCATCACATTTTTGCAAACTGAATATGGAAAAATTGCAATGGTAAAAGTGGGAGCATCGAACGTGGGAAAAATCAGAGTTACTTATGACACAAAAATAGTAACAAACAAATTGATCCGTATTCCAAAAGAACAAGAATACGAAAACGTAAATATCTTAATTGATAAAGGTGCTGAAATTGGAAGATTTGAAATGGGCTCAACTGTGATTTTAGTTTTTGAAACTGATACATTTGATATGAATGTTTTTGAAAAAGACCAACGAACCAAACTTGGAAATTCTGTTGGCATACTCAAAAAAAAGATTTTTAATTTACCCAAATGAAATTAGAAATTGAAGTAAAAGAAGAATATGAAGATTTGAGGCTAGATTCATTTTTAGCCCAAACTACTTCAGACGATATATCAAGAACAGCGATTCAAAAATGGATTAAGTCCAAACATGTAATTTTAAAAAATTCAGAAAAACCTCTCAAACCAAATTACATAGTTTCACTTGGTGAAGAATTTGAAATCACCATTCCCAAAAAAGAAGTGTTTCATTTGAATCCTGTAAAAATGGATATACCAATTTTATATGAAGAAGAAGAATTTGTTGTTATCAACAAACCAGCTGGAATTTCTTCTCATGGTGGACCATCTGATCCAACTCCGAGTTTAGTAAACGGGCTTTTGTATTATTTCAAAAATCTTTCTACTGTTGGTGGAGAGATTAGACCAGGGATTGTGCATCGTCTTGACAAACCCACTTCGGGAATTATGGTGATTGCAAAAACGGATCGAGCTCATTTAAAACTAGCAACTCTTTTTCAAAATCGTGAAATAGAAAAAAAATATTTTGCATGGCTTGTTCAAACTCCAAAATTAATGGAAGGAAGAATTACTTCTCCAATTGCACGTCATCCAACTGAAAGATTAAAAATGTGTGTCAATCAAAATGGTAGAAAATCAATTACCAATTATAAAATCCTCAAAACGATTGTTTCCAAAAAAGGCAGAAATTATTCTCTTGCAGAAATTCATATTGAAACAGGAAGAACTCACCAAATCCGTGTGCACTTTCAAAGTCTTGGTTGTCCTGTTGTGGGTGATATGCTTTATTCTCGCACAGGTGAAGAATTTTCCAAATTTGGTCTTTTGCTTTTTGCAGGGAGTTTGAAATTTAAACATCCATTTAAGAAAAAAATTCTCGAATTTGAATTACCTTTTCCAGATAATTTTAAACGATTTGATGAAGTTGGAATTCATTATTAGTATAAGAAGGGCAAATTTTTTAAAGTTAAGGGTTACAACAAAGACTACCCAAATAAATTAATTTTTTATTAGCTTTAAAACGGATAGTTTTAAAGCCCTTAACTTTAAAAAAACGGGCTTTTCGCTACTTCTCCATCAAATAGTTTGAAGACAGTGGGTCTTGACCCACTGAATTTTTATAACGATGGAGAAACGCTTCAATCCCTTTTGCTTTGTGTTCAGAAAATTTTTTTGTTAGATAAAATTATGTTTTCAACTTTATAAAATGAATTTTTCTGTTTTGTAATACTTTATAATAAATCTGTAGGGGAAATTTTCTCGTATCAAAAAAATTTGCAAAGCTATTCAATAGAATTCAAGTTTCAAAAACATTTTTTTCACTTTAAAAAAATCCCCACTATAAAATTTTTTTAAAATCGGATAGATTCTCCTTAAACAGGCGAAAGGGATTGAAGCGTTTCTGAAAAGCCTCTGACTTTAGGCAGAGGATTCAGAAGTAGCGAAAAGCCCGGTTTTTTCTCACTTCTTTAAAAATAAAAATTACCATTTAATCAATGTTAAGTGAGAAAAAATTCGCCCAAGCAAAAAATAAAAATTCCATTTGCAAAAAATGATTTCTTTATATTATGAAAAAATGAACTCTAAAAATTTTATAATCCTATTTTCTTTTTTATTTTCAATTTTCTTAAATTCAGAAACAATTCATTTGAAGACTGGTAAAAAATTGGAAAATGTAAAAATCGAAAAAGAAGATGAAACACGCTACATCATCACAACTGAAGATGGGCTTTTGGCAAGTCTTGATAAAGAAAAAATTCATGCAGTTCAAAAAGAAGGTGAGAAAGAGCCACCTCCATTACCCCCACCACCAAAACCAAAACCAGAATTTATTTTTTCTCAAATTGTAGGAAATGATTATTTTGCATTTGGTTCTAGTTTATTTGGAGAGAGATATGATAGAAGAAATTCTGAATCTTATAATAATCTACCAAAATCATTGGTGCTTGCAAATGTATTAAATATTTTTACTCCAATTGAAGGACTCAAACTTAGTTTGATTACTGCTAGTTCTGTGACATCTAGAAGTAATAAAGATGTGGACGGCTGGTTTCAAACAACTCCTGGTGGACAAAATCAAAATCAACTTGTAGTAAATGAAATTAATTCTGGACGACTCACAAATGATCCAAACGCATTAAAAAGACAAAAAGAACGTAATGGTGTAAAAGACTATGTGCTATTTAATTTGTCGTATGATTGGAACACAAAAGCTGGTGGATTTACAACTGGGATTTTTATGATTAATTCTTTGATGTATCCAAATAATGCTGTAGTTGGAAATTATTTTGTAGGATACAAATTTCCTTTTTTAACAATGTTTAACCCAACAGTCACTTCTTATTTTAGATTTACTTCCGAGTCTGCGGGAATTAATCAAGGAAATTCTCATCATCGTTTTTCAATTAGTTATGAATTTTTTAAAGGACAAAGTTTTCGCATCGTTCCAGAAATTCAATCAGGTTATCAATACATGAATAATAATATTGATCGAAAAATTGGTGTAACAGATATTTCCACTTCAGTGAGATTTATTTATAAACTTTTTGCATTTACTGTGACAGATGTATATCGTCCAAATCTGTACATGTTTGATAATGTGAGAAGTTATCCAAATTCAAGTTCTGGTTATGCTGTGGATACAAATTCAAATGATGGAAGAACAGTTGATCCAAGTAGAGTTTATGGAACATATAATAATTTTGTGAGAGATTATATCCAATCAAATGTTCCTGCTCCATACCAAAATTTAGTTTTAGAAAATTACCAAAGCCAAAAAATTCCACAACATATTTTTACATTTAGTTTGGGTTACACTTTGAGATTTTAGGTTTTGTTTCTTGGGCGAATTTTTTCTCACACCTAACACAATTTTATTTTTGTAGAATAATATTTCAGTTTTGTCCCTTCCCTGTGAGGGTAGGGAAAGAGGGTTAGGTGTGAGAAAAAACCGTGCTTTCAACTTCGGTCAAAAAATTCCCTTCTGAATTTTTTGACCACGTTTCAATCACTTTCGCTAAGTGTTGGGGAACTAAATTTTGTAAATAGTAAACTTGCCTAATTTCCTTGACAAGTAGGATCATTCATTCATATAGTTTCTTAAGGATTTATAATTTATATGACTAACGAGGAATATTTAGAAATTGTTAAAGATATACCAAAAATAAACCCTTTTTCTGTTACAATGAATGAAGCAAATGATTCAATTAAAATTCATGAAGGAGAATTTATACTAAAGGAAGAGTCTAATGAAATAATAATATTTGGGAATATCTCTTTTGAATGGTTTCCAAATTCAAGAGTCTGCTTTTCTGGAAAGCCAATAAAAGCCAATAAAGGGTAATAAAGGATTATCTTTAAATACGAATAGCTCAAACTTACTTTTAATTTTTAATGGTATAGAATTAGGAAAAGTTTTTATAACAAAAATTACAAATAATTATAAAGATACTATAAGTATAGTTTTTATTAAAGGGGTATTGAGTGGTATTACAATTTTAGGTGATGGAACAATTCCTGTAAATAAAATTTCATTTTCAATTCCAAATCTTAGAGAACTTTGGGGAGTACAAGTAAAAAGTATTTCAGAAAGTAGTTGCACAACGTCTATGAATAGAATTCGTTTGGAGGATGAAAACTTTCTCATAACCATTGACAAGTGTATTGATTATAAAGAACGCATTAAATCATTGCAAGAAAAAGGAGGTTACTTAATTCTTTATGCAGGAGAATTAACTACAAAAAAATTCTATTTCTCAAAGAGATATTCAAGATATTTTTCACTGCCTTAACACATTCTTATCGTTTTTAAATGGAAGAAAAACTTCAGCTTTATTCATAAAAGGAATTCATGATAACCAAACCATTTGGACTGATTATACTTTCTATTATACTGATCCGTATAAATGGGTTCAAAGTTGGGCTTTAGCACATTCAGTTGATGGTTTAAATGAACTTTGGAAAAAATTTAGATCAACTTGGCAAGATAAAAAAACTGATGGAAAAAATTTTCTTACTCATGCAGTTCATTGGTATGTTGAAGCAAACGGAACTGCTGGATTTGCTGATGGGTCTATAATTTTAGCACAAACTGCATTAGAGCTAATTTATAACTGGTGGATTATTGAAAATAAAGGAATGATCTTAGGAAAAGATTCTGAAAATATAAGCGCTTCCAATAAAATTCGATTATTACTCTCGCAACTTAATATTGGTTATCAAATTCCAACTGATCTTAACTCATTACAAGAATTTAAAGTTTCAGAAAATAATATCCTTGATGCACCTGAAGCAATAGTATATACCAGAAATGCTATCGTTCATTCTCAAATAGAAAAAAGAAAAAAATTAAGTGAAATTAGTTTTGATACAATTTTAGAAACATTGCAACTTTATATTTGGTATATAGAAATGTCATTACTTAGGATTTTAGAATTTGAAGATAAATACATAAATAGATGTATAAATACGAATTATTATAGTAATGGTGAAGAATATGTCCCTTGGTCAAAGAAAGAAACGGAGAATTAAAATTATACTTAATTGAAACAAGTTGATGATTGATTGTATATCTAAAATAAATAGATTTTGACCAATCAATCTAATATTTTTTGCTTTTGAATCTTTAAAAAAAATTCCTATTGACATTGAACAAAAAAAATCAATAATTGATACATTATGGCTGATAAAATTGATATGACTAATAAAGGTTTGTTGTTAATCACTAAATCTCCCGATTACAAAACATATTCTATAGATGATGCTTTTCCAAACTCAACTGAGAACAAAATTATTTTAGAATTTTTTATTGATAAACCTGCAATACCAGCAAAATTTATTTTTGAATTAGATGAAAATAAAAATCTAATTGAACCAGGTAAACCATTAGTTTCCTCTGAAGTAGCCTTGGAAAGAAACCTACAATTCTCCGTTGCTCTGACTTTAGAAAATGCTATTTCCTTAAAGAATACAATTATTGAAGCAATAGAAGAATTTGAGAAGGCTAAAAATGACTCTAAAAACTCCTAAATATTTAAAAAACTATAAAACTAGCGAAAAAATTTATTTTGATCCAAATGAAACAGATGCTAATTCAGAAGATTTTTATGTTACAGTTCATACTCCAAATCAAATTGCATTAATGGATAAAAAGAATCTTTTAAAACTTGGTAATAAATTCATATTCAAAAATGAAATTAAAGAAAATCTTTATATAACAGCTTTAAGAAATTATCATAAAACAAATAATTTTTTAAAGTTACTAAATAATCTTTCAGAAAAATTAATAACAGAAGAAGAGTTTGGAAATGAATTAAATGAAAATGAAGATAAGTATGTTGTACATGCTAATGAAGAAGTTGATTTACATAAGTTAAAAATTATTTCAGAAATAGTTCAGAAAATTGGAATAGATTTTTCAGTCGATGAAGTCTCAGAACTATTTTCTATTGATCCAATTAAACTTGAAAAAGTATCAAGTCATCTTTTAAAATAAAATGGGAACTTTTCATCAAGTTGGAGAATCAATTGAATGTGAAAGTGCCAAAATTATTTTTAGAAAAATTATCCCCGTAAAATTAGTTCGCTTAGATTCAGTTAAAAAATCTTTTTTTAAACATGAATGTGACCGGAATAGTACGGCTGAAATTTTAAAAGAATTAAATCCTAAAATTGCTATAATTAATAAAGTAGAGATCGAGCCACTAAAAAAAGGTTCAAATTTAGATAGTGGTGATCAAATTGCTTCTGATGGAATTACTGTTTATCATGAATCAAAAATTCCATTAAAACCAGATATTGGTGGTGAAGGTAGAACTTCAACTCATACTGGACAATTTGTTATTACAAAAAATTTTACTTATGCAGTTATTAAAATTCCATTTCAACATATAATAAATGCTTTAAATAGTGGAAAAAAAATTCTTTAAAAAAATCCAAAAAAACTGTTTGGTTCTAAACAATAAATAATTCAAATTTTATTAAAATAAATTTTTTCTCTTCTAGAGTTAGGGATTGAAGCGTTTCTGAATCCTCTGACTTTAGTAAGAGGATTCAGAAGTAGCAAAAAGCCCGACCCTTTCAATTACTATTGTCAAACGATATTACTTGTGAAAATAATTGTAAATGAAAGGGGAACTCCCAAAATTAAAAATAGATTTAACAAGAAATCCAAATTTATTTTAACTAGACAAAAATTTTAAAAATTTTTAATTATACCTATGAAGTTATTATTTATATTAATTTTTCTATTTAATTGTGATAGTCCAAAAGCTGGACTCACTGATGAAATCAAAATTTCTCTTTTGTGTAGGGTTGGAGTAGTTTGTGTTCCAGATACAAGAGGAACAAAATTTGGAATGATTGGAGATTCTTGGACTGATATTTTACTAGGTGTTCCAGTGATTGAAACTCTTCGTGTGCAGTTGGAACGTTATCATGGTTATCGCATAACAGGTTCTACACTTGGTGGACAAACTTTAAATGCAGTGAATCGCACCGCACTTTATACTCGTGTAATTGATGAAGCTGGTGCTGATATAAAATACATGCTTCTTTCACTTGGTGGAAATGATTTGCTTGGCTCACCTTCAGGATATGTTGGAAGATTAGAACAAGAAAAACAATCTCGATTTAATTTACTTCAAACTAATTTTCAACAAATGATCCAAGGTGGCAACGCATACAAAATGCAAAAATATGGAGGAACTCCTTTAGTATGGATTGTTCATGGCTATGATTATTCCAATCCAGATGTCAAAGCTCCTGAGATTTCCACAACAGGTTGCAGATCAACTTATACATCAGTTGGTTTTACAAATGCAGAAGTAAATGCTTTTGCTCCAGCAGTCTTAAATGACTATAATTCTTTTTTAGTCAACTTGACAAGAATTGAACCCCAACTAAAATACATTGACCTCAGAGGAACACTTGGTTTAGCACCTGGTGGAAATCAATTTTCGAATGCTGGAAATATGTTTGATTGTATTCATCCAACATCAGGTGGTTTTAGCATACTGGCAAAAAAATATGTAACCGTTTTACAAGGATATACTAATAATGAAAAATAATATACTAATAATTCTTGTAATTTTTATATCACTAAATTTATTTTCTGAAGATAGTAAATTTGCAATTCCTCAAAGAGTAGAACCTGTTGGAGTGTATACCAAAATTAGAATTGATGCAGGTGGCTCTGAAAAACGAGATGTCAATTATTATGAAAGAGAGAAACAAGCCTACATTGAAGGTGAGTTGAAATTTCTAAATTATTTTTCTGTGAAATTTGGCACAACAAAAACACAGTGGGAAAAATCAGGTGCAAAAACTTTAACAGAGCTCGATAGATTTAATATTGGATTAAAATTTGCTCGTGAACATGCAACATCATTTGGTGCATTTGCTTGGGGATTTGGAACAAGACTAATTGATAAACAAAATCCAAAATTTAAAAGAGATGATGTTGCTCCAGATCTGTACATTTTAAGAACTCATTTGAACATGGGATTAAAATTTGACGCATTTGAAGTAATTGCAAATTTTCAATTTCAATCAGAATCAAATCGCCAGTTTAAAGAAGAGCCTTCACAAGAATTTAGAAGAAATTATTTAGGTTCACTTGCTTTGTCCTATGGCTTCACAGAAAATTTTAGAGGATTTTTAGAAACTGAATATCGTGCACCTTATAATCCAAAAGTGGATCTGAACATACGTTCTTGGAATTTATATCCTGGTATAAGTTATCAAATTTACACAGGTGGTTTTTTAGGTTTCTCACTTCAATTTCCGATGTTACAAGAAAGAACATTTGACAGAGGGCTTAGGTTAAGCTATTACCATGTATTCTGAAATACAAAAAATAAAAAATTTTCCAGATTATTATTCTGCTTTGAATTTACCTTTTGGTTCAAGCAGAGATTTAATCAAAAATTATTATTACACTCTTGCTAAAATTTTTCATCCTGATAACAAACAAACTGGTCAAAGAGAAAAATTTGAAGAAATACATAAAGCCTATCAAATTCTTTCAAGTGATAATAGAGAACAATATGATAAAGTATATATTAAAGTATATACTTTAAAAAAGAAATTATCCAAAGAAAAAGAAACAGTTCTTTTATCTCAAGATAGAATTCAGTATACCACTTCCATTAATCGACTAGCTAAACGTGGACTTTTAAAAACTGGTCTCAGAAAAAAAGATCGTTCCAAATATACTGGTGAGAAACATGATATTGATTTGATTATTTTTAAATCTGAAATTGGAAAAAGAATTTTAGTAAAAGTTCCACTTGTTGTGAGACTTCTTTGTCCATCTTGTTTTGGTTCCGATATACATTGTGAATCTTGTAGTGGAATTGGAACTTATAAAGGCACAAGACTTTTGCAAATCAGTTTTGAACCAGAACAAATTGTAAACAATCGAATTTATGAATTTGAATTAAATCGTTTAAGACCAGAAAAATTTATTCATTTTAAGAAAAAAAAATTTAGGATTAAGATAGAGTTACACTAATGCAAAACATTTTAAAGTTTGAACCAATTTATAAAGATAAAATTTGGGGTGGAAGAAAATTAGAAACCAAACTTGGAAGAAAAATTCCAAACGGAAATATTGGTGAAAGTTGGGAAATTTCTGATTATGGAACTGACCAATCAGTAATCTCAAACGGAGAACTTAAAGGTAAAACTTTTAGAGAAATTTACCAAAATCATCCTAAAGAAATTTTGGGAGAAATGTTTTCTTCTACTGAAAGTTTTCCATTATTAATTAAAATCATTGATGCAAAAGAAAAACTTTCAGTGCAAGTTCATCCAGATGATACATATGCTTTAGAAAAAGATCCAGAAAGTTCTGGAAAAAAAGAATCTTGGTTTATATTAGATGCAGATAAAAATTCTGAAATCGTGTGCGGATTTTCAGAAGACTTAGATCGAGAAAAATACCAAAAATTGATTGAAGAAAATAAAGCAGAAATCCCACTTCAAAAATTTTTAGCCAAAGCAAATGATTCTTTTATCATCAACCCAGGAACAGTTCACGCAATTGGTGGTGGGAATTTACTTTTAGAAGTGCAACAATCATCCGACTCAACTTATCGTGTTTATGATTATGGAAGACTTGGAGATGACGGAAAACCAAGAAAACTTCATATCGAAAAATCTTTAGATGTATTAAGATTTAAAAAATCTTCTGGTGAAGAATTTATCAAACCAGTTTCAAAAAATTGGGAGTTCGGAAAAAGAGAAATTCACATCACAAATGATAAATTCCATTTGGAAACATTAGAATTTTCTAATATAGCAAAACTTCCAAAACTCACAGAAAAAAAAGTATTCAAAGCAATTCATGTTCTAGAAGGAAATTTTAAAATCGCTGACGAAAATTTTTCCAAAGGTGAAACTTTTTTAATTCCAGCAAATGCGATTGAACAAGACATTATTCCAAATTCTTCATCTGTGAAATTAGCTTTGATGACTGTTGGGCTAGATTGGCTTGGAGAAATTCATTGATTGAATTTAGTAATTTGAAAAATTGAATATTTTTTTAATAAAAATACTTTAAACTATAAATGATTAAGTTTTTACTATATTTAATTTTACTAGTTAATCTTTTTTGTCAAATTGATCAAAGCCCTAAGTTATTATTTGGTGTTAGTTTGTTTAATCAAAATAATAGATTGCAACTAAATACTTTTTCAATTGGAGGGAATGTTTCAGGATTAAATGGAACTTTAATTATTCAAAATAATTTAACTGATAATTTAACTTTAAATTCCAATGGCAGATTTAGATTTTCCGCTGAATTAATTAATAATACAAATTATTCAATTTCAGTTTTTACCGAACCAATTAATTCAAGTTGTAGAATTGAAAACAGAATTGGAGTTGTTTCTTCAAGAAACATAACTAATATTGATATTCTTTGTTCAAATACTACAATTAGTCAACCTGAACTTTTACAACAACCAAACCCTCAACCTCAAAACAATCTTTTGAATTTAACGGGTGAAGTTTTAACTTTAGCCGGTACAAATTTTTGTAATCCAAATTCAACATGTAATGGCTTTGCTTTAAATGGTTTTAATGATTCTACAAATCCAACTTTAGCTCAATTTTTTAAACCTTCAGGGATCACAACTGATAAAACTTTTTTATATGTTGCTGATAATACAAATCACAGAATTAGAAAAATAAGAATCTCAAATGGTGAAACTTCCACTTTGGCAGGAAATGGAATAGCAGATGATATTGATGCTACAGGTATTCTTGCATCAATTCAAAGTCCTGACTATTTAACAGCTGAAGGAAATTTTATTTATTTCACTGATAATACTAATCGTGGACTACGGAAAATAGAAATCAGTTCAGGAATTGTCACAACATTAATATCATCTAGTCCGAACATCCCAGCTCCAAGAGGAATTATTTTTCACAACAATAAATTATATATTTTAGATTCATTAATTAATGGGTTAGTAAGTTTTGATTTGAGCAACTCAACTTTCACAACTCTTCTGACTGTACCTGCTTTTACACCTAGATCAATCGTTCAGGTTGGAAATGATTTTTATTTTACTGATTTTAGTAATAACAGTTGTATTTTTAAAACTACAATTGGTATTTGGACATCTACTCAATTTGCTGGTTGTGCTGTTCAAGGATTTCAAGACGGAGTTGGAACGAATGCAAGATTTAATAACCCAACAGGAATTACTACAGATGGAACAAATCTCTACGTTACAGATTTTGCAAATCATGCAATTCGAAAAGTTCAAATCTCAACTGCTGCTGTTACTACAATTGCTGGTTCAACTACTGGAGTGCCTGGTTATATAAATAGTTCAACCTCGACTAATGTAAGATTTGAAGAACCAATTGGAATTGTATCTGATGGAAAAGCATTATACATAACAGATTCTCTAAATCATTCAATCAGAATTTTACGTTAAATTTTTTCTTCTAAAATTTTCAAATTTTCTTTAAACAAAACTGCTAAGCTGAAATGCTATTTCAAATTTAATCACATTTTTTTTGGGCGAATTTTTCTTTTCAGCTTCGCTGAAAAAATGTGGATATTTGAGCGCTAACGAAGAATGGCTTTAGTGAGGAGAATCTTGAATTATGAATGAAAAATTTTTCATTTTTAATTCCACATTTACGAAAAATCGGGCTTTCAACTTCTATCAAAAAATTTCATATAAAATTTTTTGATACCGTTTCAATCCCTTTCCATTAGATAAAAAGGTGACTTTTTTACTGTTTTATATTATCAGTAAAAAAGTGATCTGAACAATCTGTAGAAGAAGCCTAAATCCCTTTCAAGGTTTAAATCCTAACTAGCGA
>JAAFIR010000066.1 GCA_013297885.1 Leptospirales bacterium | reverse complement strand
AGGTTTGATTAGAAATTTTTTGGTCAATTGAATTTCGAATTCATGTTTCTACAAGTGATTTAATGCTCAGAATCATAAAAAAATCAAAAGCACTACGCATCAATCAATAGAACTCAGAAAAACGATTTCAATCGCAAAAACTAAATTACTAACAATCAATGTATTGAGTCAAAACGAGACTTTCATTTTAGTGAACCAAATATAAGTGTGCAACTCAAAAAAAAAATCAAATTGAATAACTAATTTTTTATGAGAAAATAATCGATTTTAAAATCTAATCGATGATTAAGCTGTTGACCATTTTCAATAGGATTTCAAAAAAATACAGTCATTTGCGCTATAGTAATTAGCATATAATTCTATAAATTTGAACAAAATCCAAAATCTGCATTAATTTGAATATTTTTCTCAATCGAAAAACATTCAAAATTAATTTAAAATCTTAGAATTGCTAGTATATTATTGAAAAAATTTTTTTCTACTGTAGAATTGTATAGAGAATTGAAATTTATAAGTCTTATAGTTACGCAATTGAATACAAATCGAAAAATTCATTTTGACTCAAAATAACTCATTTAATTAGAGAGTCAAATACCAAATTTTTTTTCTTTGACACAAAAAAAATTGTTTTTGATCAAATAAAACTCATCTAAAATTTTATTTTATTTTTTCAAACCATTAGGCTTCCAATCAGTATTTACGTTCTAGAGGTCCAATGGATAGGATGCGCGAAAAAGCCGCCGACACAGATGTACTCAACCTAT
The DNA here is from genome assembly GCA_013297885.1 of Leptospirales bacterium. Classification (GTDB taxonomy): domain Bacteria; phylum Spirochaetota; class Leptospiria; order Leptospirales; family Leptospiraceae; genus UBA2033. The sequence goes on along the minus strand of JAAFIR010000066.1, from coordinate 2,190 downwards.
TTATCTATGACTCTACTGATAAACATTATGATAAAGGGGTGGTTTCGAGCCTTCTAGAGGACTTTTAGTGTTTTAATTAGAAAATCGAAAAGTTATGGCATTCGATTGAGCTTGTAAATCATAGTATGTAAAAAGTTGACTTATCAATTCGATAGTTCATGCTGAGCGCTTTCGATTGACACTTTGACCGTATCAGATTTTGAAAGTACAAGGGAGAAAAAGAAGTTCTACGCGAGTTCTACGCACTTTTGTAGTTTTCTTTGCACTTTTCCATCCGTCTTTAGTCATTTTTCTATGCACTTCGGGCGTATTATAACTTTTTCTAGGAAAATTCCTCGAATACCTGGCAAATTATAAGAATAATTCTTAGTAACACCTTCCTAAATAAGGTCCCCAAAGTGACGTTTCCCAAAAAGATTCACCATATATGGTAATGCTAGTTAGGGCTTTGGATTATTCGCTTGTACATTGAGATTGAGATCTGACTCATTAATTGTACCCCCCCAAAATCGATCATTCTCGATCGATTGATCAAATTTAATTAATATGTTCATTAATTGAATAAGCGTTTTCTAGAGTATTTGAACTAGTGTACGGCCAGAAAATTTTTAATTTTCATTTGATTTGATTAGAATCATAATCAGCATTTAAAAATCTATAATTGTTACGGCGAAAGTGTTTTTCCACAATCAATTACAAGTTCAATAAATTGATTTTCATTTTTTAAGCATCAAACGATCATTTAATTCAATTAGAATCAATTGTAATTTAATTTTAATTATAAATTCATTTAGCGATTAAATTTATTTTGACTCAAAAATAATCAATTGACTCATTAATAAATTTGTAGCTTAGTAATTGAGCGAGTCAAATAGATTTGAGCATATCATATATCATTTTAGACCCCATAACCTATATACAATTCGATAGACAATTGAATTTCCTATTGAACCATATATTTTTTAGGCTATCATTTATAAGCATAGAACAAAATAATCCATGATTTACAAAATTAGTAGAATTTAATTTCGAGTCAAATAACTATTATTGAATTGAGCATAAAGCGTTCTATTGAATGCTATGTATTTTGATTGATAGAAAACTTCATTTGACTCAAATAAATGTCTTACAAAGTCGAAAATCATTGAATCACTAAATGTCATCAAATATTTGGAACCGATGTCTAGAAATTAATTTGATTTATAAATCTATCAACTACAAATAATGAAGCTAGTAAATCTATTAATTTAAATGTTCCATCAATAGACTAATTATAATTGTTGACTAGCAATTGAATTGCTATCCTATTGAATGCAATGAATCTATTATAAAATGATAGAACAAAAAAAATTAAATCAATTAGTTTTACAATGCAAAATACAATCAATTTATTTAAAATTATAATTCAAATTGACACGTCATTGATTTGAATGTTTTTTTAATTGATTTATTTTTGAGCTATTAATCATTATTTAAATTACTTGTAAATCAATTTAAGACAATTAATTCTATTGATCTATGTAGCGTTAGTGATTCGCTTTATTTTAACATGTAATTTCTATGATTTATTATTTGCGCAAAGCTTTTTATTTGCGTTCGATTCGAGACTCACTATCAAATTTTGTGTCAAATTGATTTTTAATTGAGTCAAATTAAATTTTTGATCAGAGAAAATTATTTTTTTTACATTGCAAATAGATTCGAGCATATTTCTATGCAAAAATCGATCATTTTTTTTTTGCATACAATCGATTTATAGTGATTTTTATGATAGAATGATGAGTTCATAAAATCATTGTTAGCTAATGATTCTTATATATTCAATGAGCCATTATATGATTGATTTTTATTATTATTATTGATACGCTAATTGATTTGATTTATATGCTTTTTTTTGATCATTTAATTTTTCTCCTATTATTCGAGTTTTTAGGATTTTTAATTCTATATTTTCCTATAGTCACACATAGTTTTACTAGGTTTTTATGTATTTCAATTACTATTGACATTTTTTTCACTAATTCACAATCATAAACAATAAAATAAAATACAATTAGTTTAATTAAAAATCACAATTAATTCAATTGACTCTCAATTAAATAAAATCTTAAAATTTTTTGTTTGCGCATTAAAAAAAAATTAATGTCGCTTCAAATTATGCGAAATTGATTTTTGGTGATCCGATGATTA
>JAAFIR010000064.1 GCA_013297885.1 Leptospirales bacterium | reverse complement strand
ACAAGATCATTAAAATCATCATCGCGATTATTAAAAGCAACAAACCTTATCTACCTAATTTTGTTTCTATTAACCCAATTTTTAAAAAATGATTTGACTTTTTGAACCATAGAGTTCGCTAGTATTGAAAAACTTTTTTGTTCAGAAAAAAAATTTAGTAAATCTTACTTCAAATCAATAAATTGCATAAGCACAAAACTCAGAATGAATTCAAATTTTGTTTGTAAAAATTTTATTCATTGGTATTTAAAGTAATATCTATGAAAATTTTTTTATTTATTATCGCTATAATCATATCCTCATTTATTCTTTCATTTTTTTTGATTTTTAAAAGTAGTGGCGGTCCAGGTTTTAAATGTCTTTCAGGAAATTGTGAGAACGGATATGGAGAGGCTCTAATTGGAGCTTATGATCATAAAATTAAAGGTTTGATTAAAAATAAATTGCTAATAAAAGGAATATACTCTCCTCATAAAAATTGTATAATAAAAGGTGAATTCGTTTCTTATAAGTATTATAGAACTTATAAAAATGGGTTAATTGCTGAAGAAGATTGTAATGGTGTAAAACGAGAAGGTTATTTTGATTTAGGACTAGCAAAAGGTCATGGGACAATTACTTTTGCTGATGGTAAATCTTTTTCTGGTGATTGGAAAAGTAATGGGACAACACTTTCAGAATCTACTTGTGTAATTGGTGATTGTTTTAATGGATATGGATTGCTAGTTGGGGCTAATGCTTATTCTTTTGGTGAATTCAAGGAAGGTCAACTACATGGTAAAGTCCTAAATGAAAGTAATATTAGTAACGAATATTATAAGGTTTATATTGGCGATCTAAATATTGATATAGATGGGATTCAAATAGGTGAAAAAGAAAGGAAGAAAAGTTGGTAAATTCATGGATGGAACATTTGAAGAATAAGGTTTGTTTATTTATTTTACAGCTTGTTTTTATTTTTTGTAGAGCAGAAAATATTCCATCAAGTGCAAGCTATGATAGTTAGCAAAATACATATAGTTTGGTTGATGAATCAAAAGGGAAACCAGTTAAAAAAATATGGAGTTATGATGGATATGGCAGAACAGAAATTTATGAAGAAGATGGAAAAGAAATAACAGAATATTATCGTTTTGATGAATTGGAAAAAAAACAATTATGGAGAGCTTGCCAACATCTGAAATAGTAATTAGAGAATATAATATGAAAAATATATTATTATCTGAAGAAATAAAAGGAAAAGATTATACAGATAGAACCGGGTATAATTGGGATGGAAGTTTTAGAGAAAGAGTAATTTTGAAAGATGGAAAAACCACAAAAGTTCCACCAAAAGAAAAACCAGAAACAATTCCGAGAGGTGCTATTTTTAATTATGTATTTAGAGCATGGGAAAATGGATTATTTGAAGGTAATAAAAAAAATGGAGTTTGGAGACTTTGGCAAACTACTGGTGAAGAATATGGATTCATAACTTATCAAAATGATGTTTATGAAGGAAGAATGTTTTTAAAAAAGAAAGATATAATTTATATTGATGTAATCATGAAAACTGGAGAAGTTCATTCATCACCATATTTGGAAAAAAAAGCTACCTATTATTTCAAGAAATTAAAAGAAGAGAAAAGAAAAGATATAAATTCAGAATTTTATTGGAATGAAAATAATTATAAAACTTGTTCTCAAACTATGTTTGGTATGGATTATTTACAGCTTCAGTATTCAGAAATATGCAAAGATTGTAAAAAAAAGAATCTTGATTTTGGATATAGTAAAAAATTAAAAACATATAAATGTTTTCCTAAACAACGAATTAATTTTTTTACACAAAAATATATAGAAGCAGAATAAATTTTTTTTGCAAGAGAGTGGTATTTTTATTTTATGTTTGAATTTGTTTTTGATATAATGCTTTTTGAAATTTTCTTTAAACATTGTCTTGAAAAACTCAAGTGAACTAGTTGATAAAATGTATTTTGATCCTCTTCCTAATCTATTTTTAGATTTGACTTTTAATGTTGGGCATGATTTAAATAGTCATCCCTGAAAAATTAAAAAAAGCTTGAATTTATTAAATTAAAATAAAAAAAAGAGGAATTAAAATTGCAAGTTTTGTAAGATAATAAAACAAAAGCTGATGAAAAATGCATCCTCAAAAAAGTGAATCAGGTGAGAAACAAAGTAATTTATTTCAATCAAGATTAGATCAAATTTTATCCAAGAGACATCCTTTATTTATTTTATCTAAAGAATTTAATTGGACTGTTTTTGAAAAAGAATTTGGAAAATTGTATTCAGAGAAAGGTCGACCAGGTTTGCCAATGAGATTAATGGTTGCACTACATTACTTAAAATACACTTATAATTTTTCAGATGAAGGTGCTATTGAACAATTTTTAGAAAATCCTTATTGGCAATATTTTTGTGGTTTTGAATTTTTTCAACATGAGTTTCCATGTGATCCATCTTCATTAACAAGATGGAGAAAAAGAATTGGTGAAAAAAGATTTGAAATATTTTTAAAAGAAACTATTGAGTTCGGATTAAAAAAAGAAATAATCAATTAATCAGAATTTAATAAAGTAAATGCAGATACAACAGTTCAAGAAAAAGCAATAACATATCCAACAGATTCAAAATTAAATTTTAAGATGATAAGACATTTAGTAAAACTAGATAAGGAAAATGGAATTGAATTAAGACAGTCATACAAACGAAAATCAAAGATAGCATTTGTAGCTCAAAGTCGATATGCAAGAGCTGGACATTTCAAAAAATCAAAGAGAGAAGCAAAAAAACTCCGTATTTATATGGGTAGAATCAAAAGAGATATTGAAAGAAAAATTATAAATCCAAATGAAAAAGCAGAAACTTTATTAGAAAAAGCTAATATACTATTTAATCAAAAAAAAGATGATAAAAATAAATTATACAGTATTCATGCACTAGAAGTAGAATGTATTCAAAAAGGAAAAGTGCACAAGAAGTTTGAGTTTGGTTGTAAAGTTAGTTTTGTAACAACTAGCAAAACTAATTGGGTGGTTTCGACATCTGCTCTTCATGGAAATCCTTATGATGGTCACACTTTAAAAAATTCGATTGAACAGATGGAAATAGTTTGTTCTGATACTCCAAAAGATATTTATCTTGATAGAGGTTACAAAGGAAATTTATCTTTAGATGAAAAAATACAAATTCATCTTGTTGGTAATAAAAAGAAAGTTACCCCTTGGCAGAAAATGTGGATGAAAAGAAGAAATGCAATTGAACCAATTTTTTCTCATGCAAAACACTATCATAGAATGGATAGAAATCATCTTTTAGGAAAAGATGGTGATAAAATTAATGCAATTCTTTCTGCTGTAGGTTGCAACTTCAGAAAGCTAATACTAGCTTTTCTTTTTTATCTAAAATCTACTTTTGAATCTGTTCGATTATCAATTCTAAATTTATACTATTTTGAAAAAATAAGCCTTTTTCAGGGATGACTATTTATTAAAATTAAAAGAAATAATTTTACCAACAAAGGAATCAAATATGATTTTACTAATTATGAACATAGAGTGATTATTGGTCAAGCATTGCTAGAAGCTATTTATAAAAGAGGGAATAAATGAATCAATTTTTAGTGTATCTATTTTATTTTTTGATGATGTTTTTTGTTGAATTAATACTAGCAGTTTTCATTGGAATCATATTCTTCACCAAGATTTACTTTGAGTTTAGCTAAGAGGTTTTCATTAATGTATGGAAGAGTAAAGTATCATTATTTTCTTTATATACCACTTTTTATATTTTTTATGAGTTTTTAGAATAAAAAAAAAGCACTCCAAATGAATGAAGTACTTTTTTGTATTTAAAACTTTAAAGATAGTGTGACCAAAAACACAATACCAACCTGTCCTCTCCCCTAGAGGAGAGAACTGACTAACATTAAAA
>JAAFIR010000013.1 GCA_013297885.1 Leptospirales bacterium | reverse complement strand
AGCTGCTCCCCCTGTTTGGCTAAAACCTTCGACCTAGTGGTTGAACAGAAACTTGAACTATTGAATTGAGCTAGGGATTTTTTTAAGCTGCTCCGCTCCCCCTGTTTGGCTAAAACCTTCGACCTAGTGGTTGAACAGAAACTTGAACTATTGAATTGAGCTAGGGATTTTTTTAAGCTGCTCCCCCTGCTGGGCTCGAACCAGCGACCCAGTGATTAACAGTCACTTGCTCTACCGGCTGAGCTAAAGGGGAATTTCGGTAATTAATTTACATAAATTCTAATCAATCTCTTCTTGCAAATATTTTTTTATTAAGAAGAATAAAAAAATTTAATATAATTTTAAGTAGTTTATGAAATTTATTGAAAAACAACAAAGAAGCCATTAAAAAAATAAATTCCTAGAAGGATTAAATTTAATTTTGTTGTATCGAACAACCAAAAACTTTTTGAAATCTAAAATTTGGCAGAATGATTAGAAAACAATCACTTAATCTATCGCTTAAGCTAAAGGGGCAATATTTGTACTTAATTTACCTAATTTCTAATCAATCTTTTCTTGGAAATATTTTTTTTTACCGATAACAAAAATAGAGGGCTAAGTTTTAACAAAAAAATTATGTCTTACAAAAAAAATGTACAGATAAATTAGGAAGGTCTAAATAGTGTGACATAACTTACCCCTTAATTTAGGAGACTCTTTTTTTTATGATAATCGAAAGATATTTTACCCAATCCTCAGAAAGCTTATACCCAAATATTACATGGTCAAAACGAAATTCTAAAATTTCAAACTCAGATGGTTCATCTGTTTTTGAAGCAAACGATATACAAGTTCCTGATTTTTGGTCCCAAGTTGCAACAGATATTTTAGCCCAAAAATATTTTAGAAGAAGAGGTATTCCCAAATATCTAACAAAAGTAGAAGAACAAGGTATTCCTACTTGGCTACAAAAATCTATTCCAGACGAAGAAAAATTAAATTCATTAAATCCTGAAGATAGATACACTGGTGAGACAGATTCAAAACAAGTTTTTCATAGACTTGCAGGTTGTTGGACATATTGGGGATATAAACATGGCTATTTTTCAGATGAAGTATCTGCAAAAGTATTTTATGAAGAAATTATATTTATGTTAGCTTCTCAAATGGCAGCACCCAATTCACCACAATGGTTCAACACTGGACTCAATTGGGCTTATGGAATTGATGGAGCTTCTCAAGGTCATTATTATGTTGATCCAGTTTCTGCAGTTTTAACAAAATCAAAATCATCATACGAACATCCACAACCTCATGCTTGTTTTATTCAATCAGTGGATGATGATTTAGTAAATGAAGGTGGAATCATGGACTTATGGGTTCGTGAAGCAAGACTTTTTAAATATGGTTCTGGAACTGGAACTAATTTTTCTAATCTTCGTGGTGAAAACGAATCTCTTTCTGGTGGTGGAAAAAGTTCTGGTCTAATGAGCTTTCTTCGAATTGGGGATCGTGCAGCTGGTGCAATTAAATCTGGTGGAACAACAAGAAGAGCAGCAAAGATGGTTTGTCTGGATATGGATCATCCGGATATAGAACAATTTATTGAATGGAAAGTTGTAGAAGAAAAAAAAGTTGCTTCACTTGTAACAGGTTCAATGCACAACAATCGTGCATTAAATAAAATCATTAAAGCTTGTCTGGAGTTTAAAACTGAAATTGAAGAGGATAAATTTAATCCAATAAAAAATCTTGAATTAAAAAAATCCATCATCGAAGCCAAAAGAGTTTATGTTCCAGAGAACTATATCAAAAGAGTAATTGATTTAGCTAAGCAAGGAATTAAAGAAATTTTATTTGAAGAATTGACAACTGATTGGCAATCAGAAGCATACAATACTGTTTCGGGTCAAAATTCAAATAACTCAGTGCGAATAACAAATTTATTTATGGATTCTGTTGAAAAAGATTTGGATTGGAATTTATACAAAAGAACAGAACTTGAAAAAGTAAGAAAAACTGGAGCAGCCCCAAAAGCATACAAAACTTTAAGAGCAAGAGATCTTTGGGATAAAATCGCATATGCAGCTTGGGCATCAGCTGATCCTGGAACACAATACCACACAACGATTAACGAATGGCATACATGTCCTGAAGATGGAAATATCAATGCGTCAAATCCTTGTTCTGAATATATGTTTTTGGATAACACCGCATGTAATTTAGCATCTGCAAATTTACAAAAGTTTTTAAAAGCAGATGGAAGTTTTGATGTAAATGCATTTAGATATTTATGTAAACTTTGGACAATCATTTTAGAAATTTCTGTAACTATGGCACAATTTCCTTCAAAAGAAATTGCAGAGTTGTCTTATAAATTTAGAACACTCGGTCTTGGTTATGCAAATCTTGGTTCACTTCTTATGGTGATGGGAATTCCTTATGACTCAAAAGAAGCATTAAGCATCACTGGTGCAATCTCATCGATTATGCATATGACTGCATATAAAACATCTGCTGAAATGGCATCTGAACTTGGAGCATTTCCTGGTTATGCAAAAAATAGAGAAGCAATGTTAAGAGTAATTCGTAACCATAGAAGAGCTGCATACAATTCTCCAAGTAATGAATACGAAGGTCTCACAATTAAACCAATGGGAATTGATACTAGCATTTGTCCTGCTTATTTACTTCAAGCAGCAAAAGAAGATTCAGACAAAGCATTAGAACTTGGTGAAAAATTTGGGTATCGAAATGCACAAGTAACTGTAATTGCACCAACTGGAACAATTGGACTTGTGATGGATTGTGACACTACTGGAATCGAACCAGATTTTGCTTTAGTGAAATATAAAAAATTAGCTGGTGGTGGATATTTTAAAATCATCAACCAATCAGTTCCACCTGCTCTCAAAAAATTAGGATATTCAACTTCTGAAATTGAAGCAATTGTAAACTATTGTAAGGGATATGCAACATTTAATAGTGCTCCTTACATCAATACACAAACTTTAAAAGAAAAAGGTTTCACTGAAGAAGTTCTACAAAAAGTAGAAAAAGAATTACCAACTGCATTTGATATTAGTTTTGTTTTCAACAAATACATGTTAGGTGAAGAATTCTTTTCTAAAAATTTAAAGCTTTCAAAAGATGTTTATGATGCTCCTGGTTTTAATTTACTTGAAACATTAGGATTTAATAAAGATGAAATCAGAATGGCGAATGATTATGTTTGTGGAACAATGACTGTTGAAAATGCTCCTTTTTTAAAAGAAAAAGATTTAGCTGTTTTTGATTGTGCAAATAAATGTGGGCGATATGGAAAAAGATTTTTATCTTACGAGTCTCATATTCATGCAATGGCAGCAGCACAACCTTTTATTTCTGGTGCAATTTCAAAAACAATAAATCTTCCTGAAGAAGCTACACTTGATGATATAAAAGATGCTTATTTATTATCATGGAAAATGATGATTAAAGCAAATGCACTTTATAGAGATGGTTCAAAATTATCACAACCACTAAACTCAGTGACAGAGATGCTTCATTTTGAAGAAGACGAAATTTCCGAAACCAAAGAAGAAAAATCTCCAGTTATTAAAACTGCAGAAAAGATTGTGTTAAAATATATCTCTCAAAGAAGAAAACTTCCATCAAGAAGAGCTGGTTATACTCAAAAAGCATCAGTTGGTTCTCACAAAGTTTACTTGAGGACAGGTGAATATGAAGATGGTCAACTTGGAGAAATTTTTGTAGATATGCACAAAGAAGGTGCAGCGTTTAGAAGCTTAATGAATGCATTTGCAATTTCAGTTTCACTTGGTCTTCAACATGGTGTTCCATTAGAAGAATATGTAGAAGCATTTACATTTTTCAAATTTGAACCAAATGGAATGGTAACAGGAAATCAACACATCAAAATGAGCACTTCAGTGATTGATTATATTTTTCGTGAACTAGCAATTACATATTTGGGAAGATACGATCTTGGTCAAGTCGTACCAGATGAAGAACTCAGAGGTGATGAAGTGGGAAAGCAAGGAAAGCAAGAGGAGATGGTAATTGAAACTAATCTTGCAGAAATTCCAGTAAAACCAACCCTAGATTTACAACCTGAAATTAAACCAATGCCAATTTCATTTTCAAAAGTAATTCGTTCTAATGAATCTGTTTTAAAGCAAAAAACTGGAGTTTTAACTTTAGAAAAAGATCAACGAGCAATGGCAAAAATCCAAGGTTATACTGGAGATTCTTGTTCAGAATGTGGTTCTTTTCAGATGGTTCGGAACGGTTCTTGCTTAAAATGTAATTCATGTGGGGCAACAACAGGTTGTAGCTGATTTTGTGTACAAAAATATTACTAACTTGCACTATTTTAATTAGTCTTTTTTGTTCTAGAAGACTTATTAAAAAAGAAGAAATTTCTTTAATTAATGAGTATTATTCTCAAAATACTTATAAATTAAAAGAAGACATAACATTTAGTGCAAAAGATGTTTTAAAAAAAGACACATTACTAAAAATCTGGATAGAATCCACCCCAACTATATTAAAAATCAAGACTTATAAACTTGACGATGATAGAGAAAGTGCAATTGGAAAAATGATAACTTACCAAATCAATGAAGAATTTAAAGATAAAAAATTTACAGTTGAATATTTGGATAAACTAATTTCGGAAAAATTGGAGATAATCGACCAAAAGGAAAAAAAAATTAAGTAAAAATGATAAAAATACTTGACTTTGTACTGATTGGTTTACGATAACAAAAAAGATGATAATTCACGCTGCTATTTTAATATTTGTTGCAATACTGTTGTTATTTACTTCAGTTGCATTCGCTTCTCCATTCGACTCATTTGAGAATGAGCTAAAAGAGTATATTGATTCTGAATCAGGTCAATATTATGAAGGTGAAGACACTCAGTTAAAAGAACTTTTTTCACCTGATGAAAATTCAGATGAAAAATCTGTTGGTGTATACTCTCGTGGTAACCCAAGTCATAAACTCCCTTCGCATATTAATGTTCCAAAAATTATTTCAACTACATATGTTAAACCAACTACAAGTTATTCTGGTGGGTATAAAGTTAAAGCAAAAGACACTTTAAGTATGATTGCAAAAAAATACAAAATGTCTGTTGAGTCCTTAAAAAAAATGAACGGACTTAAAGGTGATTTAATTCGAGTTGGACATGTTTTAAGAATCAATGGTTCTAAGCCAGTTGTAAATCAATTAGCAGGAAGCACAATTACACGTTATAAAGTTTTTGCAACTCCGGTCTTAAGTGGAAAAGTTACTTCTAGATTTGGTTATAGAAGAGATCCGTTCAATTCTAATTTAAGAAATTTTCATTCTGGTTTAGATTTATCAGCTCCTGTTGGAACTCCAATCATTGCATCTGCTGAAGGTGTGGTTGAGTTTAAAGGAAGAAATGGTGGTTATGGAAATACTGTAATCATTCGTCACAAAGGTGGTTATAAAACAATTTATGCACATTGTTCAACTACAGTTGTTGAAGTTGGTGATTTTGTAAAAATGGGAAAAGTAATTGGTTCTGTTGGTAGAACAGGAACCGCAACTGGTGCTCATTTGCATTTTGAAGTTGTTTATAAAGGTAAATTGATCGATCCTGAAAAAGCATTAAGAAAAGTCGAAATTGTAACTTCCAAATCTGGAGTTCAAGACAAATCTTAATTTTTTAATTCTGAATTATCATTAAAAAGACTTCTGAATAATTTTTAGAAGTCTTTTTTTTTGTACAAATTTATTCTTGATTTCTTCTCTATTTCAAAAATAACTTATATATTCAGTATTTTTTTTTAAAACTGAAACTACATATAAAAGACGGATAAATGAAGAACCAATTTTTTTTACTAATTTTAATTTTTTTAATTCATCAAAATCTATTTGGACAAGCAGCAACCCCTCCTCCAGCACCAGGTGAGCCTGCAAAAGAAACTGACCAAGAAAAAATTCAAAACGAAAATGCACTTAAACAATATAAAGAAAAAGATGGACGTGCAACTTTTACTGCAGATTGGAGAAATGCAGAACTAAAAGATTTTTTAAAAGGCATGAGTGCAATTGTTAAAAAAAATATTTTAGTCGATGAAACAATTAAAGGAAAAAAAATCACAATTCTTTCTCAGAAGAGAATTGATGTTAAAGATGCATTTCCATTTATGAAATCAGTTTTAGATTCACAAGGTTTTGGTCTTGTGGAAGAAAATGATATTATAAAAGTTGTTCGCTCAAAAGACGCAATGGCAAAATCAAATATTGTGCGAATTGGTAGAGAACCACTTGATGAAGTTGAAATCAAAAGCAACAAAATTATTACCCAGATAATTCCAATTTACCAAACATCAGCAGCTGAATTAGAACCACTTTTAAAAAGAGTTACCTCACCCGAAACAGATGTGATTGTTTACAGAACAACAAATACTCTTGTGCTATCAGGCTCTTCAGCAGACATCAGCAAACTTTTAAAAATGATTGAAAAGTTAGATCAAAAAGTTGAAGGACCAGGTGCAATAGCTTCAGCTGGAGATATTCATATTTATACTTTGGAATATAATGAAGCTGAAAAGTTAGCTGGTGTGCTCACAAAACTTGATATACCAGTTGTCGAAAATAAAGTTATTGATCCTGCAAAACCACAAACAACTCAAAAAGGTGAAAAAATTAAAGCAGTTGGTCACAAAGATTCAAACTCAGTAATTGTTACTGCAACAAAAGAAGAATGGGCTGAGATACAAAGAATTATAAAAATTTTAGATCTACCTAGAAAACAAATTTTATTGGAAGCATTAATTGTGGAAATCACTTCATCCAACTTAAATGATTTTGGTATAGATTGGAGAGGAAGACAAGACGCATTTGGACAATTTAATTCTGGACTGGCAGGAACGAGTGGACTTATTAATAGAGACGGAAGATTAAATCCAAACCAAAATACTTTATCTGGTTTTTCACTTGGATTTTTACAACCTGGTCGTCCTCAAATTATTGGTATATTAAGTGCCAATCAAACAAACGAAAATTTTAATGTACTTTCTTCTCCACAAATTTTAACTTTAGATAACCAAGAAGCTGAAATAAATGTTGGTCAAGATGTTCCAGTTAGAACCCAAGATAGAAATGCTGGTGGTGGTGGTTCACTAGGAGTTACTGTTAGTAATTTTGAATATAGACCAACAGGTATCAAATTAAAATTTACTCCTCATATAAATAAAAATGATAAAATCACTTTGGAACTTTACCAAGAAGTAAAAAATATTGCAAGTATTCCTGAAGCAGGTGGAAATCCAACTTTTAATAAAAGAGATATTAAAACCACTGTTACAATTGATAACACTCAAACAATAGTTATAGGCGGACTAATCTCCAATGACATCCAACAAAGAGTTGTAAAAATTCCAGTATTTGGAGACATTCCCATTTTAGGAAATTTTTTTAGAAGACAAACTAAAACAATTAAAAAAACAAACTTAATGGTATTTTTAACTCCGCATATACTTGACAATCGTTTTAAAGCTGATAGACTCACAACAGAAAAACGTATGGAACAAGAAAGACAAGAAGAAGAGAGCCAAAAGAAATTAAGATGAGAAAAAGTCTTGGAGAAATTTTAATTGAAGATGGTGTAATCACCGAAAAAGAATTAAATGAAGCTTTAAAAACTCAGGCAAAAAATCAGCTTCCACTTGGACAAATTATCCAAAAAAAAGGGATTGCTGGTGAGATAGATGTCACTAGAGCTTTAGCAAGACTTCATGGACTTGAATTCACTGAGAAAATAGAATTTAGTGGAATGCAAGAATTCTACGAAAAAATTCCATACAAACTAATTCAAAAATCAAAAATAGTTCCTTATCATTTTGAAGATAATACTGTTAAACTTGCAATCACAAATCCTTCAGATTTACATCCAATGGATGAAGTGCGATTTTTTTTAAAAGGTTTTGATGTAAGTTTTACTTTAGCACCAGAACCAGAAATTCAAAGAATTATTCATACACATTTTGATAAATCCGCTTCTGATGCAAAAGAGATGATGGATGAAATGTCTGAAGGTGCATTAAGTGAATTTTCAGATTTAGACAATGACAATTTAGATTTAAGCAATGAAGCACCAATCATCAAAATGGTGAATGTAATTTTATCACAAGCTGTTTCTGAAAGAGCATCAGATATTCACGTTGAAGCTTATGAAAAATCTGTATCTGTTCGTTATCGTGTGGACGGAGTACTTCACAAAGTTTTATCTCCACCAAAATCTTACCAAGCTGGAATTATTTCTCGTATCAAAATCATGGCAAATTTAAACATTGCTGAAAATAGACTTCCTCAAGACGGTAGAATCAAATTAAAATTAGCTGGTAAAGATATAGATATTCGTGTATCTACAATTCCTTGTCAATATGGGGAAAGAGTTGTTATGCGGTTATTAAACAAAACTGATCAAAAATATTCTTTAGAAACAATGGGATTTTCTGAGGAATTAAAAACTAATTTTAGAAAATTAATCTATTACCCTCACGGAATTATTTTAGTAACAGGACCAACGGGTTCTGGAAAATCAACAACTCTTTATTCTTCTCTTTCAGAATTAAACACACCTGAAAGAAATATAATCACTTGTGAAGATCCAATCGAATACCAATTTGATGGAATTTCTCAAATGCAAATGCAAGAAAAAATTGGTTTAACTTTTGCAACTGGCTTAAGAGCCATTTTACGTCAAGACCCTGACGTGGTAATGGTGGGTGAAATTCGTGATGAAGAAACTGCTCGTATTGCTATTCAAGCTTCATTAACTGGGCATTTAGTTTTTTCTACTTTACATACAAACGATGCTGCCTCGGCTGTTACAAGACTAACTGATATGGGAATTGAACCATATTTAATTACTTCTACTGTACTTGGATTTATCGCACAAAGACTTGTGAGAGTAATTTGTAAATCATGTAAAAAACCATTTGTTCCAACTGAAAAAGATTTAGAGCTTTTACAGATTTCAAAAAAAGAACTTGTTGATGGGCATCTTCATAAAGGTGAAGGTTGTTCAAATTGTATGGGTTCAGGTTTTAAAGGAAGGATGGGAATTTATGAATTATTGGTTTTAAATAATGAAATCAAATCCCAAATTTTAAAAGGTGCAGATGCAACTGTATTAAATGAATATGCTTTAAAAGCTGGTATGATAGCACTTAGAACTTATGGAAAACAAAAAGTAATCGAAGGAATCACCACTTCTGAAGAAATTTTGAGGGTATGTTAATGGCACTATACGCTTATATTGCATTTAATAAAACAGGTAAAGAAGTCAAAGATATTGTTGAAGCAAATAACCTTCTAGCCGCAAGAACCAAACTTAAACAAAAAGGTCTATATGTAAAAAGTATCAAAGAAGACGAAGAAAAAAAAGACAGAGAACTTTTACCATTTCTTGCAAAATTTTTGTATTCAGTTCCTAGAAAACAAGTTGTTATGTTTATAAGACAACTTGGAACATTAATTGGTGCTGGAATTCCACTTGATAAATCATTAAATAATATTAGTGAACAAGTTGAAAACAGAAACTTAAAAAAAATCATTATTGATATTAGAGCTTCTATTATTGAAGGACAATCTCTTTCACAAGCCATGACAAAATATCCCGATGTATTTCCAAATCAATATCCATCTCTCATTTCAGTTGGTGAAAAAACTGGAGAATATGAAAATACTTTGCTTAGACTTTCTGATCTTGAAGAAGCTTCTCTAGACATGAAAGCTAAAGTTCAAACAGCAATGGTATATCCATTTATCATGGGACTAGTTTCATCAGCTGTTGCCATTTTTTTATTAGTGTTTGTAGTTCCACAAATCCAAGACATGTACCAACAATTTGGAGCAGAGCTTCCATTTATTACAAAGTTTGTATTAGGAATATCTAATATACTTACAAACTTTTGGTGGTTATTAATTGCAATTGCTGTTGGTGGTGGAATTGGTTTTAGTCAATGGAAAAGAACTCAAAATGGAAAAAGAATTTTTGATACCTATTTTATAAAAATTCCCATTTTTGGAAAACTCACAAGAAAAGTTTTGGTAAGTAATTTTGCTAGAAACTTAGGAGTACTTTTAACAAATCGAGTTTCACTTCTCACAGCACTGTCCATTGTTTCCAATGTTGTAAACCATTATATTTTTCAAACTGAAATCACAGCTGCAATAGATAAAATTAAAGAAGGTGAAAAACTTTCTACGGCTTTTCAAAATTCAATTATACTTCCACCAATGGTTCTTGGAATGATAGCTGCTGGAGAAATTTCAGATACTGTTCCACAGATGATGAATAAGTTAGCAGATATTTATGATAAAGAAGTGGACACAACTATCAAATCCATGATGCAAAGTTTGGAGCCGCTTTTACTTGTGGTGATGGGATTTGTAATTTTTGGAATCATGGCAGCGATCATGACTCCAATGTTTAAACTGACTCAAGAAATTCAAAATTTATAGAGGAGATTTTTATGAATGTAAACAAATTAAGAAGATTAAAAAAAGGTTTAACTCTAATCGAGTTATCTATCGTGGTGATGATTATTGGGGCTTTAATTGGGATTTTAATTTCGAGTATTGATTTTAAAAGTATTTTTGGTCAAACTGAAAGAGTAAAATTAAAAGCAGATGCAGCAAAACTTCAAGGTGCTTTAGCAAATTACCAAGCTGAGTTTGGTAGAATTCCATCTGAAGAACAAGGACTTCGTGCTTTAGTCGAAAGACCAACATCAGGGGATGTTCCAGAAAACTACCGACCAATTATGAAAAACAAAGATGGGATTATGGATCCTTGGAAAAATGAATACAAATTAAAAATAGATTCAAATGGAGATTATACAATTGTAACTTACGGATTTGATAAAAAAGAAGGTGGAGAAGGAAAAAACAGAGACTTCAACATTTTAAACGAAGACGAATATCCAAAAGAGGTTCCAAAACAATAATATTATTTTTTGGGCGTTTCCCTTTCCTTGAGCTGTAGCTCAAGAATTAGGAAAGTACAATGAAAAATGAAGAATGAGAAATTGAATAAAAAATTTTAGCTCTTCATTTTTCAATTTATAGTATAAGAAAGGGTCGGGCTTTTTGCTACAATCTTTTGCAACTTTTTTAAATTTTTCAACTTTCCACAAATAAGCAAAAGTATTTCCGCTTCAATCCCTAACGCTAGTATTGGATGAACTTTTTATCCTAACAAAACGTAGTTTTAAATTCCAAAAAAAAATTAACAAATTCTTGACAAACCATTTAATCACTGCGTTATATTATTGTTACACTAGAAAATTTCCAAAATTGAATATAAGCGAGGAAAAAAATGAAAAGTTTTGTTAAACTTATTCTAATATTCACAATAACAACTAATTTTTTGTTAAATTGTAAAAGTAAACCTAAGGGAATTAATCCACTAGCTTTTTTATTGTTTTTAAATAGAGGCTCAGCAGGTGGTGGCGGATCTCCAACAGGAACTGGGACAGGTACCGGGACTGGCACTGGAACCAACACAGGGACAGCTACTGGGAGTGGTTCCCGAACTGTAACAGTTTCTGGAACAATATTTTATGAACACATTCCGGTTGATACTGTAACTAGAACTCTAAACTTAGCAGGAAAAGTTAATAGAACTGCAAGAGGAATCACAATTAATTTGGTCGACTCTGTAGATCGAGTTTTAGCTACAACAACCACAAGTAGTACTGGAACTTATTCTTTTACTGCAGTTCCAGTTAATTCTGGAAGTGAAATTTATATTGTAGCTGTTGCTGAAATGGTTAAAACTACTGCTCCAACCTATAACTTTAGGGTTGTAAATACCACTGGCCAAGGTTTTGTTGGAGTGACTTATGCTTTGAAATCAAGTCCCCAATTCCTTAATACTAGCGGAGGTCAATGCCTTACATCTTGTGTTGTTAATTTAACTGCTTTAGATTCTAACCGAGGAAATGGTCCTTTTAGCATTTTAGATGTGGTTTATATTGCTACTCAAAAAATCTTAACTGCAGTTCCAACAACAGTATTTCCGAGTTTGAATTTAAAATGGACAAGCTTTGGAACGAGAGGAAGTTTTTTCACAACTTCTGCTAGTGAATGTGGAACTGGTGTACCAAACTGTGTTGTTTTATTAGGAAGCAGATCCTCTGATTCTGATGAATTTGATTTAGGAGTTGTTGCACACGAATTTACACATTATTTAGAATCTGCCCTTTCAAGAAGTGATTCAATTGGTGGATCTCATTCCACAAACGACACTTTGGAGCCAAGAATTGCTTATGGTGAAGGACTTGGAAATGCTATGGGAGCGATTTTTTTAGATAACCCAGTTTACACTGATACTACTGCAGCTGGTGGATTTAATTTACAAATGGAAACTCCAACACATACAAATAATGGTTACTATTCTGAAGGGTCCATTCAATCAGTGTTATGGGATTTGTATGATAATGTGGTTGATAGTAAAAACGGACAGAATGATACTCTAAATTATTCGTTTGCACAAATTTGGGCTGCGGTATTAGCTCTAAAAAATATTAACAATATTACATATATTCACGAATTTATAGTGGCTTTAAAAGCTGCTAATACGGGAGATGCTACCGCGATTAATAATATTCTGACAATGGAGTCTATTGCAAATAATGAAGCTGGTGAAGGAAATGTTTCAAAATCTTCAGCTAATACTTCAAATGCTCATATTTGTGATGGTTCAAATGCAGCATATCCTTATAATCCAATTATTGAGACAGTCGGAACTACGGGAGTTGTAGTAAACTCAGTAGCAGTAACCGGAAGTCAGAACTGTGGAATGACAAGTGTCGCAAATAATAAACTATTTGGCAGTAAGTTTTATAGAATGACGGCAGCCAACTCAGGAACCCTTATTGTTGATGTAGCTGACACTACTGCTGGCGGCTCAGAGGAACCTGATGTTTACATTACTTCGCAAGGTGCTGTAACTAGAACTTGTGCGACTGTAGGCTTTGAGTATTGTACTACATCCATTGTTGCCGGAAGAACTTACATCGTTGAAATAAGAACTTATTCAACTTGTGCCCAATCAGGGTGTACAACCGGTAATTCCAATATATCAACAGTTATAATAACACTACCTTAAGGGAAACTCATATGATAAACAAAACAATAAAACTTTTACTTCTAACTTTAATCTTTACACATTGTTCTTTAAAGTCAAATAATGTACCTATCACAGAAAAAGTAACTTATTCAGATTTAAGAAATCCTCATGCAAAAATGCAACTTCCAATTCAAATTAGTTGGGAACATGATAAGCCAGGAAACTCTAATGATTTGATAAATATCACGATAACTGCTAAATCAATGTCCAATTTAACAAACTCAACAATATTGTTAAACTTTTCTCCTGATTTGAAACTAATATCAGGTGATTCATCAAAAACAATTACCAATTTTAATACTGGAGCCTCTGAAACATTAAATCTTAGAGTAAAACCAGAGAAACCTGGGACATACGCTATTGGTATTTTACTAAACGCTTCTTTAAATGGTGAAAAAATTGGTACTGCAAGAACTATTGAGTTTAGTACTGCTGATTTTGTTCAACAAAAACAAGAACAACATCCTTCTGGGTATCATATCATTGAAGGTAAAACTGACAACGGCAAATAAACCCACCAAAAAAAAAGACTCTCCTGAAATTTTCAGTTGAGTCTTTCCTCTTTTTATAAACTCTTAATACTCTAAATAAAATTAATTTGACTAGAAATAATGGTTAGAAAAAATGACTTTGTAGTGTCATGGCGTCGTGGCCAAGTGGCTAAGGCATGGCTCTGCAAAAGCTTGATCCCCGGTTCGAATCCGGGCGACGCCTTTTATATGCCTAGGTGGTGGAACTGGTAGACACCCAGGACTTAAAATCCTGTGGGAGCAATCCCGTGCGGGTTCGACCCCCGCCCTAGGTAGTTTAAAAAGCTACCTTTTTTTTTCTTACTTAAATTTACTGTCTTTTTTTTAAATAAATAAAAATTTTATAAAAACTTCAGTTTTATACTTTAATTTAAGATTTCAAAAAAAAATTTTAAAATTTTTAATACTAAAAATATTTAGTGTTAAGTTGAAAAGAATTTTATATTAAAATTTTCCCCTCATCATTTATAATTTAGAAGTATTACATCTAGATTTGAATCGAACAAAAAAATTTTTTGATTTTTAATTAAATTTATTAAAATAAAAAAATCTCCAAAAAAACGAACTAGTTTGAACTTTTTAAATTAACTTATTTTTTTTTAATATCTAAATTATAGCAAATAAAAATTGCTTGCCCTTTTTTTGTGGTTTAAAGTATTATTCCAATTCTAAAAAAAGGTTTTTGCTAGACTAGAGTTTTAGTCGAAAATTATTATACTTGATTAGGAGACTAACTTGAAAACACCCTTAACACCTGAAACTGCAATCGAAACATTTATTAAAAGTAAAAAAGAAAATTCTTCAATCCCCGAATCAGTTTTTCAAACATTTAAGACTTACAAAAAATGGAATGAAAATGCATTAAAAGGCATCATCAATGCATCTGCTTATTATCCTGAAATTTTAACTGAAGAAAATATGGAAGAAAATATATTTAAAGTTTTAGCTGAATTTAAAAAAAGAGAAGTGGACAGAGTATTTTGAATTCAGTTGCACCAAAAATGATCTACCAAGAAACAAATCCATATTCATCTCTTACTGCATTTTTAGAAGATGATGGAAGATCCATTTATCTTTATCTTCAATCAGAACATAATCCTGAATGGAAAATCAGAGCCTTATGGATTAAAAATAGAATTGATGCTCCAAAAGAAAGAACAGCAGATGATTTTCATTCTGGTCTTGCACCAGTTCTTTGTGAACATGAATTAACAGATGATTCAAATACAGATGAAATTTTATCTGAAGATGTTCATTTTATTTGGACTGAAGAAGGTGATGGAGTTGCACTTTTTGTAAATGAAGTTTTATTTGCTTTTTTACCTTCTTGGTATGGAATTAAAGATATTTTAGGATATTCCAAATTTGCAAAACTTGACACTATTGTTGCTTGTCCACTTGGTAACTCAGAACATGGTGTTATCGCTGATAGAATTTCTGCTTCAAGAAAATTCTGGGAATTAAAATCAGAAAAAGATTCTTGGAAAAAAATCCAAGACTTAAGACTTTCTTTTTTAGAATCAAAATTTGGTACACATTTAAAATATTGGTCTGCAGATGGTGGAAAATTTCCATACATAGGTATCGCAAAATTCAAATTAAACGATAAAACTTTTTTATATTCCACAATTGGAATGTCAGCTCAAAATATGCCAACAGTTGAATTGTATCATAAAGATTATTTAAATTATTCAAGAGCTGAAATGATTTTTGCAATTGAAATTTTAGAACCAGAAAAATCAGAAACATGGATTCCACACTTTATTGGTGAGATAATTAAATTTCCATGGACAATGAACAAATGGGTTGGACATGGCCATAGAATTATTATGACTAGAAAAGATCCTGATGCACTTCATCTTGCTTTTAATTCTGCAATTTTAAGAAATCTAAATCTGGAACAAGATGTTAATATTCCAAAAATGAAAGGTTTAATTACTGAATCTAACCAAGAAATTCAGTTTTTAGCAATTATTCCCATTTCTGACGAAGAAGGTTATTTGATAGAACAAGAAGGTTCAAAATCTTTTTTTGATTTAGCAAAAGAAAAAAATATTTATTATATACACCATTCAGAACGTGAAGGGTTAATTTAAGGAGTTAAAATGAAAAAATACATTTTAAAAGAGCAAAAAACTTTAGAGAACGTAATTACAAAATTATTGAATAAACCTGTTAATTCAATTAATGAAGATAGCCGTCCTTATATAATTACAAAATTAAACCTCGAAAAAGATTTAAATAATTCAGTAACAATTCAAATTGAAGGAATAGAAGGTGCAGAAATAGGCAAACCAGATTTACTTCAAACTATTGTCAAAGAAAATAAAGTTGATTTGAGAATTAAACAACAAAGTCCTTATCGAAATGATCTATACACAGTGATTGAAGTGATTATTGAACCTCTGGAAAGATCTGCACAAAGAGCAGCAATCAGAAATATTAAATTATTAAATCTACACTACAGTCCACAAATTGATTTAACTTCAGTGTTATCGTTATATGGAAAAACTTCTATTATAACACAAACAATTCAAAAATTCCAAATGATGCTAGAATCATCATTAAATCAATTTGGATATTTTATAACTAAAGTGAGAGTCGGTTTTTATTATGCAGCTGATACTGCTCTTCTTAATGCTCTTGCAGATGCAAAAACTTCTTATCTACTAAGAGATGCTTATAAAAAACAATTTTACAATGAAAGAAATTTTTTTAATCCAGTAACAAAATTTAAACCACAAAATATTGATGCAATTGTACAAAACTTACTTTTGGAAAATGTTAAATCTGTATTGATCGTGCCTTTTTTTGGAACTGGGAATACTCTGCTAGGGTATGTTGAAATTTTTAGTAGTCTTTCAAATCTTGGAAATGAACATCTTCAAAATGATATTGAATCTCCAATGGGCATTAGTCAGCTTATCAATTTTATTTCTTCACGTTGTGAAGATTTTACTTATGAATTAGAATTATCTTACGTTAAAGAATGGAAAATGTTTTCAGCTAAAGAAGATGCAATTGATATTAGCCAAGATGGTCGAGGACTTGGAATTTTTCTTTCACAAATCAAAGATTATTCCTATTTAGAAAATGGTTCAAAAGTTGCTTTTTCAATTCCAATTAACAAAAAACACTATTTATTTTATGCATCAATAAAGAATGTAAAAAAAATCAAGTCTGGAGATAATCTTGGGACAAGTATCGGTGTAAGAATTTATTCATGTGACCAACCAGAAGGAATTGGACTACTTGCAACTTATGCAACTCAATTAATATCTAAGAATATTGTTTAGATTATTTTCTTAGCAAATTTTTTCTTTCAGAAAAAAACGGGCTTTCCACTCCCGTAAAAAAATTGTATATACAATTTTTTTACGCCGTTTCAATCCCTTTTGCATGGCTGAATTGTGTTAAAAAATTTCATTTTGCTAATTGAATTTTGTTATTTAGAATAAGTAATTATTATCAATCGGTATAAAATTCTTTTTGTTCCAATTATTTAATTCTTTCAAGTTTTAAATAATATTTATTTTTTTAAAATCAAATTCAAAAAATTCTTTCTCAATAAGTGAATTTTTTCTATACAGTAATTCCCAAAGTTAGTGATGAAAAAAGTCTCGGAGAGAATGCAAGCCCTTTGGGCGTAAGCATCAAGCTTTTTTCAGCACGACCCTTTTTTTTAAGAATTGAGAGTTTTAAAATAGGACTATTATTTTTTTAAAATTTAATTTATCATTTTGGATTCTCAATTCTTAAAAAAAAAGGGGAACTCCCAAACTTCAACTCAGATTTTAAACCTTGACATCATACTTTTATTAATAAGTCTGAAAGTTGCAAATGAAGAATTTTCTCAGACTACTACAATACTCTTTGAAATATAAATATCGTTTTTTTTTGGGTATCCTATTTGCACTCTGTACTGCTTTAATCAACACAACCTCACTCACTTTTTTTATTCCATTATTTGATGCAATTGGCTCAGAAAATAAAACAGAAATTAAATTGGATATCACAGAATCTGAATACCAGATTTTATTAAAAGAAAAATTATTTTCGAGAAAATCTTTAAACGGATTTGAAAAAGCAAAAAGATTATTCATTGCAGCAAAATTTAAAATCAACAAAAGTATGGAAGGTTTAGATTCAAGCGAGATTGTTTGGGGGATTTGTAAAATCATCATACCACTTTATATTTTAAAAATGATTTTTTATCTTTTGGCAGTGTTCTGTATTGCGACTTCAGGGTATTATGCGATTAGAGATTTAAGGCAAGAACTTTTTGAAAAAGTTGAAACATTACCTCTGACATATTTTTATAAAGAAAAAACTGGTTTGATAATGAGTAGAATTATCAATGATGCTGAAGTTGTTTCTGCTGTGATTTCAAGTAATCTTCGCGATACAATTGTAAATATATTTTATATCATTACTCATTTAGGTTTTTTATTGTATCTAAACACTGAACTTTTGATTATAGCATCTATAACAGTTCCAATCATTATTTATCCCGTTACCTGGTTCACTAAAAAAATCTCAAAATCAACAACTAAATTCCAAGAAAAAATGGCTGATCTTAATGCAAATGTGCAAGAAATGCTCTCAGGAATTCGTGTGATTCGTAGTTTTCACACTGAAAATTATGAGTTTGGAAAATTTAAAGAAATTAATCAAAAAGTAACTCATCGAAATTTTAAAGGACAGTTTTATCTGCAAATGGCTCCTTCTTTAATTGAGTTGAGCTCTTCAATTGTAGTTCTTGGATTTTTTGCTTTGGGTGCAAAATTGATTTTTTCAGGAAGATTTACTCAAGGTGAGTTTATGGCATTTTTATTAACATTACTTTTTTTACTTCGACCACTCACTCAAATTTCTCAGATGATTGGAAAAATTACTCAAGCTAATATTTCGGGTGGAAGAATCTTTGAACTAATTGATAAAAAAAAATTTGAAGAACATGAAAAAGAATCTATTCATGATGTAAAAATTTTAAAGAATAATATTCAGTTTAATAATATAATTTTCCAATATCCTGAAACAGAAACAAATGTGTTAAGTGGTATAAATCTTGATGTAAAAGTTGGGGAAACAATTGCATTTGTTGGTCCAAGTGGTAGTGGCAAATCAACGTTAATGGATTTAATTCCTAGATTTTATAAACCTACTAAAGGTAATATTTTATTTGATGGAATTAATATTGAGGATTATTCGCTCCTAGATCTTAGAAAAAAAATTGGAATTGTTACCCAAGATATTTTTTTGTTTAATGGAACAGTTGCTGAAAATATTTCTTATGGAAGACCAAACTCTACTTTGAAAGAAATTGAAAGGGCTGCAAGATTAGCAAATGCACACGATTTTATTTTAGAAATGGAATTTGGATATTCCAGCATACTCGGTGTAAGAGGATTAAATTTGTCTGGTGGACAAAGGCAGAGACTAGTAATTGCAAGAGCATTACTCCGTAACCCGGAGATTTTAATTTTAGATGAAGCAACTTCAGCTCTTGATGCAAAAACTGAAATGCTTGTAGGAGAAGCATTAGACAGACTTTTTAAAAACAGAACAACTTTTATAATTGCACATAGACTTTCTACTATTCGTAAAATTGAAAAAATTGTTGTGATGGAAAACGGAAAAATTGCTGAAATTGGAAATCATGAATCACTTTTATCGCATAATGGGATTTATGCGAAGTTATATGAAAATCAATTTGTGAGAGGGGAACTTAATACCTAAGAGCGTCTTCCAAAGAATTACTCACTTTTAACATTGTTTTAAGTTTAGTTAATTCAAGAACTGCTAATACTTGTTTTGAAGGTGTACAAATTTTTACGTAACCATTCATTTTCATTAAACGAGATTGAATTGATAAAATTGCACCTAGACCAGATGAATCAATATAAACAAGATATTCAGTATCAATAAAAATTTTTAACTTACCAACATCGACTAAAGCATTCAAAATTGTTTTTAGAGCTGGAGTTGAATATAAATTCAAATCACCTTCCATTTTAAGAACAACGCCATCTTGTGGAAGATTAGGTATACCTATTTTAGAAATGATTTTTAAATCACTCCCTTCATGATTAAAATCGGGTTTAGTTGGATCAAATTCTTGGTTCATATTAGTCCTTGTAAAACTTTTGTTACACCCTCTGAAATTTGGAAACTATAAATTTCTAAAACTAAAGAAAATTTTTCAAGATAACATTGTTTTAAATCTTTTATGATTTTTTCTTTATTTCCTTTTTGATCTAAAACTAAAATACAACCACCAAATCCTCCCCCTATCATTCTAGCTCCTGAAACATTGACTTTTTTAAGCTCTTCAATTAAAAAGTCAATTTCACCACAAGAAACCTCGAATAAATTGGAAAGTGAATCATGAGCTTCGTATAATATACTTGCAGCCTGCTCAAGTGATTTATTTCTAAAATAACCTAAAATAGCTTGGGTCCTTTTTTTTTCGCCAACAACATGTCTTACTCTTTTTGTTTCTGTTTCATTCAAATAATCAGGAACTTCATCTAGCTCATAAAGATTTTGTAGAGTTGGTTGTTTATCTTTTATTTTTTTTAAGGCTGACTCACATTCCTCTCTTCTCAAGTTATAATCTGAATCATGAAGAGAATGTTTTACATTTGAATTAATCAAATAAAATTCAAAATTTTCTAATTCCAATTCATGATAAGTTTTTTCTAAAGTAGCAGTATTTAAAAGTAAACATTTGTCTTTTTTTCCGTTTGCGATTATGTATTGATCCATAATTCCACATTTTGTTCCAACAAAATTGTTTTCTGCCGATTGACCAATTAATGCAATTTTTTCGAGACTCACATTAAAGTTAAAAATCTCTTTAATTGCAAATCCAACTACAACTTCAAGTGCAGCTGATGAAGAAAGCCCAGAACCCTGAGGAATATTTCCATCAATTAAAATATCTAAACCAGAAACTTTGTGGTTTAGTTTTTCAAATTCTGAAATTACTCCTAAAATATAATTTGTCCATTGTTTGTTTTTTTGATGAATCAATTCTATTGTTTCAAATTCTTCTTTGTATTGCACTGAATAAAATCGGAATTTATTACTATGATTTTTTTGAACTAAAATCTCAACATAAAAATCAATTGCTGCAGGTAAAACAAGTCCACCAAGATAGTCAACATGTTCACCAATGATATTAATTCTGGCTGGTGCTTTGAAGTAATGAATTTCATCTAACTTAGAAAATTTTTCTTCAAATAAAATAAAATTTTTTTTATCCATGTTCACTCTCTATTTTTTTAAAACTGCAAATAATGTATTATTCAAATTAATATTTTTAAAACTTAAATTCCAAATTGCATTTGTTAAATGATAAAAACTTTTTTTTGCAAGTACACCTTTTTTACTTCCAGCAACTGAAAGAATTGGTGTCATCACATGAAACTCACAAGATTTAAAATTTGTTTGTTGACTTAGATCTATCATAGTTTTCATCGAATAATCATTGATATGATCTTTTGCTTCTAAATAATGAATTCCTTCTTTCATGCCATTTTTCATAACTTTTAATTTTGCTTTGACTAATTGAATTGGAAAATTGGGAGTTTGTAAAAATAAAATTCCACCGGGTTTTAAAATAGAATGTAGATAATTTAAAAGTGGTTGAGGTTTTGGAATATGTTCAATAACATCCCATAAAGTAATTATATCTATAGAGTTTTTTCCAATTCCCGACTTCTCTACCATTCCAGAATAAATTTGATCAAGTCCGTTTTTTTCTTTGGCAAATTTTACTGCTTGTTCTGACATCTCATAACCAAGAGTTTTCCAATTTACTTTTTTTTCTTTTAATAGTTTTAAAAAAAAACCTAGTCCACAACCTACATCAACTAAGTAGCCTTCATTAAGTTTCATAAATTTAGAAATAAATTCTTCATAAATATTTCGATGAGCTTTGTCCCACCACTCTAAATCATAAGACTCTTCTGATTCGTTCCAATATCCATCATAATGTTCAGCTTGTTCAAAACTAGAAAATACATGTGAACAATTTTTACATTTAAGAATCGGAATTCCATTTTCATTAAAAATTTCTTCATTTTTATCTGATCCACATAAATAACAAATTTTATTCATCTTTACTCCTTTGAATAAGAATAGAAAACATCCCAAATTCCAAAAAATCTACCAGCAACTAAAGAATCAGGAACTAACTTTAAATTGATTCTTCCACTGCTAACTTCAGAAGGGTCTATAGAAATTCTAAACGGATTTGCTTCAAGTTTATCTTTATCAAAAACAACATTAGATTTTTGTTTATCGTTTACAAAAATACTTAAAGACCGAATTGGAGCATCTTTGTTTCCAATATTTTGATAAGTTGTAAAATCAAAATAAACATAAATTGTTTTTTTTATATTCGAATCATGAGTTAAATAAAAATTTAAACCTTCGACAGGAATTATTCTAGCAATTCCATCTTTTAAACCATATTTTGGGCTATCAGGTAAAAGTGATAAATTTTGAAAATTTGCCCAGCGTTTTAATTCTCCAAAAGTCTTATAATCTTCAGGATTCAATTTTTCACCATATTCATTTTTTTCGGTGAAATTGATAAATTTTTTAAGTTTGGTTTCATTAGCAACAATGAAAAAAATTATAATTAAAAAAAAGAAAATAAATCGCATAAGCCCTCTCCAGAATAAATACTTGCAAACCTACAAGCTTTAATAGGAATAATTTTATATAGCTTTAAACATGCAAGAAATTCATTTTGATAAAATTCCAATTTTCCTAGAAGGAAGTATTTTAACTCTTGGGAATTTTGATGGAATACACCTTGGGCATAATAGCCTTTTGGAAAAATTAAAAAAAGTCCAAGAAATAAAAAATATTCCGTCAATTATAGTTACTTATTTTCCAAATCCTTCACTAGTTTTAGGTAAAAATAAAAATCTAAAACCGATTTATGATGAAAAATCAAAATTAGAAATTCTAAAGTCCTATTCACCTGACTATATTTTGACAATTCCTTTTACCGAAGAATTTTCTAAAAACACAGCCTCTTTTTTTTTGGAAGAAATTTTATTAAAAAAACTAAATGCAAAACATATTATTATTGGGTTTAATCATTTTTTTGGTAAAGGTAGAGAAGGTAGTTTTGAATTTTTAAAAGACAAATCTTTGGAATTTAATTTTACAGTTGAAAAAATTGAACCAATTTTTTTTAAAGGTGAACAAGTTTCTAGTTCTTATATTCGTAATTTAATTTCAGAAGGAAATATTGAAAAAGCAAATTCTTTTTTAACCAGAAAATTTCATTTAAATGGAAAAGTTGTTAAAGGTTTTCAAAGAGGTAGGACTATCGGTTTTCCAACAGCAAATTTAGAAATTGGAGAAAATATTTTGATACCAAAAATTGGAGTTTATGCGGTTAATTGTATTTATCTTGGGAAAAAATTTCGTGGAATGTTGAATATTGGTTTTAATCCTACATTTGAACTAAAAAAATTAAACATAGAAGTCAATTTATTTGATTTTGACAAAGAAATTTATGGTGAAAATTTAAAAGTAGAATTGTTAAAATTTATTCGTGATGAAAAAAAATTTTCTTCAATTGATGAATTAAAAAACCAACTTGAGCAAGATAAAATAGAAGCAAAAAAAAATATTTTAAATTAAAAAACTATTTCCATATTCCAACTTATTTTCATTATAGATTTTTGTTTAGAGTTAGACATGTTATTAAAAAAATTTATTTATATAATACTCTTTTTTTTTCTCTCTTGTGATTTTACTGTAAAATTTAAAGAAAGTCCAAAAGCAACTAATGGTGTACTAAATTTAATTTTTTGGGATTTTGAAAAGAAAGGTTCTATCTCTTTAGAAGGTGAATGGGCTTTTATAAATCGAGAATTTATTGAACCTAATCCCGACAAATTTATTCCAAAACAAAAACCATATTTTTTAAAAATTCCAGGAGTTTGGAATGATGATTTAAGAGATAGAAAATATAATTTTAGTGGTTATGGTTTTGGTAGTTATTATTTAAAATTAATTCTTCCAACTAAAAAAGGAATTAAAAGATACGGAATCAGAATTAAAGAACAAGCTACAGCTTATGAATTTTATATTAATGGAGAATTAATTACTGGAAGAGGAAAAATTTCAGAAATTTCAACTTCAGGTGTTCCACAATATGGAACAAGAACAATTTATTTTGAAACAGAAAAAGAAGAATTATTTTTAGTATTTCATATTTCAAATTACCATCACAGAAATGGTGGAATGTGGAACTCTCCAACTTTTGGACTACAAGACCAAATTGCTTTTCTACAATACGAAAGAAATTTTATTGAGTTTGCTTTAGGTGGAAGTATTTTAATTATCACAATTTATCATTTTATGTTGTATTTTTTTAGAAGAAATGATAAAGCTAGTAAATACTTTGCAATTTTTTGTTTAGTTACTTTAATGAGAGTTATTTCGAGTGGCGAAGTTATGCTGATCCAATTATTTCCAAACATTCCTTTAGAAATCATAACAAAATTAGAATACATTTCTTTTTTCCTAATTGGTCCTTTCTTCTTTCAGTTTAATAAAGAACTATTTCAAGAAGATATTCCTGAATATTTAAATAAAATATTTTTAGCAATTGGTTACACATTAAGTTTTAT
Source organism: Leptospirales bacterium (assembly GCA_013297885.1). Classification (GTDB taxonomy): domain Bacteria; phylum Spirochaetota; class Leptospiria; order Leptospirales; family Leptospiraceae; genus UBA2033. The sequence goes on along the minus strand of JAAFIR010000013.1, from coordinate 86,295 downwards.
TGCTTTGTTTTCTAATTTAAGAATTTATAATTATTTTGTTGATGTTTATTATCTCTTTTTACTAATCTTAACTATAATCAGTTATTATTATTATATAAAAGTTTTGATTCATAGAAGAAAAGATTCGTTAGTAATTTTTTTATTCACAAATGTATTTGTTCTATTTGGATTAAATGATATTTTAACCGTACAAAGAATTATTCACACATCAGAATTATTACAACTAGGAGTATTTATTTTTTTAGTTGGGCAATCAATTATTATTTCGAGAAGATTATCAATTGCTTTTAGTGAAGTTGAAATACTTTCAGAAAAAATGAATACTTTAAATAAAAAATATTCCAAATTTGTTCCTGAAGAATTTTTAAAATTTTTTGAGAAAAAATCAATTTTAGAAGTTGAAATTGGGGATTATGCTGAAAAAGAAATTACAGTTTTGTATTCTGGAATTAGAGACTTTATTTCTCTTACAGAAGAACTTGGTTCTAAAGAAATTATAGTTTTTTTAAATAAATATTATTCTGGTGTAACAGAAATTATAGCAAAGAATCAAGGGTTTATTGATAAGTTTGTTGGTGATGATATAACTGTTATTTTCCCAAATTCACCCGATGATGCTTTGATTGCTGCTAAAGAAATTTTAGTTTATTTAAATCAATTTAATCAAAATAAATTTAATCCCAACATTCCTGATATTAAAATTGGAATCGGAATTCACACTGGAAAAGCTCATTTTGGTACAATTGGGGGAATTGACAGACTTGATACTACATTAGTTGGTGATACAGTAATGATAGCTCGCAAAATGGAAAATTTGACAAAAACTTTTCATATTCCCATTTTATTAACTTTTCAAACTTTTTCTTTAATTCACTCTAATCTAAAAAAAATGATCAGAGAAATTGAGTCAACAAAAATTAGAGGCAGAGAAGGTTTACTAACTGTATATGATTTTTTTGGATATGAATCTGAAGATAAAATTGAAAAAAAGATTTTACTAAGCCCAGATTTTTTTACTGGAATCACAAAATTTCGTGCAGGACTTATAAAACCTGCAAGAGAAATTTTTTTAAAATGTAATTCTTTTTTACCTGAAGATCCAATTTTTATACTTTATCTTAATCGTTGTAATGAAGCGATTATTTTAAAAAATAAATTTGAAAAAGATAAAATTACAGTTTTGATTGCTGATGATAATGAGTCTATTTTAGAATTTTTAGAATTAATATTAATTAAGGAACATGTGGATGTTGTAATTGCTAGAAACTCACACGAGTTTAAAAGTTTAACAAAACAAATTACTCCAGATTTAATAATTTTAAGTAATCATTTTGATGATGAAATTGTAGATGATTTGATTGGTTTTGTTAGGAATATTTTAAAATTAGATCAGGACAAATGTTATCTTTCTATAAGCACATCCAATTTGAATATATCAAAAGAAAAATATTATAAGATGAAAGTAAATGATATACTATTTAAACCATTTGATGCAACTAAAATTCATTCACTAATACTAAAACAAAAATGAGAAATTTATTTTATTTTTTAAGAAAATTTTTAGCTACTTATAGAAGACAAAAAATTTCCAGAAAAACAATTTTCGCAATTATTATATTGTTATTTTTTACAATTATCAATTCGATTATTTTGAGTTATGATATTCATAAAATAATTTCAGAAACTAAATATATAAATGATAAATGGGTTAATCGAATAGTAACTCTTTCCTTATTAAATTTAAAATTACAAGAATACAGAAGATGGGAAATCAGACATTTGCTTGAAGTTCAATTGGAAAAAATGGATGATGTTGAAAAAAAACTAGCTTTTCTCAAAAGAGAATATTCTGCTTTGATAGAAAAATATTTAAATTTAGAATTAAATAATGATGAAAAAGATTATTTTGAAACTTTTTTTTTAAAATCAATAGAAAGATATCAAGACCTAAACAAAGAATTGATTTTTGTTTCTAGAAAAAAAGATAGTTCAAAATATTTTGAAGCAACTGAAAGAAGTAGAGAACAAATTGATTTTATTATTTCTGTTGTTAGTAATTTAATTGAACATAACGAAACAGGTTCAAGAGAGTCATTAAAAAAAATAAATACTCTCTATCGAAATTTTTACTTTATTTTAATTTGTGTAAATTTATTTTTCTTAATTCTATTATATTTTATTTTATCTTTTACCTTAAAACAATTTCTATTTCCATTAAGTTTGATAAAAGATTCAGTTGAAAAAATAGCATTAGGAGATTGGGAAGCAAAAATTAATTATAAGTCAAGGGATGAGTTCGGAAAGTTAGTAAAAACTTTTAATTTAATGATTGAAGATCATCAAAAAAATTACTCAGAGAAGGAAAAATTTCAAAAAGAAATTGAAAGAAAAGAAGAACTATTTAGAACATTAATTGAAATTTCACCCGACGGTATAGCATTAATTGGTTTGGATTATTCTACTCATTGGACAAATTCTAACTTTTTATCTTTATTTGGATTTGAAAGTCTTGATGAATTAAAATTAGTTTCAGCTACACAATTTTTTTCTGTAATGGAAAAAAATTTTTTTACAGATCAAATAAGGAAAATTTTACAAGGCGAATTTAATACTGCAAATTTTGAATCAACAGCAGTTCGAAAAGACAAAACAATTTTTCCAGTTGAAGTTGGTCTAGCATGTTACACTTTAGATAATATTAGAGCAGGTGTATTGATCCAAGTTCGAAACATAACAGAAAGAAAGTCTGCTGAAAAAGCATTAATAGAAAATGAAGAAAGATATTCAGTAATCACAGAAAATATGGCAGATGTAATTTTAGTTTTAGATCCGATCACATATAAAATTAAATATTCTAGCCCTTCAATATTTAACTTAACTGGATATTCTGTTCTAGAAATAAAATCATCTAGTATTGAGAAAATTTTTACACCTAATTCTCTTAAACATACTTCAAAAGTTTTTCCAATGAGAGTTAAAAAACTTTTGGCATCAAGAAAATCTTTAAAGGCAACTTATGTAGATGAAATTGAGCAATACAAAAAAGATGGAACTAAAATTTGGACTGAAGTTGCCTCCCGATTTATTTTAAATGAGTTTACTGGGGATATGGAAATTCATGCAGTAATCAGAGACATTACAGAAAGAAAATTAATCGAAAAAGTAATTCGTGAAAAAAGCCAAATTTTATCTGGTGTTCTCACAAATCTTCCTGTAATAGTTTTTAGAATTGATGATAAAGGAATTATCCGTGAATCAATTGGTGCTGGATTATTTAAACTTGGACTAAGACAAAATCAAGCAGTGAATATTAATATTTATGAAATTTATTCTGAATTTAAAGATTTATTAATTAAAGCAAAAACAGGTGAACCACAAGAATTCATCTCGACAGGATTATACAACGATGGAATCGAATGGTTTATTCAAAATTATTTCTTTGGAGATGAGTTTAATCAGGGTTGGTTAATTGGTTTTGGTTTGGATATTTCTGAACAAGTTAGAGATAAAAAAATGGCTCTTGCCGCTAGTAAAACTAAATCTGAATTTCTTGCTAATATTTCACATGAAATACGCACACCAATGAATGCAATTATTGGATTTGCTGATTTAATTAAAAACTCTAATCCACAAGATAAAGTTTTAAAATTTGCTGAAAATATTCGTACTTCGGGAAAATCTCTTTTATCAATTATAAATGATATTTTAGATTTATCAAAAGTTGAAGCTGGAAAATTAAATATTCAATTAAGTTTAATTAAAATTCCAAAATTAATTGATGAAATTTCTGAATTATTTAGTGCTAAGATTGAAGAAAAAAAAATTTCATTTATTGTCGAAATTGATAAAAGTTTACCCGAATATATTTTACTAGATGAAATTCGATTGAGACAAATTTTAGTTAATCTAGTAAGTAATGCGATTAAATTTACAGAAAAAGGTTTTGTTAAATTAAAAGTAAAATTAGAAAATTTTAATGAAGCTTATTCTTCACTTGATGTTTCTTTTGAAATTGAAGATACTGGAATTGGAATTGCTGAAGAAGACAAAGAAGGAATATTCGAAGCATTTACACAAGGAAGAAATCAAGACCATTCAAAGTATGGAGGAACTGGACTCGGTTTATCAATTACAAAAAAATTGGTTTTTTTGTTAAACGGTAAAATTGAATTAGAATCAAAAAAAGGTATAGGTTCAAAATTTAAAGTTAATTTTATAGAATTGCCTTCTAGTTATTATACTTCTAATCAAGAATTTGAAAGAACTGTTATCGAAGATTCAAATAACAAATTAGAAGAAGAAGAAAATTTTTCAAATGAGTTTCCTGAAAAATTAAAAGAAGATTTTAATTCAGTTAAACAAGAAATTAACTCTATCTCATCTGCATCTAGTATTAATGAAATTGAAGAAATTATTTTTATTTTTAAAAAAATAAATGAAAATTTTAATCATAAAAAACTCTCAGATTTAATTGTAAAGCTTGAAGAATCAATTCAATTATTCGATATGGAAAAAGCATTAAGTATAATTGAAAAGTTTAAAAAAATTTAAGGAACATTCTTGGAAAAATTCGTAAAAAACGCATCCATTTTAATAGTTGATGATACACCAAAAAATATTCAACTACTAGGAACTGTTCTCAAAGAGACTGGATATCGCGTAATTGTGGCAACAAATGGAAATTCTGCATTAAATATTTTAGAAAAAACAAAACCTGATTTAATTTTGTTAGATGTAATGATGCCTGAACTTTCAGGATTTGATACTATAAAAAAAATTAAAGAAAATGAAAATATAAAAAATATTCCTGTAATATTTTTAACAGCAAAAGCTGAACCTGATGATGTACTGGAGGGTTTTAAACTAGGTGCAGTAGATTATATTACAAAACCTTTTCACGCTAGTGAACTTTTAGCAAGAGTAAAAACTCATCTTGAGTTAAAAATAAACAAAGACTTAATTCAAAACTTATTAGATTTTCAAAAAGGTCTTGTTTTAATGATTGATGAAAATAGAATTTTATATGCAAATAAATCATTTTTGAATTATGTTGGATCTCCGAATCTACTTCAGTTCACTAGAGATTACCAATCTTATTCAGAATATTTTGATATTATAGAAGAAAATCTTGAAGACCAAGAATTAAAGCTTAAACCCAAAGACAAATTTTTGAAAAAAGAAATTTTTTTAGCTCATAAATCTCTTCTACCAGGAAAATCACTTTTTATTCTAAATTTAACAGATGTTACCGATTATGAAATTGAAAAAACGACCCTTGAACAAAAAGCTTCTTATGATGAATTGACAAAAGTGTACAACAGAACTAAGTTTATAGATATTTTTAATGAGATTTATAAATCAATTACTCAAGAAGAAAAACCTTTGTCTTTAATAATATTTGATATTGATCATTTTAAAAAAATCAATGATAATTTTGGTCATAATATTGGAGATAAAGTTTTAGTTGAAATATCTTCATGTTTAAAAGGTTTAATTCGTAACTCAGATATTTTATGTAGATGGGGAGGAGAAGAATTTTTGATTTTATTAAAATCTTCTATTGAAGATAGTTTTCGCATTGCTGAAAAAATACGAACTTTTATTGAATCTAAAGAGTTCATTCAAAATCATAAAATTACAATTAGTCTTGGTGTAACAAGTTTAGAAAAAAATGATAATTTAGATTTATTTATTAATCGTGCTGATCAAGCTTTATACAAAGCAAAAAATTCAGGTAGAAATCAAACTATAAAAATTTAATGGAACCAAGAGAATTTTTTATTGAAGATTTACTTGAGTCAAATAAAAATATTGTCTCCTGTAATTTAGGTGAAAGTGGTTATAAAAATTTTTTATTAAAAGAGTTAATTGAAAATTTAAAATTAAATTTTACAGAGCTTGAACAGATATCACTTTCTGATTCTCCAAACCAAGGCTCTGCTCAACTAAGAAAAGAAGTTTCAAAATTATATAATAATGTTCCAATAGATAATATCTTAATAACAACCGGAACCTCAGAAGCTTTATTTTTGTTATTTCAAATTTTGTTAAATAAAAAATCAAAAGTATCTTTATTTAAACCAAGTTTTCAAGCTTTATATGAAATACCTAAAATGATTGGAGCTAAAATAAGATTTATTAATGGAAGAAATAAATTAGACTTAAAAAAACTTTTTTCAAAAAAGCAGGACCTTTATATTATCAATCATCCACACAACCCAACAGGATTTGGAATTGATTTTGAAAAAATAGATTACTCAGAAAAAATTTTATTTGATGAGCATTATCGTTTTTTGGATTTTAAAAATGAACTTGGTGCAACAGGTTACAAAAATAAAGAAAATATTTTTGCTACTGGTTCAATTACTAAATGTTTTGGAGTTACTGGATTAAGAATAGGTTGGTTAATCGCTGATAAAGAATTTGTTAAAAGAGCAAGGTCTTACAAAGACTATCTCACTCATACAGTAAATCCAATTTCAGAATTCTTAGCTTTAAAAATTTTACAAAATTGGAAAGAACTAATTATTCCTATAAAAAAAAATGTATTGAAGAATATTGACTTTTTTTCTAAAAATTATAAAAAAATTTTGTATTTAAAAAATTTTAAGAGACCAACTGGAGGTTTAGTTGGACTAGTTCAATTAGAAAAAAATATTTTGTCTGAAAATTATGCAAAAAAAATTTTAAAAAAAGCTGATGTGTTTTTATTACCTGCAACTAAATTTGAAGAAGAAGGATTTCTAAGAATTGGTTTTGGTGAAGAAAATTCTAGATTTGAAAATGGAATTTTAAGATGGATAGAAAATTTCCCCAAATAGTTTTTTTTACTTGTTTCTAATTTAAAAACTAAATACATATTCAAAAGAGGGATTTCATGAATAAAGAAAAACTTTTTGGTTTAGATGTTGGAAATTTGAATAAAGCATATGGAAATGCAATTAAAGCATTTATGTTAATGCGATATAAAATTGATACAAATAATAAAATTCCATTAGTGTCAAAACCCATCGAGTTTGTTCCAGGACTAGAACAAGTTTTTAGAGGTGAAATTCCAAACAAAAGTTTTGATACTGATGTATTAGTAGGAACAATCCGTATGGGTTACGGTCACCATAGAATGGCATATTCAGTTTATTCTTGGGTGCTTCAAAAAAAATTAAAACCTCTTTTACATGATTTACTTGCAATAGATTCAAATGAAGCAACTGCAATTAAAGAAGTAGATAGTTTATATAGCCAATTTAGTAGAGCTTCTTCGGAGTGGGGTGGGATCACCGAATGGGCTTGGGGACAAATTACTGCACAAGGGAATATAGGTTCATTATATTTATCTAGTATATTAGCAGAAGCATATAAAAATTTACTTAGTGATATCAATACTTCTTTACCATATATTTCCACTTATCCGCTCAATGGTCAGATTGCAGTTGAATCTGGTTTTAAATCCGTACACCAATTAATATGTGATAATTTTCCTCAATATTATCTTTTAGTACCAGGTGCAATGAATTATGTTCAAAGTCCTTCTTCTTATTATAAATATATCGAAATGGGTGTACCAAAAGAAAATTTAGAAATAGCAGGTCACTGGGTTTCTGAGCCAATTGCTACAAATGCAAAATTAGATTCTGAAGCTAGACTTAGAAGAATTAACCAAAAAGAAGCAAAAAGAATTTTACTTGCTATTGGTGGTGCTGGTGCACAAAAAAATTATACCTTAGAATTATTAGATAAAATTAAAGATAAATTAAAATCTAGTGAAATCCATTTATATATTAATGTAGGTGATCACAAAGGAATTTATGAATCTTTATTGGAAAAATTAACTGAATTAAATATTTCTTCAACAACAGTGAGTTCATTTAAAGATTTATTACAATTTACTGAAGATCATTCTTTTCATAATAAAGAATCAAAAAAACCTTTTGCAGTAACTTTATTTTGCTTTGAAAAACATTTTGAAGCGTTCCTAACAACAGATCACTTGATTCGAATTTCTGATATCATGGCAACAAAACCATCTGAGCTGGCTTTTTATCCTATTCCAAAATTATTCATTAGAAGAGTTGGTGACCATGAAGCGATGTCAGCATTTCGTTCGATGGAACTTGGTGAAGGAACAACTGAATGTAGAGAAGTGAATCATGCAGTTGAAATGATAAAACTTTTAACTGAACAAGATTCAATACTTACAAGAATGAATGAATGTGTTATAAAAAATTTTGAAGATGGGATTTATTTTGGATCTAAAAAAGTAGTTGAACAGGCTTTAAAAATTTAAAGCCCAAGTTTTTCTTTTAGTTCTTTTTTGGTTTCTTGCCAAACTGGTTCGAATTCTTTTGCTATTGAAATAGATTCTTCTGTTTTACCTTCTTTACATAAATCTTCAGCAATGATTGTCATTTGTCTCAGTTTTTCAAGTCCAAAATTTGCTACAACACCTTTCATTTGGTGAAGTAATGATTTTAATGCAACATTATCTTTAGAATCAAATATTAGATTTAAGTCTTTAAGTCTTTCTTCATAATTTTCTAAAAGTGAAGTTATCATTTCTTTTAACCACTCTTTTTCTTCTTCACTATCTTCTGTAATAAATGAATTAATTCTTTCCCAATCAACGTTCATACTTTGTCCAATTAGAACATTATTTAATTAATGGAAATAAATTTCAAGAAAAAACTATCTTGCTCAATTAAAATGATAAAAAAAAATAAAAATGTGGAAGAAATTTCGATTTTATCTTATTTATTGTTATCAATTAGTTTTGGTTTTTTATCATTATTAACACCTTGTGTATTTCCTCTAATTCCTTTAACAGTTTCTTATTTTACAAAAAATTCTGAAAAGACAAAAAAAGAAATTTTTACTGAGGCTGCACAATTTCAAATTGGAATATTAGTTTCTTTTAGTTTAATTGGATTCCTTGTGTCTACATTATACGGTGCAACAGGACTTAGCAAATTAAGTACGAATCCATATTTGAATCTTGCAATTTTTGTTTTATTTATTCTATTTGCATTAAATCTTTTTGGTGTATTTGAAATTTATATCCCATCATCAATATTGAATTACTTTGAAAATAAAAAAAATAAATCCTCTAATTTATTTCAAAATCTTTTAATGTCATTTTTGTTTACATTGACAACATTCACTTGTACACTTCCGTTTATTGGAACCGTTTTAGTTTCTGCAACAAAAGGAAATTCTATTTATCCACTTGTAGGTATGTTTGGATTTGGACTAAGTTTTTCTATGCCATTTTTATTTTTAGCAATGTTTCCTTCTCTTTTAAAAAAAATGCCTAAATCAGGTTCATGGTTAGTGCGAATAAAAGCAATTATGGGATTTTTAGAACTAGCTGCTAGTTTAAAATTTTTTAGTAATTTTGATTTGGTATTAAATCTCAAAATTTTACCAAGAGAAAATTTTCTAATGATCTGGGCTTCTATTTTTTTTGTAATGGGAATTTATATTTTAGGTGGTTTTCATTTTAAAACTGAAAAACCGAATACTGAAAAATCTTTTTTTTCAGTATTTATTTCGATATGTATTTTTTATTTAGGATTTTATTTTCTTTCAGGAATTTCAGGAAAAAATTTATCTGAATGGGAAGCATTTTTGCCAAATTATACAAACACAATTTCTGAAAAAAAATCAAACACAGAAAATCTTGTTTGGCTAGATGATCTTGATAAAGCTAAAGAAATTTCCAAAAAAGAAAATAAACCAATTTTTATAGATTTTACAGGTTATACTTGTACAAATTGTCGATGGATGGAACAAAATATTTTTATATTAGATGAAATAAAAACTGAATTGAAAAAATTTGTTTTAGTTAAATTATACACTGATGGAGAGGAGCTTGTGCATGAAAAAAATTTAAAGTACCAAGAAGATAAATTTGAAACAATTGCTCAACCTCTTTATGCCGTTTTAAATTCGGAAGAAAAAATCATTTCCAAATTTTTAGGAATGACTAGAAATAAAAATGAATACATTCAATTTCTTCATAATTCAATTTTAGAATTTAACAATTAATTCTTAACTTCCTTTTTTGCTTCATCAGATTTAGTTTCTTTTTCATCTTTTAATTCATTTGTTTTAAATGCTAAATTAGTGTATTCAATACTTTTCTTAAATAAAGAAATAGAATATAAATAATTTTTATCTCTTTCAAATTTTAAAGCGTTTTGGTAATCTGCTTTAGCTAAATTTGTATAAGCAAAAGATTTTTCTCGTTTAGTTTTTTCTGAAACTTGTAAAATTTTCTTTTCCATTTTTTCTTTTTCAGAGAGTTTACTAATTTCAATTGAATAAGAGTCCATTAATTCTTTGGATTTAGACTTTAAATTTCCAATTAAAGAAATTTGAGTTAAGGTTGTATTTTTCTCAGCCTCTATAAGAGCTACATTTAATTTTTCTTTATCTGAACTTCTATATGCAGTTTCAATTTCCAATTTTTTCTTTTTTAATTCTTCTAAATTGCTTAAAATGGAAGGATCATTTATACTTTCTAATTGAGAAATTTTTTGATCCAAATTTCTTTTTCTATCAGCAAAACTTGCTTTAGAACCAGCAAAAATATTAATAATAATTAAAAATAAAATTCCTTTCATTACTTAGTTCCTTTAGTTGGTGAAGTAGTTTTAGTTTCATTTGGTTTGCTTTCTTTTGTTTCTTTAACTTCTTTTGAATCTGTTAAAGTTGGACCAGGAGATTCTTTTTTTATTATATTATTAGTTTCATCTAAAACTGAAATTCGATTATAAGTAATCAATGCATAAGCATCATCAAGCATTTCCATTAAGTCTAGTTTTTGTGCTGTATTTTCTTTAAATTCATAACCCATTGCTGTTGGAGGTCTTTCTAAAGTAATATTAGTAGAAATTTTTGCATCAATGTATTTGTTCTCAATAAAATTTCGAAGGGATGTTTTTAGATATTCATAATCATTTATTTGCCCTTCGTTGATAGAATTTTTTAATTCACTAAGTGATTGTTTTCGGTAAATTGTTTTATCATCATTTGTTGTTTTATAATTCATTATAGCAATTAATGCATAACGCCTTGCAAACCTTGATGCTTGAATTCCTTCACGATAATGAGTAACTTTATTTCTAGTTTGGTAAGGAGCTTGATTCCAACCTAGTGAATAAAAATCTTCAGCAACTGCTAGTTGTTTAAATGCTAGTTTTAATAAGTATTTAGAACTATAGTCCTCAGATTTAATTACACGATTTGCAACCCAAGTCAAAAGCACACGCGTATGTTCATTATGTCTTTCTAAAGAATCTTCATAGAGTTCTTTTAATCTTTCACGAGCTTGTTTCATGGGACGATAAGCATTTTCATAATCTGCTTTTAAATATAGCATTGCACCATCATTATCTCCCATGTTACTTTCTAAAAATTTAGTAAAATAATAGGAATCATTTTTATCTAACACACGTTTTGAAGCTATATCAGGTTTGATTTTTAAAAATTCATAATTTACTAGTTTATCAGGTTCAGCCTGAGGTTTGATCATATTACTAATCACTACATTTACAAATTCTAAATGCTCTTTATTTTCTTTCATCAAAACTTTTAAATTTTCTTCCGTTAGTGGAACTGAAAATAAATTTAAACCTAAAATTAAATAGAACAAGAATTTCATAAATAACCTACCTTAAAACAATTTGTATATTTTATTATCGGTAATATAGTTAGTAAATCTAACGAATTGACATGAGTTTTATTTAAATTATTTTGCGAGTGAAGGGACTGCCCGCTGCACATTTTTACATCCTTGCAAAAATAGTTCCGCGGCATCTTCATTTTGCCAAATGACTTCCTGTCATTTGGACTATTTTTTTCACTCCTTGGTCGAAGCAAAAAAAATCTTTCAAAATGAAGCGTTCAAGTCCTAATTTACTTTTATTTTAATTATTTTGCGAGTGAAGGGACTGCCCGCTGCACATTTTTACATCCTTGCAAAAATAGTTCCGCGGCGTCTTCATTTTGCCAAATGACTTCCTGTCATTTGGACTATTTTTTTCACTCCTTGGTCGGAGCAAAAAAAATCTTTCAAAATGAAGCGTTCAAGTCCTAATTTACTTTTATTAAAATTATTTTGCGAGTGAAGGGACTTGAACCCCCACACCTTTCGGCACTAGATCCTAAGTCTAGCGTGTCTGCCAATTTCACCACACTCGCTTTTTTCTGGATGGTTAATTCTAAGATTTATAGTTTGACTACCTTGTCAATTTGAAAATAATCTAATTTTCATGACTGATTTAAAAAAGATAAGAATCCTTTTGGTTGAAGATGATATCATTTTATCTGAATCAAATAAATTTATTTTAAAAAAATTGGGTTATGATGTTGTTGGTACCGCTACAAATTCCTTTCAAGCAATTGAATTTGTAAAAAAAGAATCACCAGAAATTATCCTAATGGACATTCAAATTGAAGGCGAAGTGGATGGAATCGAAACTGCAAAGATAATAAAAAATGAATTTAATATTCCAGTAATATTTTTAAGCTCTCAATCAGAAAAAAATATTATTGAAAGAGCAAAAGAAGTAAATCCATTTGGTTATCTCCTAAAACCTGTTACAAAAAATGATCTTCAAGTTGCTTTAGAAATTTCGATCAATAATTATTCTCTAGAAAAAAAACTAAGAGATAGTCAAGAGTTATTGAGATCTAGTTTGAATAGTATAAGTGATGCTTTTTTGACTTTAGATCTTGATAATAATGTTAATTTTATGAATCCAACAGCAATTAAATTATTTAATTTTAATGAAGATTTAATTGGACAAAATTTAAACAATTTTTATAATCCTGTAAAAAAAATAAATTCTAATCAAGATGAAACTGAAAGTTTTTCAAATCTTCAAAGTTTTTATAATGAAATCTATTTTGTTCAAAATAAAACAAATAAGCTAATTTACCTTGATGAAATTATTCAACCAATTCTAGATTCAAAAAAAAATAAATTGGGAAAAATAATTATTTTAAAAGATATTTCATATAAAATTTTTATGCAAAAAAAGATTTATAAAAAAATTAATAATGAAACTGCAATTAGTAATTTAGCTCGATCATTGATAAAACCCTTAACAATTGAAAACAGTTTAAAAAAATTAGTTACAGAATTAATAAGAAATATTGGAATTTTTTCAGCTCTAATTGTAAAATATAATAATATTCAAAATTTATTAAAGGCTACAATTGAAGAAGAAATATACTTAAATCAATCAAGGTTTGATTATGAGACTAAACAAGAATTAATTCAGTATTTTGAAACAAAATATAATTTAGTTAAAGAAGTTGGGGTTTATTATTCTGATAAAAATCATTTTACCGAAATTGAAAAAAGTATTTTTCTTGAAAAAAAAATCAATTCGATTGTAATCATTCCTTTAATATTAGATTCAAATCTTGATTCCATTTTATTTTTTGAAGATTCTGAGGAAAGAATTTTTGACGAAGACGATATTGATTTGTTTAATTTAATAAGTAATATTTTATCTGCTTTTTTAGAAAGATCTAGAACTGAATTTTTAGTAAAAAACCACAAAGATTATCTCGAAAAAGTAGTTCAAGAAAAAACTTCTGAATTATTAGCTTCAGTAAAAAAAGCTGAAGAAGCGAATAAATCTAAATCAGATTTTCTAGCAAATATGAGTCACGAACTCAGAACACCACTGAACTCAATTATAGGCTTTTCTAAATTAATTCAACTTGGTGATGAATATGTTAAAGAAAAAGAATTTTTAAAGTTTATTAATACAGGTGGAAATCATTTATTAAAATTATTAAATGAGATTTTAGATATTTCTAAGATGGAAGCTGGGAAATTTACGATAGTAAAAAAAACAACTTCAGTATTAGAATGTCTTCTACAAGCTATAACGATTATGAGTCATGAAGCTTTAAAAAAGAATATTACTTTAGTTCAACCTGATTCAGATAACGAATTTTTAATATTAGATGAAAAGAGAATTAGGCAAGTTTTTATAAATTTAATTTCAAATGCAATTAAATTTACAAATGAAAATGGTGTAGTCGAAATTATAACTAGAATAAAACAAAAATATTATGAAATAGATATCAAAGATAATGGGATTGGGATTAGTTTGGAACACCAAGCTCATATTTTTGAAAATTTTTATCAAGTTGGAAATGTAATGTATTCAGAAAATACAGGTACTGGACTCGGTTTATCAATTTGTAAACATATAATCGATGCTCATTCTGGGATTATCACTTTTGAATCTTTTCCAGGAAAAGGAACTACCTTTACAGTAAGATTAAATAAATGAAATACTTTATATTTTTAATTTTATTTAACTGCAATTTAGAAAAATTTTTTTTATTCAATAATATTTTTGAAAATGAAATTAAACTAAATCCAAAAATTATTCAAGAAGTAACTATGTTCCATGAGAAATTATTTTTGATTCAAAATGGGACTTCTGAAATTTTAGCAATCCAAGAAAATTCCTTTTTATTACCAAAAATTTTATTTAAAAAAATTTTCTTATTACAAGAAATTGGCTCTTATTCTTATTCAAAAGAAAAACTAAAATGGATCATAAGTTCCAATGAAAAAACGAGTATTGTTAAAAATATCAATACAATTAAAAATAATGATGAGTATATTTTTTTTGAATTTTTATCTAATGAACCCCCATTAGAATTATTTTCAGTTCCTATGATTTTAAAAAATAATAAAATTTATTTTAATGGTTTAGATTACTTTAAAGAACATCCTGAATTAATAAAAACAAATCGAATTTATTCTATTTATCAAAATGGAAAATTTTTATTTTATACTGGTGAGGAAAAGTTAGTACATAAAATAAAACTATAATTTTCATTGTCACTCAAGTTAGCACTCATAAAAATAAGTATACCATTTTGGATTTTTAAAACAATAGAATTATTCAAAAGCAAATGATTTTAAGTTTATATACTTAAAATCATATTCTAGAAATTTATATTTAAATATATTTCTAAAAAACAACTAAACTATTTTGAATAAGATTTATAAATTTCCCACATAGATGAAATTAAAATATCTGGTGTGGATTCAATAGCTTTCCAACCCAAAAGTTCATTTGCTTTTTTTGCTGATGCAACAAGCACTGGTGGGTCTCCTGCTCTGCGACCAACAATTTTATGTGGTACAGTTTTTCCCAAAATTTTTTCTGTTGCAGAAACCATTTCTTTTACGGTGAATCCTTCACCGGATCCGAGATTTACAATTAATGATTCATCAGTTTTTAATAAATATTCTAAACTTTTTAAATGTGCAATTGCAAGATCTGTTACATGAATATAATCTCTAACACAAGTACCATCTTTTGTGTCGTAGTCTTCACCATAAATTTCAAAACCTGTTCGCATTCCAATTGCTGATTCCATAATTACAGGTAATAAATTTGCAGGAGAATTTTCGAGACCTCTCACCCGACCTTTAGTATCGTATCCTGCAGCATTAAAATATCTGAGACAAGCTGATTTAATTCCACGAAGCTTATCATACCATTTCAAATTTTCTTCTATTGCAAGTTTAGTATAACCATAATAATTTTCTGGACTAAGTGGATGAAGTTCGTCCATTGGTAAATATTTAGGTGAACCATAAACTGCTGCAGAAGATGAAAAAATAATATATTTAGTTTTATTTTCACTCATTGCTGTTAGAAGCTTTAAAGTGCCAATAAGATTATTCATAGAATACTTTTCTGGTAGAATCATAGATTCACCAGCACCTTTCCAAGCAGCAAAATGAAACACAGCATCCACTTTTTTTGAAAAAACTTTTTTCAAAACAACATCATCAGCTATATCACCTTTGATAAATTCATTTTTGGAAAATAAATTTATTTCAGAACCTTTTTCCATTGTATCAACAACTACAACTTCATAATCAGTTTTTGAATTTAATTCACAAACAATATGTGACCCAATATAACCAGCACCACCAGTGACTAATACTCTCATATTTATTTTTATCTGTGATCTGTTACACCACGATCACTCTCCTCAAAAAATTTTACTATATATTTTACTTCGGGACTTGGATCATTTTCTTCTTTTAAAACTTTTAAAGCTGTTCGAGTGTTCATTTTTGAATGATACAAAATTTTGTATGCATGTTTGATTTTTTCTCTGGTCTCTGCATTAAAACCTGAACGTTTTAAACCAACTGAATTTAATCCAATTACTGTTGCAGGATTACCATCAATTGTTGTATAAGGTGGAATGTCTTTTACAACTTTAGAACAACCAGCTAACATCGCGTAATCGCCAACATTACAAAATTGGTGTACACCCACAAGTCCAGAAACAAAAACTTTATTTCCAAGATGACAATGACCTGCTAATTGACCGTTTAAAACTATAATATTTTCATTTCCTAAAATACAATCATGTGCAATATGAGTTTGACCCATTATAAAATTTTTATTTCCAAGAATTGTAGCTTTACCTTCTTTAGTTGATCTATGAATAATTGAACCTTCTCTAATGATATTATCATCGCCAAAAATTGTATATGTTTTAGTGGAAGGATTAAATCCCAAATCCTGTGGTAGTCCACCAATTACTGCAGTGTGGTGAATTTTATTATTTTTACCAATTCTTGTGCCAGAATAAATCCGCACACAACTTTCAATGAAAGTACCTTCTCCAATTTCAACATCGGCTTCGATGATCGAATAAGGTCCTACTTCAACTGAGTCATGCAGTTTAGCATCTTTGTCTATAATAGCGGTTGGGTGAATTTTCATAAGTCTTAATTTTTCCTATTCAGTTTTTTATACAAGCAAAATTTCCTTATACAAAATAGAGAATTTAAAAATACTGTTCTCTACAAAAAAAACTGGGCTATAACCCCTTGCCGCTATTAGCTGCACTTAGCCAAGCTATGCTACTTCTGAAGCCTCAGACTAAAGTCAGATTATATTAAGAAACGCTTAGCTAATCTCTTTCGCTTGCTACTTTGTTTTTAAAAAATTCATTCCTTTAGTATAAAATTTTTTGGTTTAAAACTTTCTTGTTCTAGACTTAAATCTATTTTTGGATTGATAAATCTTTTGGATTCTTGTCCGTTTAATGAAACAAATGAGTCTGCATAAATTTCTACATCACCAAATTCTTTTTTTAAAAATTTTGCAAATTCTAGAATCATATCTGGTTGTGTTGACAACATAAAAGATTGAAACTCAGTTAAATAATTTTTTGGACTTACTAAAAATTCTTTTTTTGTTTTTTTATCTATTACTTTAAATTCAATACTTCCTCTTTTTTCAATTACCATAATGTTCCAAGAAAATCGAAAACCTTCTTCTCTCCAAGATAAATTTTTATAAAATAAAAATCGAAGCGGAAATAAAATTTGAAAAATTACATAAAGCAAAATTAATATTAATTTTTTGTATTCGATATTATTTTCCCTAATTGTTTCAAAATTTGAATAAAATAAAAAAATACTGAAGAGCATGATATAAGGAAACATACCAATTTGAAATAAAATGGATGTGCTTAAATGGAATAAAAAAGCCAAAATCATTCCATAATTTTTATATTTAGATATTAAAATAAATGGAATACATAAATCAAAAAGAAGACCAAAGTAGGATACAAAATAAGATGTGAATTGAAATTGAAAAAAATATCCAAGTATAGGAATATCTAATTTTTGTTTTAACCAAATTGAAACAGGCAAAGCTTCAAATAACCAATCTGATTTTAATTTTGCAACAAATCCAAAAAAATAAACAATTGAAATTTGAAATAAAATTAAGTATAGATGATAAGCTTTTGTAGTTGTGATTCTATTTTTTGTAAAATGAGATTTAACAGAATAATTTTCACCTAAGTTTTGAAAACAAAGCAGGAAACAAATTAAATTTACTAAATAATAATGATTTAGGTAATAAGCAATATCATAAAAATGAAAATAAGTAAATAAAATTGTAAACGAAATCATTGAAAATTTGTAGAATAGCCCAATTGTTATCAAAACAGAAAATAAATACATCAATGAAAATAGAATATAAAAATATTCTCCGTTGATATTGGATAAATAAAATGGATAGTATTTAAAAAAAAATTTTGGCTCAATAAAATATTTTTCAATATAACCTTTAAAAAAAAATCTTAGCACAAGGATTTGAAGTAATATTCCAAAACCAATTCTATATAAACATAAACTTTTATTTGAAATCTCTTTAAATAAAAATTTAAAGTTCAAAACTGATCCCAAAATTAATTTGTCTATATGGTCCCACTTGGATTCCAATAGGAAGTCTTCCAGAAATATATTCTCTATCTTGTAAATTTTTTCCAGTGAGAAATACAGACCATTTTTTTTCAGGATGTTTGTATCCAAGACTTACGTTCACCAAACCAATTTCTGGAATCACACCTCTGTTGCCATCTGTAGATTGGTTGGGAGAGTTTATCAAATCAGAATATTGTTTTCCAATGTATTGATATTCGCCACGAAAATAATATCCTTTTTTGGAAACACCAAGTGCAATTGTATAAGTATTCATTGGAACATAAGGCAAATAATTTCTGTTGGTATCATTATTGATTAAATGAAATTTGTTATCAAAAAAATAGGCTGGCCTATCGACTAATTGTATTGTGCCGTCAGTTCTTGTAGTGTATGGAAATGGAGTATAAGAAATCGAATTGGCTTTTGTATGAGTATAAATTAAATCTAGTGGAATTGAAAAACTGGAATTAAAAAATTTACCAAAATCAAAACTCACTGTGTTCTCTGAACCTCTATGAATGGACTTTCCAGAATTCAAAGGTCTAGTTCCAACTTCCCCACCAATTTCATTTGTGTTGATAATTTGATCTGAAAAATACAAAACATAACCCACAATTTCTGTGTACAAATATGGCTTGATATCACCTCTCACACCTGTTTCATAATTGGTGGAGCTTTCTTGTTTTAAACGATAATCTTGTCCTGTTGGACTAATTGCAGTTCCATAAGTTGGTGGGGAAAATCCTTTATGTACACCAGCAAACCAATTAAACGAATCTGTAAAATCATAAGTAATACCAAATCCACCAAGCAATACTTTGGTATAAGTTTCAGCACCTTGGTTTACAAATAAAGTATCACCCACATTTATAGCTCTTCTATCTCTCACATCTGTTGAAGTAGCTTGTCTTCTTTTGGTGTACACTCCTTGTCGAATCCATTCGTAACGAACACCCGGCATAATTTTTATTTTATCTGTGAGGCTAATTCTATCTTGAAAATAAATCGAATAGGCTGTGGCTTTTCTATCTTGTTGGTTAGTTGGAAATCCATCTGTTATCAATGGAAAAGGAATTGATTTTGTGTTCACTCGATTATTTTCACCATGAACTCTAAAACCAAGATCCATTTCATTTTTTAGTCCAAGGATTTCTTTTTTCCATTCTAATTTTACATCAAGTCCACCTACATGAAAGGATTGTTCTCTAAGTGGAGAAGAATTTCTCATAAAAATTACATCACCTGTTCTCACACCAATTGGTGACGGAGAATATGCTAAAAATAAATCACTTGGTGGAGCTGATTCTACTCCAAATTGATTTAGATTATTATAAGTAAAATCTTGTCTTTGCCAATTTCGAACTGCACTGTTTGAATAAATTCTAGTGATAAGTCTAAAGTCCAAATTCAAATTGTATTCATGTCCAATTACAAATGATGATCTATTTAAATATTTTTTATCAAATTGTGCTGGATTAATTCTGGAATTTTTCCAATACAATCCTTCTGTGAGTCCAAGATAAGTGCTTTCTGCTTCTTGAATATTTTGTCCAAGTTTTAAAAATACATTATGCTTTTCATTTATTTCATGTGCAATTTTAAAATAAAAATCTCTTACATTAAATTTTTGGTAATCTCTATATCCATCGCCTTGTTTGTAATTTGTTGAAACATCTAATGTAGTTTTTCCAAATGTTCCACCATATTGGGTGAAATTTGAAATAAAACCATTTTCCCCACCAACTGATTTTGAAAATAAAGTTGGTTTTGTGGGAGGTTTTCTAGTTACAAAATTTACAATACCTCCAATTGTAGAAGGACCAAATAAAATGGAACCTGAGCCTTTCACAACTTCCACTCTTTGGATTCTATCTATTTGAGGAATATAATAAGATTCTGGTTGACCATAGGGACTGAGTGAAGTTAAAATTCCATCTTCTAAAATTAAAGTTTTTCTAGACTCTTCATTACTCACACCACGAAATCCAATATTCGGTGTGAGTCCGGCTGCATCTTGAAACCGAATCGAAGCCCCAGGAACTCTTCTCAAAACTTCCATCGCATCTATTGGAGTAGTTTCATCTAAGAATTTTTTTCCAATTAAAGTGGCTGATCCTGGAATTTTTTTTAAAGCATCTTTGTTTGAACCAATGATATTGATTTGCCCTTTTGGATTTTCTTCTTTTTGTTTTTTAATTTCTTCTTCAGTTAAAATTTTTTCATCTTTTGTGGATTTAGAAATTTCATCTTTAGAAGATTTTGAATTTTCTTGTGCAGTTAGTAAAATTGAAAATAAAAATAAAAAAATAAATTTCATACATTAATCTCCATCTGCATTTCCAATTTGGAATGTTGTTCCAAGGGAAGAAAATAATTCGTTTTGAAAAATAATTCTTAAATTTCTAAAACTAGTGTGCAAAGTTTGAACAGTGCTAAATCTAGATTGAATTGCTAGTCTCAAATTTCCTTGTTGTTTTATGGAAGCAATCTGAGAGTCAATATTTGAAAATTCTGCTCTTAATTTTACATCTAGTCTTGGATTAACTGTTTTTACTAAATCCGTAATTCCAACTACTTCTGAATTATTTCTAAATGATCCAAAATACAAATTTTTTACAGATTCAAAATTTACTTGAATATCATCTAGTGAGCGATTTGAAAACCTAGATTCCAATTTATTTAAATCAATAATTCCTCTAGACTTTGCACTTAGTCCAGCAGGATCACCAATTTTATTATCAATAAAACTAGTTAGCATATCGTTCATAAAATTTACTTGTTTGCCAATTACATCATTGAGAGAGCTAAAAGAATTTGTTCCAGTTTGGTATTCGTTTACAAATGAATTTTTCCAAACATCGTTAAAATTTTTGGCTCTAATTTGCAAATCTCCAGTGAGTCCAAGAATGTATTGAATTCTTCTGGGGTTTGCTTGAAGTGCTGTTAAATTTAAGTTTATATCTGAATTTCCAAGTCCATTTTCATAAAGCAAATATTCCAAAGCTAAAACAGTTCTTTTGGAAATGGTATTATTTTGAACACGGTTTAAATTGATTGTAACAACAGAATTAATTTCTTCTGATTCCAATTTTGCTGTATCTAAACTAAAACTAGGATACATATCTAGATTGGTAAATAAATTTAAACTAATTGTTAATGTGTTAAATCCATATACTTCTACTCTTTCAATTGAATCTTTGAACACATTGTAAGCATTTCTTAAATTTTGTAAATTGGTTATTGTTTGAGATGAATCAAAATTTATAGCTGCTCGATTTAAACTTTCAGAACTAGTTTGAAGTTCAGCAAAAGAAGGAAGCACAACATTTAAGGTAAGTCCACTTATTAATTTTCCATAATCATAACCTTTTGTGTTATAAAAAATTCTTCCAATTAAAGCTGATTCAGTTGTAGCTTGGTTTAAATTTTTTCGCTCACAAGAAAGTAAAAGCAAAGCAAAAAAAAAGATTTTCACATTGACTCCAAAAATTTTACCATTGCGTCTCTATCACTCTTTGGCAATTTTCTAAAATTTTCTTTGGAAGATTCTGCTTCTCCACCATGCCATAAAATTGCCTCAGCAAAACCTCTAGCTCTTCCATCATGTAAAAGATTATCGTGTCCGTTGACTGATTTGATCAAACCAATTCCCCAAAGTGGTGGAGTTCTCCATTCAGACCCGTCTGCTAAAAAATCTGGACGACCATCAGCAAGTCCTGTTCCCATATCGTGTAAAAGTAAATCTGTATAAGGTCGAATTGTTTGGTTTGAAATTTCTGTAAAGTTTGGATAAGTTCCTGTTCTGAATTCAGAAATATGACATTTAGTACAACCAATTGAACTCATCAAATCTTTTCCACGAACAACAGTTGAATCTTTCCAATTTCTTCTTCCAGGAACAGCAATTGTTAGCATATAAGAATTTAATCTATCAATTGAAATTTGGTTAATTTCAGGAACTCCAACTCCTCTTCCAGTGTTTGTTGCAAGTCCACAATTTCCAGCAGCTTGTGTGCCGGGACAATTTTCATTTGGAAATAGTGGAGATGTAATTCCGATGTCACCAAGAAACGCTCCCTGGTTTTGTTGGTTTAAATTTGGTTGATTTGCTTTCCAACCAAATCTTCCGATTTTGGTTTTGTTGTCTTTTGCATCAGTTACATAATTTGCTTTTCCAGAAATTCCATCTTTGTTGGAATCCAAAATATCTTGGTTTTGTAAAATAGTTTCTTCTGCAATTGCTTCCAGTAAACCAAGTCCCGGATTTTGCCCGGCAATTCTTGCTGAAACCAAAACACCCGAAGGTGAGCCATGATTGTTTAAACTTTGTGTGTAAGTTGGAACTCTTAGTGAATAAGCTTCACCATCAGCATAAGTTCCTGCTTGTTCAGTATAACTAACTGTAAATGTTCCTTCGTTTTGAACTCCAGCAATTGAATTTGGACTAAATTGTTCACCGTAATTTGTTGCATTTGATAAACGAAATAATAATGCAGATTGATTTGTGCCAACATTTGGTCTGCCTCTTCCATCAAAAGCATGGCAACCATTACAGGACACATTGTTAAAAGTTGGACCAAGTCCCGGATTCCCAGCATTTCCAGG
The DNA here is from genome assembly GCA_013297885.1 of Leptospirales bacterium. Lineage (GTDB taxonomy): Bacteria > Spirochaetota > Leptospiria > Leptospirales > Leptospiraceae > UBA2033. Next base: position 63,407 of record JAAFIR010000013.1, on the reverse strand, counting down.
ACTCACCCAAGAAGTTGTAAAAATAGCATGACCTTGAATAAATGCTAATTGTTTTGCTTCATCTGTCATATTGGGTGCTTGTTGTTGAAACGCAAATGAAGTTGTGTCAAATGAAGTAGCATCTCCACCAGAATATGCTTCTCTATCTGCAGAAACTGAAACTGGTCTTTGGTTTAAAGCAAATAAACCAAGAATAGCAATTTGATTATTTTCTTTTTTTTCTTTGAGAATTGTGCAGTTTAAAATTATTAGTATTAAAATCAGTTTCATTTTTTTTCCTTAATTCAATTTTTTATCGTTTAACAACACGTAAACGATTTTTCAATTCTATTGCGATAGTGATACAAAATGTTGCGTAGCAAGTCTGCCGTGAGGCAGACGGAACCATTTTGTAGCACGGTCGAGACTTAAGGCAGTGGGTAACTAAAGACAGCGGGTAGCTACCCGCTGTCCAGTGGGTTGAAACCCACTGTCTAAAGTCTCGAATCGCTCAAACTCAACTAAGAACTAATTACTCTTTAACTGAAGTTGGAGCAGTAAAACTAATTCCATTTGATCTACCAACAGCTTGGATATCATTTGAAATGGTTACTCCAATTAAAGTTTGAAGAGTTTGTAATTTTGTTTTGTCGCCAGCACTCATATTATCATATTTAGTTGTGATAGAATTTGTTGCAGTTGGACAAGTTGTTGTATCGAGTGTCATGTTAACACCACTTACATTTAAACAAAATGCATCTCTTGTTTCTGTAAGATTAGTTGTGAGCTTTGATTGTAAACTTCCAGAAATATCTTTTAAACCAGCACCATTAGAAGTTGTGCCAGCTAAATTTTTATAGGTTCCAGAAAAAATATTTATTACACCTTGAGCATCCCAATGAAAATCAGCTTTTGTGTTATCAGCAAAACAAGAATGTTCATCTTCTTGGTCATTTGAAGTGTTAATTTTTAAACGCTCACCACCCCATTCTGATTTTGCAAATTTAGAAAGTCCTGTAAAAACATCTGACATTGATTTTGTTGTGTTAGCTTTAAATCCAGAAATATAATTATTTGATTTTGTAGAATCCCATCTGTCTTTAATCAATGTTAAATGGTCAACTAAGAGTTTTGTTACAACTCTTAAATATTGTCTTCTTTTTTGTTGTACTGAATTTGCAGTTGCACCTTGAAAATCTGTAACAACTCTATTTCCTGAAGTTGTGTTTCCTGCAGTGTCAATTCCCCAAAGTAAATATTCGACAGCATGCCAGCCAAGTGAAATATTTTTTGCTGAATCTGTAAATGTTGTACAATTTGCAACAGTAGTTAATCCATTTGTGTTTAAAAGTCTTGCTTCATCAAGTCCTGCTGTTGTTGCTGTGTTAGTGATTACACAATCGATAAAAGTTTCATCCATTGGCCATGCATTGATTAAAGTTTCAACTTCAGCATCAGGAAGTCTAGTTTCTAATTTTTCGTTAATTGGACCATTTGAAAAACGGAAAGTTTCAGTTTGTAAGTACCAAGGTCTTGCATCTAGCCAAGCTTTTCTTGCGGCTTCAAAATTTGCCTGAGTCGGAGTTGCGACATCAGCAGCGATTGAAGCACCCACTAAACTATCAATTGCTGTTTTGAGAGAAGTGGCAGCAGTTACAGAATCTGAATAAGAAGCAAAAGCTAAATCTGCATATCTGCTAACAATTTCAGCTTGGGTAATAGGAGTTGCTCTTCTTTGGTTTGCTAAGATTGCAAGTCCCGCAAATAGCGGAGTGTTATCCGTTTTTTCTTTTTCTAAACCAAGTTGTTTGCATTCAAAAACAGCCAACATGAGCATTAAAGTTAAAATGTTTCTAAAAAAATGTTTCATTTTGATTCCTTTTTGTTATTGAGAATAATTCTCAATGTCATTTTTTTAGAATGAACTTTTCTGTCAACTAAAAAAAAATGAACAAAAGATGATTTTTGGAGTCAAAGTATTTCAAATTCTCTTAATCAATTGATAAAATGAGAATTAATTAATTGGTCTTTTTCAGGGAATGTTTCATGGTAATCTTTTGACATTTAATCCTTGCAGGAATGAGTTTGGTAAGTATATTGAACCATTTGAGGATATCCTCAAACTTCAAAATGAATTAAAATCAAAAAATATTCCTGTTCAAAATGAAGTTGATGAAACAAGTTCAGGTCGTGCAAGTTTTGTAATCACTGATCCTGATGGAAATATAATTTTAGTTGACCAGCATAGATAAAATTATCTTATCTTTAAAACTGTTTTGCATTGTATTCTATTTGCAAAATTTACTATTTAAAAATGATTTTATCCTTCTCTTTTGAAAGATTAGTATTTTGAAAATCAATTTGTTTTCCATCAATATGAACTTGAATTGGAAAATTAAAATCTTTTAAAATTATTTATGTTAAGTCAATCATATAATCAAAGTTAAACGAAAGATTTTTAAAATAAATAAATCACTTCATCTTTTTGAAAAAGTATCATATTCAATATGAATTAAAGAAATATCGTCTCTAAACACTGAGTTATTTGATAATTGGTTTAAAGTTTTTTTTGAATCAGATTGAATATTTTCTATCAAATTTAGAAATGTATTTTTTTCTAAAATTGGTTCAAATTTCCCTTGCTCATTTAAAATGATTAAATCATCTCTTCCATCAGAACCAAAATAAACTTTGTCCCCAACTTGAAGATCAAATTCTTGAATAACTAAATCTTCATCCATTGTCAGTCCGATTTTACTCATTAAACATTCTTTTTCAATATAAAAAGCCTTGCCGTTACGAACTACTGCAATTAAGGGATGTTCAGCATTAAACCAAAAGAATTTTCCAGTATCTTCTTCGATTAATGCAGCAATACAGGAGATTAACATAGCATTATTAAATGAATCAAATAAGTCGGAAGCGTCTTTATGTAGTTGGGATAACCATTCTTTTGGAGTGATATTTTTTGATTTTCTTCTTTTTTCTCTAGCCAATAAACTTTCAATCAATACTCCCATTACAAGAACTCCACTTGTCCCTTGTAAAGATTTGCCCATAGCATCTGCATTAATTGCAAAAATATAATTCTTTAATTGGTCCGCTTCACCAAGTTGAATTTTGTCAATAGCACAATAGTCTCCACCTATATCATATGTTTTATCCATAAATGAAAAATTTTTCTTCTGTTTCATATGATAATCTGCTTTAATTGTTAAAGAATCATTCCTGTTAAAACTTAAAGGGTTTGTTAAAATTGAAGTTAGGTAATAATCAGCATCTTGTTGCTCTTTTAATCTTCTAATTTCAATTGAAGCTCGTTCCCTACTTTCATAATATTTTTTAGATTTAAAATAAAGGTAAATTATAAATCCTAAAAAAATAATTGTTACTAAAGTAATTAAAATACTTGTAGATAGAAATAAAGACTCAAGTTCATTAATTTCTTCAGAAACATTATAATAAATTTCAAATGCTCCATAAAAACTTTTTTCATTCATGATAGAAGTGTAAGCTTCAACAAGATTTGTTTGAAAAGATTTACCTTCTAAAGATAGTTCATCTTTTTTAACCAGTTCAGCAAAGTTTTCACCTTTTGCTAATTTATCATAAAAATAACTTTCTTTATTGTATTTCCCAATTTCATCTTCTTCATTACAATATACGATTAACCCATCAGGTGTATAAAATTTCACTTCTAATAGTTTAAAAGTTTTAATTGCTTCATTTAATTTTTCACTAACATTAGTTGGAATCAACTTTGGAAAAGATGGATTATATCCCTCTTTAATCATTTCTAAAAATAAATAACTTGAAACTCTTTCAGCATCAATTGTAATTCTTTTTTCAACACTTTCTTTAAACTTGGGCTGCAAATAAAATAAAATAAAAGCCGGTAAAATAAAACTGATTAATGTTGTGATAATTAATAAATACCTGATGTAAGTTATACTTTGAATTTTCTCTCTAAATTTTAACATTTTTGTTTACCTTAATATAAATAAATTTCTAAATAAATAACCTTGTGCATAATCAAAACCAGACTCAACTGCTAAATCAAAATCACTTCTTGTTTCGATTCCTTCAATAATCGTTTTTATATTTCTTTCTTTTGCAAAATTTATTATGCCTTGATTCAAAGTAGAATATTCTGATTCTGATCTTATCTTTTGAATCCAAGATTTATCGAATTTTAAAAAATTAGAATCAGCAATTAGCTCGAAAGAAATAAAGTTTTTTGAAGAACCAATATCATCCAAAGAAATATTGATGTTTTTATTTTTAAATAAGTAAAACGATTTATAATAGTTTTCTAAGTCTGTTGTATTTGAGTTTTCAATTATCTCTAACAAAATATTTTCTTGTTCTGAAAAAAAATTTACCCAAAATTGTGAATTTATTTTGTCCATCAATTGAGTGTTAAAGTTGAGAGACAATAGGCTATTTTTGGGACGATTTTGAATTTGATTTAATTTGAGTTTATGCTCGATCTCAAAAAAAAGTTCAGGATTTTGGTATAGCTTTTTAAAAATTATTTCATTTGTAAATGGAATGTTAAACCTTGCCAATGCCTCAAATCCATAAATTTCATTGCTCTCTAGGTCTACAAAAGGTTGGTATTCAGTTTTAATACAAGTATTTTGAAAAATATTCTTATTGAAGTAATTAATTTGTTTAATCATGATATTGAGCCTCAGTCTCAATAAACTTATTACTGCATATTTTGTAAACAAATTTATTTTTTATAAACGAAGGAACTGATTCTAGAATATTAATATAAGCTTGATTTTATTCATTAAATATGAACAAATTGTTATCAATACTCAAATCTAGAATTAGAATATAGTTAAAAATTTATTTATAACAAACTTGTTGATTAATTTGCTTTTTTTGAAGAAAAAATTTTAACAACCTCTTCACCTTATGTGATTTTCTCATAAACAAAAGCTATTAAACAGAATCCCTAATAGAGAATCGAGCATAGAAGGGTTAGTGAAATTCTAAATCTGGTAATATAAATAAATTTTTTGACTTAAATTCAATTCCTTTTGAGGAGTATTTTTTTTGTTTTTTAAAGCGATAGTGATACAAATTGTCGTTAGAGTGCGAAGCACCAAAGCCATTTGTAGCACGGTCAGCTTGAAAAGCTGAATCGCCCAAAATTTAATCTTGTAAACAAACCAAAAAAAAATAAAATTAAAATAAAAAATACTATTTTTTAAATATAAATCATAAGATACTGAAAGTATGAGCAAACAAAACAGCCTTAAGATTATTTTTACTACAATCATTTTTTTAATTCTAATTCTTGTTGGAATTTTTACATATGTAAATAAAGACTTAATTTATAACAAATACTTAGCTGCAAAAGACAAAACTGAAAATATGGAACGATTTGAAAGAAACACAGTTCCAAGTCAAGTTTCCAATAATAAAATAGAAAATAAAGATTTAGAAGTTTCCAAAACTGAAACTAATAAAATTGAAGAAGCAAAAAAACTTACAAAAATTTCTTCCAATTCGTTTGAGGAGATGAAAAATAAATCTGAAGAAGTTGAAAAAGATACACAAGATAAAAAAAACCAACTTAAAAAATTCGATGAGTTAGATGAAAAAAATGACATTGAATCAAAAAAAATAATTAAAAAAGAAGATCCGAAACCTGTATATAAAAACGAAATTTCAAAATCTAAACTTTTAGATTCTGATATTCCTTTACTTTCAAAAGACAAAGAATTAAAAAAAGAAAAAGTACAAAAAAAAGAAGCACCTGAATATTTTGCTTATCCTGAAAATGAAAAAGATGAAGTAGAAAAAACTGCCTCAGTTAAAAATACAAAAAAAACAAAACCCCTAAAAGTTGTTAAGAAATATAAAACATCAAACTTGAATAAAAAATTTAAGAATCTAGACAAACGAATCGCAAAATTAGAATCTAAACTTGGCGTGAAAAAACCAAAAAAGCCAAATCTTGAAAAAAGAGTGACTCGTTTAGAAAAAATTTTAAATAAGAAGAAGTAACTGTATTACCAAAACTACAGACATATTTTGGATGAGATAGAATTTATCCGTCCAAAAAATCCTCCTAAATTAATTGCTGTTTCCAAAACTTATCCAATTGAAATAATTTCATTAGCTCATAGAGAAGGAATCAAAATTTTTGGTGAAAATAAAATCAAAGAGGGCATCGAAAAATTTGAAATTTTAAAAAAAGAAAATCAAATTGAACTTCATCATATTGGTCCTGTTCAAACAGGAACTATAAAAAAACTTTTTGGTAATTTTGAATTTACTCATGGAGTTGGAAGTAATTCCTCTTTAATTGAATTAAAAAAACAATCAGAACAAAAAAAAACTTTGATAAATTTTTTTTTACAAACAAATCTTACAAATGAAAATACAAAATCAGGTTATGAAAAAACAGAACTCATTGAGCAAATCAAAAAAGAATTAGAACAAGAAAATGAATATTGTAAATTTTATGGTTTAATGACAATGGGTCCCTCAGATGGAAATTTAGAAGAAACTAAAAAAGTTTTTTCTGAACTAAATGAGATCAGAATTAAATATTGTCCAAATCATTTTTTATCTATGGGAATGAGCGGTGACTTCAAAATTGCTGCTGAAAATGGATCCGATTATATTCGAGTTGGTTCTGCAATTTTTGGAACAAGGAATTCTTTATGAAAAAAATTTTAGTAGTAGGACTAGGAAATATGGGACTTCCAATTTATACTAGTCTCAAAAAAAACGTAAATTTTGAAGTTAAAGGATTTGACCCTTTTCAAAAAAATATTCCAGATTTAGAAACAGATTTGAAAAAAGCAACATCAAATGCTGAAATAATTATTCTTGCAGTTAAACCAGATAAAATTTTAGAAGTAATTGAAAAATTTACAGTAGAAAGAAAAATTATCTCTATAGCTGCTGGAATTAGTTTATCAACTATTGAAAAAAAAAATTACTATGGTTCAAAACTTGTTAGGTTAATGCCAAACCTTCCTCTACAAATTTCAAAAGGTTGTATGGGTTATTATGGTGATAAAGAAATTTATTCAGATGTAATTGAAATTTTTACTGACTTAGGGTTACTCATCGAATTACAAAATGAAAATTTAATCGACTCATTTACTGCTCTAGCTGGTTCTGGTCCTGCATTTGTGTTTAGTTTTGTACAAAGTTTAGCAGAAGGTGGAGTAAAATCTGGACTTAGTTATAATGATGCTTTAAAAATTTCAATTCAAACTATTCTTGGTTCAACAGAATTTTTGCAAAAAGAATACGAAGAAAAAAAATCCCATCCAATGGATTTAAGAAATAAAGTTACTTCAGCTGGAGGTACAACAATTTTTGGTTTATCTGAATGGGAAAAAAACGGAACTAGTTTTGGAATTTCTGAATCCGTGTACCAAGCCAAACTTAGATCAGATGAATTAAAAAAAATATCTAAATGAAAAATATAGTTTTAACTTTTATCCGTTTTATCCAACCTTGGCGACCATTCATTCCAACAACAGGAATTTCTTATCTTTTACATTTGATTTTGATATTTGATATTTCATTAATTTTGTTTAAAAATTCTTATGAAGCAATTATTCCAAAAATTGCTACAGGAGGAATTATTGGAATTGACTTTTTGGTTGTAATACTTTGGGGATTTCGTTTTATTTTTCGAATTAAATCCAAAGATGACAAATTAAAGTACATTCAAAATTCTTGGTATTATATCCCAGGACTTTTACCATTTCCTTCATTAAGATTTTTTTTACTATTATCAACTGTAAAATTAATTATTATTACATATAAATTTATTAAAAGAGAAGAAAAAGACATAAGCAAGTTCAAAGACAGAGAATTAAATTTTACATTTATAGATTTTTTTGTAGATACTATTTCAGATGCAATTTTTATTCGATCACTTGAAAGAGTGAAAGAAGTAGTAGAAGGAATGGATTTTAATAAATTAAATTCTGAAGTGATGAACTCACATAAACATGAAATAATATTGATGGTGCAAAATTCTTTAGAATCAAAAGAAGGCTTTAAGAGACTGAACGATATTCCTTTTTTGAATGGTATCACAAAACAATTAAGTACGGAAATTTCTGAAACAATTATTGAAAATTCAAAAAATCCATTACTTGGAAATATGATAAAAGAATTAAATTTAAAAATCATTTATTTAATGGATGAAAGAGTTCGTAAATTGGATTTAGATAGAATCACATCTAAAAATGATGATTGATTTATTAAAATTACCAAAAGCTTGAGTTAATTTATAGAATATTAAAAAAAAATTACAATTCTGTGTTTTTTTTCTTGACATCTTTTCGTTATAGTTTATAATTACTACACTTTTCTGATTAAAGATTAGTAAAATTAAATTATAATAAATGAAAATGGAGAAGAAAATGAGAAGAATACCTTTCTACATACTTTTAATTTCAGCATTCTTTTTTACTGCAGATTGCAGCAAAAAGAAAAAACGTGGTGCAATTTGGATGATGGCACTTACGGGTCAGGGTAGAGGTTCTGTTAATGGTGGTAGTCAAAGTGGTACAGACGGTGTAACTGGTGCAAATAACACTATTAGCACACAACCAGATTCAAATGGCATTCCACTTCCACAAAATACAATTATTTCAGGAACACCAACTCAGGAAGTTGCTACAAGTGGTCCGGCTCAAATTACAGGTTCAATTGTTCCAGTAATAGATGGAGTCCAGCTTTGCACAAATCCACCTGCAAATAACATACCGGTTGGCTGTGCTGCTGAAAACGGAACAAAACTTGATTTGACTTTAATTCAAGTTCAACTTGTAGATGCAAATGGAAATGTTGTTGCAACAACAAATCTAGACCCAAATGGAAATTATTCTTTTAATGTTCCAACAATGGGTAATGGCAATTATAGAGTATTAATTAATACTGGAAATGGATTAAGTGCAGCTTACCAAGACTTTAATTTTACATTTGATCCAACTATTTCCGGTGCAAACCAAGTCACTGTAAATGAAATAAATGCAAATAGACTTTACTTTAGTTCAGGTCCTGCAGTTATTAACGGTAATGTTAAAACGCCTGGTTTTACTGGCGATGTAAACATTCCTGCTGGAAATTTAAGCGGTGTTACAGTTAATTTAAGAGATAATAATGGAAACATAATCGCTACAACCGTAACTGATGCAAATGGGAATTATTCTTTTAACCAAGGAATGGATCCAGATTTAGCTAATTTAGCAAATGGAAATTATACTGTTCAAATTCTTGGAAGTTCAATTTCTTCCAATGGAAGACCATTTGAAAATTTAACAAATAATGTTCAATTCAATTTCACTGGAAATAATAACCTTACACCAACTACTTTAAATGCCAATACTGCAAATTTAACTTGGCAAGCAGCTACTTCTTCTCAAGCAACAATTTCTGCTAGAGTGATTAATGCTGCTGTAACCCCAGGTTCAGCGAGTGGAGGCACAAACCCAGTTCCTGCAAATGATTTAACAAACTTTACTGGAATTTTGAAGGATGCTCAAGGAAATGTGATTGCAACTGTTGCTGCAGATACAGGCGGAAATTTTAATTTTAACATTGCAAGTTTATCAACTGGAGTGTACACAATTGAAACTTCTAGAAACAATTTTATCACTGCTTCTAATTCTTTTCTATTTACTGCACATTCTGCTGGTGGAAATAGAACAGTTAATTTAACTTCTACTCCAATTAGTTCAGCACCTAGAATTGCAAATATTACTGGTACAGTTACAGATGGATCTTTACCATACATTCCTGGTTCGGTAATTAATTTCAGACCTTCTACTCTACAAGCTCCAAGCAATTTAGCTTATTTATTAAATGCTGCTAATTTTCCAGGTCTTCCACAATCTGTTATTGACACTTACAGAAACTCAGCTGGACTTTGGATGAGAGAAGCTTGTGCAAATAAACCGACTTGTTCTTCTTTTTGTGCTTCTGGTGGATTCCAACCATCTTGTGTTATTGCAAATCCAGGAACTGGCCCATGGACCTACTCTACATATGGAAACAAAATCTATGAAGTTACTAATAATGTAGTTAGATTTACTGCAACTGCTGGAGTTTGGGACTATTATATTTCTGCTCCTGGTTATTTGAATTCAACAACTTATACTATATCTCTAAATGGAACCGATTACAGCAACCCTCCACTAACATTATTTCCAAGTTCTCAAAGAGCTCAAATTACTGGTGAAACTATTGTAATGGATACTTTGTCAAATGGAACTACAAGAAATGCTTATGCTGGAAATTTGGCTCAAGGTGGTTTTAATAGTGTAGGTTATGGAATTAATGGTATGTTTGCAATTATGCTTGGTAACACTGATAATTCTGGTAACCCAGTTGCTCATATTACAACTACAAGTGCATTAGGTCAATACGCTTTTAACGGAACTTCTAGAGTTGTTCCTTTACCTGCAAACTTAACCGATGATCAATCAAGATTAGCTTATGCTATTAGTCAATTTGCTGGTGCAAAATTATTAAGTGACACAACTAATAATGTAACAACTGCAAATTCTTCAACTAGTTCAGTTGACTTAAGAAATGGCTCTCAATACAATTTTAGAAACAGCTCTTATGCAATCTTTACTGTTGATCCACTTGGACATATAGCTGCTGGTTCTACACAAGCTGATACTTCAAACTTTGCAACTAACACTTATCCAACTTCACCTGTAACTTTAAATGTTATAAATAATGTTCTTCATAACCCAAGAAGATCTATATCTGGTATAGTTACTGATGCAATATCAACTGGAGCAGTTTCTGGTGCAGTGGTTACATTAGGAAGAATTGATGCTAATGGAAATTTTGTAGCAGATGTTAGAAGAGATTGTAACGTTGCTAGTGGAGCTCCTGATTCTCCTACTTGCACAATTGGTTCTGGCTCAAGATTAGTTGTTGGAACAGATACAATAGTAGGTAATGTAACTACAAATGGAACTGGTAATTATTCTATTAACAACATTAATCCAGGAAATTACACTATCAGAGTTTCCAATAATGGAATTGATTCTTATTTTTCAGTTTCAGTTCCTTCAAGTGGACCTGCAACAATTCTAAATATGCCAATTGTAACCCAATCTGGAAATGGAACACTTACAGGTTTTGTAAGAATACCAGGTGGATTTAATTATACTGGAGCATATAGCTTAGAATTGAGAAACCCTTCAGTTGGAACTAGACCAACAGCTCCAATTCAACCAGCATCTTTAACTACTGGTGGAACTTCATTTTCTAACCAACCAAACTACACAATCTTCAAAGTGAATGCTGGTTCTTGGAGAATTAATTTTACTGCTCCTGGAATGGTTCCTGTAACTGGTTTAGTTGTAATTCAAAATAATGCGATTACAAATTTTGACATCATTACAATGATTCCAAACTCAAATCCTCCAGCTGCAATTTCAGGTAGAACTTTATCTGCATTAACAAACCAAGGTTTGGGTGGATTAACTGTGAGACTTAGACCCGGAGTAAATGTACAAACTGGGGCTTATGCAACAGGTGTTGATGGTGTCACTGAAATTCCTGCTGTTGTAAGTAATTCTGACGGATCATATGCTATACCAAATGTTCCTCCTGGAAATTACACAGTAGAAGTAACAGGGTCAGGGGTTTCTACAACTTATGAAACTGTAATCTCTGCAGGAACTACTACACCTTCAAACCAAAACATTTTAGTTTCACCTGTTCTAGGTGCATCTGAAGTAAGAATTGTATTATCATGGGATGCTATGCCTAGAGATTTGGATTCTCATCTTGAATATGGTTCAGGAACTTGCCAAGCAAACACTGTTAGTGGAGGTGATTCTAGCAAATGTCAAGTTGTATGGAATCAACCACATAGGACAAGACTTGGTGGTGATTTAACTTTGGATTTTGATATCACAACAGGTTTTGGTCCTGAAACAGTAACTGCAAAAAATACTTTCTGGTCAAATCCAAATATTACAAGAAGAGGATATAGTATATTCAATTGGAGTAATGATGCGACAATGTCTGTTTCTGGTGCAAATGTTAGAGTATTTAAGTCAACTGGATTAGTTAGAACTTATTCCGTTGGTTCTGGACAAGTAAGTAGATGGTGGCAATTATTTTGCTTAGATTCTAGCAGAAATATTATTGATGTTGGTCAAGCAGGTTGTTCAGCAAATGATTTCTTTAATGCTCCTCAAAACTAGTTAATTTTTTTTCAAATAAAAAAGCTCTCTACGGAGAGCTTTTTTTTTGTACAAATTTAGATTGAAATAATTCGAATCCGATAATAGTATTGATATATGTCTGCTCCCACTGAACAAGAATTAAAATACCCTTTTATAAAAGTTCGTAAAGACAAAGACTCTATATTAATGGGAATTAACCCAACAAACAAACACCAACATGAAATGATTAAATTAGTAAAAAATCATAATTCAGTTCAAAACGCTATGAAAGGGATGCAATACAATATAAATAATTCTACAATGGAAGTATTACAATTAGATATGAAATCCATTGTTACTAATTTTTCTTCTCTAGTGAATAATTTATTTATGATGCAAGTTTTAGCTTTTGATTATGATGCACATAATAGAAGTTTAAATGTTAAATCTTATTTTATTTCACATCCTAGTGAAGAAAAAACTTACACAATTTATAATATTTTTGAAGAGTTAATTGGTTTTTCCTACAACTCAATTAAATCTTGGTTTGATACAAAAGAACAAACAGCTGTCGAAAATTTTAAAAAAGAATTACAACTTGAATTTCAACAAAAAGGAAATGCAGATAAAGCAATTGGAGTTTTGCTAAATCCATTAAAAAGATTTCAAGAATATAAAAATGGTATTCCAATGGCAGACGAGATGCTAGAGTATATTTCAAAAGAGTTAACAAAACGAATTTTAGAAATGAATTTAGGTAAAGAAATTCCTGGTCAAGGTTTACTTTTTTTAAAGCCAATAGAATTATTAGAACATTATGAAGCTTGTGCAGAATTTTTAGATGAAAAAATTATACCTTCAGTTAATGCTGAACCTGTTCAAAAAAGCAGGTTAGACAAAGTAAATTTAGAAGAAAAAATATATTTCTCTTTAGAAAAATACCCAACAAAAACTGCAAAATACTCTGCGATGAAAGCAAAAGAAATTAAGCAATATAAATCAGTTAATTCTTCAACATATCCTGGGTCGCTTTGTATAGAAACAATTATTAAATTAGAAAATGTTGTTGAAGAAAGATACCAAGCAATTTCAAGAGATGAAATTAATAAAGCAAAACAAGATTTTAAAAAACCTTTAATGACAGCAACAAATAAATGGAGTAAGCTTGTACAATTCATACCACAGGCAGAAGCTTTAGAATACCATCCAGAATTGTGGAAAGAATTAATTATAGATAAAGACTTGCTTTATACACAGTGGCAATTACAAAAAGGAACAATACATATTTTTACTGGTAAAGAGCCAGGATATTTTAAAGTAATCATTCCTGGTTTAACAACCCTAGGTTTATCCGACATGTGGAAAGCTTCTGCTATAAAAAATCATATGGAAAAAAATCAAAAGCAATTAAGAGGATTACTCGCTGATAGTAGTTTTGCAGTAGTTTTTCAAAATTTAGAAAAAAGAATTTATCTTTCATATCTTCCTTGGTATTTCAAAATTTTTCTTTATTTCCCATTTTTTATTTTTTTAGATGCTGTTTTAGAAAATGCAAAAAAACAAATTATATCTGAACAAGAATCTTTTGCCAGAAAGAATGAAACAACTTATCAATCATTAATTTCTGAAAAACAAAGTTTATTTAGCAATAAAGCTTTAAGTTTAAAAGAAGATTTTATTTATGATTCGATTGTCCAAACTTTGGATAATTACTATTTTGGATTAAAAAAAATTCCTTCTTTAAATGATGTGAAATTATATTTTGAAGATTATGATTTATTTAATAATATATTAACACAAAGAAAGTTTAGAATTATTCCCATACAAGTAAAAAATATTGAGGAAGATGCTATATTATATCCTGACAATGAAGATTGGAAACAAAAAAAATCTCAATTAAGTAAAACTTTAGAAAATATTGTTTCAGAAAAAAATCCACATCTTGCAAATGGTAAACAAACCTCCTCAGATAAATCAAAATCTGAAAAAGCTCAAAAATTACTCAATTTAATTGAAAGTAATTCTTTACCAAAAATTAAAGCCATATAACTTTTAAACTACAAAAAAAACATAAATGACAAGAAAATAATTTCAGAGAATATAGTATTGTAGTCTAAATTTTAAGGATGAGGAAAACAAATGTCAACTGCAACTCTAGGATTGGATAAAGATGTCGCTTTAAAATATCTTTCATCAACTAATACATTAATTGAAGAAATTACTAAAAACCTCGCTGTAAAATGTACAGTAAAAGGTCAAATCTCAGTTTCCAAAATGGACGAGAACCAATATGTTGCTTACCAATTATCTTGGCTCACTTCAGAACAAAGAATCGCTGAAAATTTTCTTGAATACGCTTGGGATGCTAACCTCAGTGTTGGAGAATTAGAAAAAGAAATGGCAGTTTTATTTGCAGCTGAAACTATATCTCATATAAGAAACGAAGTTATTTCTAGACCAAAAGAATATGAAACATCTTTAGAAAGAGTTCAAGAACTTCTATTCAACAAAGAAATTTCAGACTTTATTGAAGACTCTTCTAAAATGGAAAACTACTCCAAAGTGATCGACATGATTCAAAAACTAGGACATGCTGGAAATTATGGACTTTCTGAAGATCATGATTCGTTTAGAGAAACTTTCCGAAAATTTGCTGAAGATGTTGTAAAACCTCATGCAGAACATGTTCACAGAACAGATGACATCATCCCAGAAGAAATCATCAAAGGTCTAAACGATATGGGTTGTTTTGGACTTTGTATTCCAGAAACATATGGTGGAATTCAACCCTCAGACAAACCAGACAATATTTCTATGTTAGTTGTTACTGAAGAATTATCTCGTGGTGGACTTGGAATTGCAGGAAGTTTAATCACTAGACCAGAAATTGTTTCCAAAGCAATCCTCAAAGGTGGAACTGAAGCTCAAAAAGAAAAATGGCTCGGTGCATTAGCATCTGGTGAAGTGATGGCTGCAGTTGCAGTAACTGAACCAAATTATGGATCAGACGTTGCAGGAATTTCTGTTCCAGCAGTAAAGGTTCCAGGTGGTTGGAAAATCAATGGTGTAAAAACTTGGTGTACTTTTGCAGGTTATGCAAATGTTTTATTAGTATTATGCAGAACTGAATCTGACCCAGAATTAAAACACAAAGGACTTTCAATTTTACTTGCAGAAAAGCCAAGATTTTTGGGACATTCATTTGACCACACCCAAGAAGGGGGCGGTCGCATCGAAGGAAAAGCAATTGGCACAATTGGTTATCGCGGTATGCATTCTTTTGAAGTATCTTTCCAAGACTATTTTGTTCCCGATGAAAATCTTGTTGGTGGTGAAGCAGCTCGTGGAAAAGGTTTTTATCTTCAAATGGAAGGTTTTGCTGGTGGAAGAATCCAAACTGCAGCAAGAGCAAATGGTGTAATGCAGGCAGCATTTGAAGCAGCTCTTCGTTATGCAAATGAAAGACATGTATTTAAAAAACCAATTTATGAATACAACCTCACTCAATACAAACTGGCTCGTATGGCAATGATTATCCAAGCATCACGTCAATACACAAATGCTGTAGGTAAACTTCTAGACGAACACAAAGGTCAAATGGAAGCAACTCTCATCAAATTTTATGCATCCAAAATTTCTGAATGGGTTTGTAGAGAAGCAATGCAAATTCACGGTGGAATGGGTTATGCTGAAGAATATGCTGTGTCTCGTTATTTTGTGGATTCTAGAGTGTTCTCCATTTTTGAAGGTGCAGAAGAAGTGATGGCATTAAGAGTAATTGCAAAAGGACTTTTAGAAGCAAAACTTACTTAAGCAAATGTTAAATTATGAATTTTTAAAATTTTTATAATTCTTCATTTTACTTTTTTAATTTAAAATTTCTAGAATATAGCTGAGGTGGGCAATTTTTTTAAAAGTAAGAACTTAATTAATTGAGTCCTTACTTTTAAAAAACCGAGCTACAAAAAGCGCGGTCGCTTCGCGACTCTTTTAGACTTTTTGTATCTCTATCGCTTGTTTTGAAAAAATTAAAGTTTAAAAATTTTATCAAACTTTTTATCATTAAAAAATCTGTCTAAATATTATGAAGACAATTTTATTTCTAATTATTTCAATTCAACTTTTTTCAGTAGAAATTAATAAATACAATGGACAAGCATTCGAATTAAAAACTGGTAAAAAAATATACCAAGATCATCACCAAGAATTTTACGAAAATGGAAAACATCTTTATTCCATCGTTGAATACAAAGACAATAACGGAAAAGTTTTTGCAAAAAAAAATATCAATTTTCAAAAAGCCGGTCCAAAAGCTGAATTCCTTTTAAATGATTATCGAGATGGTTATCTTGAAGGGTCTGAATTGGTAAACGGTAAAATTAAATTAATTTACCAAAAAAATAAATCTGAAGAAAAAAAAGAAGAAATCATCGATTCTCCGGTTAACGCAGTGTTAGACGGTGGTTTTGATATATTTATTCGCAAAAATTGGGACGAAATTCTTGAAGGCAAAAAAAAACAATTTCATATTTGTGCACCTTCTCAAATGGATTGTTTTAAATTTGTAGCCTTTAAAACTAAAGAAGAAATTATAAATGGAAAAGACGCAGTCCTGATTAGAGTAGAACTGAATAATTTTATACTAGCAGCATTAGTAAAACCTATTTTAATTCATTATGAAAAGTCTTCTAAAAGAATTTTACAGTATGATGGAATTTCAAATATAAATAATCCAGAAGGCAAAAGTTATGTTGTGAGAATTGTTTATACTTATGGGGAATAATTTTTCTAGAAAAACTATATTAAATCATTTTGGAATATCACTCTTTTAGCTTAGAAAAAAATTAATCCCTTTTGATTTGAACTAAAAAATTATTTTTTATTTCTTTAAAACTAGATTTCCATTCTTCCCTTGAAACACAATCAGATCCAGATTCACAAGACCAACCCTTCCAAAAATGAATTCTATCAAAATCCACAAAACCATTTGTATCACAAGAATCTTTTTCCAATAAAGAGTTTTCAAAACAAGCTCTTGGATTTACAGGAACTATTCCTAACCAAGCTGCAAAATCAGATTGAATGTTTTTTTTCAATATATGATTCATCCAATTGTAAGCACAATTTTTATTTTTTGCTTTTTTGGATAATAGAAGCGAATCAAACCAACCTACAGAACCTTCTTCAGGAATTAAATGAGCAAACTGAATATTACCAATACTTTTTAAATGATGGTACTGATAAGGCCAAGCCATTGAAGCCATCACTTCTCCTTTGTCAAAATTTTTACTTTGTTCAAAACCATCATTCCAATAGCTATGTAAAATTTTCTGTTGATTTGTGAGTAATTTTATTGCTTCCGCAAAAACTTTTTTATTCACTTTATAAGTATCTTGAATCTCTAAATCTGGTCTTGAATGTTTTAAATAAAGTATTGCATCTGCAAAATACATATGAGAATCATATGCTTGAACTAGACCAGTATTGTCTTTTAAGGAATTTTTCTCAAATATAACTTTCCAAGAGCTTGGTTTATCATTAAAAAAATAAGAATTGTACAATAAAATATTTGGAGCCCAACCAATTGGAACTCCATAATTTTTATCTTCAAAAAAATTCCATTTGTTAAATTTAATTCTAGAATCTACTTCTTGCCAGTTTGGAATTAATTCTAAATTAATTTCTTCTATTAAATCATTTTTATAAAAATCTAAAACAGTTTCACCAGTAGTTATAACTAAATCAGAAGTTCCGAATTCTAATTCTTTTTTTATTTCAGATTCATTTTCATAAACATGGTTAACTATATTACAACCAGTTTCTTTTTCAAAACTATTTACCCAGTCAAATTCTTCTTCATGAGAACCTTTTTCAATATAACCTGGATAACTTCCAATATGTAATTCTTTTTCATTATTTCCTAGCCGGTCTAATTTATTTGTTTGCTTTTTACAATTAGGAAAAATTAAAATTATAAAAATAAAAATTATTTGAATTAAGTTCATATTCACCTCAAAAAAATACTGTTAATGAAAAACCAAAATGATAAATTTTTCCACTTGCAACAAAACTTGGATTTTCTCTTGTTGGAAAATATTTATAATTTACAATTGAATTTAATGATTGTTGCTCAGCAATTAAATCTAAAACGATTGGTGTATTGATTATTGACTCAGATTTTGGAAAAAAATAATAAGAAAATCCAACTGATGTTATTCTTCTATCAAAATCTATTAAATTATTTTCACCAGGCATTAACTTTAATGGATTAATTCTTCTTCCATAACCCATCCTAAATTTAATCGAATTCCTAAAACTATATTCAAACCCTGCTCTTGGATTGGATACATCTTTTAAAAATACTGGTTCTGAATAGATTTTTTTTGCAGATGAAAAATTAAACTCGCTCCAAAGCTCTCTGTTTACATCAACTGAAAATAAATATTTTTCTTTAAACAAATAAGCAACACCATAATTAATCATCTTTGGTGTGAAATGATCTTGGAGTGCAAGTTTTAAATCTAGCTGAATTCCTAAAATGGCTGTTTGTGCTCTTGCATTAATAGGATCAATAATAGCATATATTTCTCTTTTATAATTGCCACCTAATGAAAAATTTTTCCATTTGAACATTAACCCGAATGTTGGGTTGATTAGTGGTTTCACATCTAAAATAACTTGTTGATTTGGGGTTGTTTGTTTTGGAGAAAGTTCTAAGTTTTTTAACAAAGCTGAACCTTGTCCTTGAACAAGAGCAGTAAAACCTACCCCTGCAAAAAGTTTATCCTTCCAAATTTCAATTCCAACTGCTCCCATAATTGTTGGTCTTTCTAAAGATCTCCCATTTTGAAAGTATCGTGGAGAGACAGCATTTACATCATTTAATGCTAATAAATTACCAGTTGCGGGAAGTATAATATTTAAACCAAACCTGGCATTTCTTTTTAGTTTAATAAAATTATTTAAATCTATACTTAAACCTAGTCCAGTGTATGAGTCTTTTATATTTTTTATATCTTCACTCTGGCCCCCAGTAGATTTTAAAAGTGGTTGGGTCAAATTTCCATGAATAGCAAGTTCATTATGAAAACCTTTTTTGGAAATAGTATTTATTACTTCTTTTTTTTCAGGAATAATAACTTTTTCATTTGTATTTTTTACAGGAACTTTATTATTCTTTAACTTATCATCTTTAGTTATAAATGGAAACATACTTACTTTTTCAGAGTTTATTTTTTTTTCATATTCCTGAACTAAATTATCTCTACCAAGTCCTGCAGGGTTATAAAATACAGCTGAAGAATCATTTACTATAGCTGTAACAGCATTTCCCATTCCATTTGCTCGGGCATGAGCACCATAAATATCTCCATAAGAATTGGAAAATAATTCATTTGAAAATATAATCAAATAAATAAACTTAATAAAATAATTTTTAATCATATATCTTTCAATTTTTTTTTTATTCATGTTCAATTTTTCTTAGAAAAAATCCAATTAAGCCTTTTATAATAAGAACTTAATTTATCTTCTTTATTTTTCTGATCAAAAAAATCGTAGTACGGATCAACATCAGGTCTAAACTGTCCACTTTCAGTTACATCAGCTAAAAATTTAATTAGTGTTCCGGAAGCTATTAACAACGATTCATGGAAGGAGTTTCTTTCTTTTATCATTTTTGAAACTAGTAAGTTTTCAAAATCTAAAATAAGTGATTTAATACTATTTGTTATTTTCATTTTGTTTTCTATATAAATAAAAAAACCTTTATCTCTCAACATTCCTTTAAAAACACTTACTAGTGCTTTTGAATTATTTGAAGCAATGTTTAAAATTTTCGGAAGTCGTCTTGTGACTAATCTTGAAATTAAATAATCTTGTTCATTATTTTTATTTACAAAAAAACTTGAAGTTACTAAAATTAATGAACGAATTTCATCTGAACTAGGTTTAACACGTATTGCTATTTCAAAAAATGATTCTATATTTTTTAAACAATTATATTCAGAGTTTGGTGAAAAAAAAATATTGATAAAATTAATTACATCATTAATTTCACTCCATGAGGAATGAGATAAATTTGAACTTCTACTATTTGGGAATTTTATTATATCATCTTGCAGCTCATTTATAGAAGTTTGTAAAGCAAATCTAATTAAATTAGATGGATTTGTTGTTGAGACTAAACTTGGATTTATAGTTCTCGTAAATGTTGAGACTTCAATTTCCTCAATCAAACTCTTAATTGCTAAAATTAGTTCTTTTTTAGAAGAATCTCTAGATGTTGTTCCAATTTCTGAAAGCAAAGAAAAAATTTCTGAAAATAAATTTTTACTAGCTAACAAAATTAAAAATCCATCATTATCTCTTTTATTATCTTCAATGAGTAAAGATAAAATTGTTCTTGTATTTTGATTCGGTAAATCAGTTGTAAAAGGAAAATAATCATTTTGATCAAGGTTAGCATTTCTCATTCCTGCTTCAGGTGGACAAGGTGAACCACCAATTGAATTGGCTGATCTAATTTTTAAAAGTTTAAATTCTGGAACACTATTATTCGCACTACAGGAGATTGGTTCTTTGCCAATAAATAAATATGGTCTTAGTAAAATTTCTGTAAGTTTAGTAATATACTCAAACGCATTTTTATTAGTTGCACGATCAGTTTGATCAAATAATGTTTTTGCAAATGAAACCACAAATGGTAATAGTCTATTTCTTTGAGACCAATTTGCACCAACTTTTCTTGGAGTAACCAATTTGGTAATATCATTATTTTCTTTAATAAAACCGAGCAATTCAACAGAAGAAAATAATTGGGAAATTGCTGGTGGAATTGGTCCATAAAATTGTGAAGGTTGATTTGCTTTACTAAATAAGATGCTTGAATAAATAATATTAAATAATCCATCAGATAAAAAATTATATGTATTATTTGTGATTCCATAACCCCATATTTCAACTAACATAACAGAATCTGCTGGTTCACTAGAAAAATTATTAAGAGGATTTTGAGTTGTAAATCCAGGTCTCACTCCAAAATAATCCTTTATTGGCTGAGATGAAATTAACCATTTACCATTATCATTCCTATCACAAGAACTAAATCCACAAAATGGTTTTGCGTTCATCAAACCTTTTAAACCGTTTCCAATTACTGTTATAAAAACAGCATCTTCAATATTTGGGTCAATACCACTTCCACCAAGACTAGTAGCTGCAAGTTTAATTCTCACTGGTATTGTTAATACAAATCTTTTTTCATATATCAACCATTGGAAATTTCTGTACAATGCTTCTTCATCAGAATTAACTGATCTTTCTGATTCATTATAATTAATTTCCTCGATTAAATAACTTTTTCCAACCCAAGGAAGATTTCCTGTATCAGGATCTGGTGTACTAAGTCTAATTCCGTCAGTAGGAATTGTTTGGTATTGTACACCTGCACCACCAAGACCAGCCCAAGTTAAATTTCTTGTTAAGATTCTGTATTGTGATGTTCTCCAATTTTTTTTATAAATTAAATCAGTTCCATTTGCTAGTTTATAAATTTTTCCATCTGGAGTTAGAAATCTTCCACTAGCATCTTTTCTATTTTTATTATAAAAAGGTGCACCACCTGAAAAGCTAACTTTTGAAATCCAACTTAATACCCAAGGAATTGTTTTAGTATAAATTGAATCTGTTGCAGATTGAACTTCTCCCTTCGATTCACCTTCTAAAAAACTCAATGCTGGCGTATTTCCATTTATAACATATGGTAAATTGTCTCTGTATGTTTTCACAGTTGCAGGGGTCAATTGATCTGCATTTGTATCAGATAAAATTTTTATCAAACCTAGTGTAGTTGTATCTAATTTTGAAGCCATACTATAAGCAGCATCTAATAAACTTAATCTTCCACCCATTGGACCATTTGTTCTAGTAGCAGAAGCCATTCCTGTTAGTTTGGGAACTGAAAAATCCGTTAAGCTCCATTCATATCCAAATATATCCACAACTCCAAGTAGAAATAATAATGTATCCAATGAAGAAACAGAATCACTTCCAACCATGTAAAATCTATCTAAACCTTTTAAATCAACTCTTGCTAAATTACGAATAGATTCGTCAATCTCTGTGGAATTTTTTGTAAATTCAAACAAAGCAAAATTATTAAGTAAAATTTCTGCTAAACTTAATTTTGAATCTTTTACAATCTCTAAAGGTGGATTGATAATTTCTTTTACAAAAGTGAATAGTTCTGCTAATTGAAATTTTAACTCTGAAGGAAAATTGATACTATTATAAGAAGAAACTCCATGAGTTGTGATTACACTTGTATTTAAAAATGTTATTCCAATTGGAGTAAAATATTCTCTTAAATTTAAGATAAGTCTTTTTAGAACGATATCTGAAGATTTTGTTTTAGTTGGTCCAATAATACTAGAAGTAATTTCACCTGTATTAGAAATTATTTTTACAATTCGATCTCTAATTTTACGATCATCTATAAAACTCGAATTCCACATTCCTTGAAAAAATTGAATTAATGAATCTCTAAATTTGGTATTAAGAATTAAAGATTTATATGAAATATTTTCAATTTTGTTTACTAAAATTCGAATATTCTCACCATATAAGGAAGCAGAAATTTCATTTACTTTTGAGGTCATTTGGACACTAGATCTTGTATTGTAAATTAAATTCATTTTTGAATGAGAGATAGGAATAGTCATGAATAAAATTCTTAATGGCTCGGAACGAATTCTTTCAACATAATTCATTATTTTTTCATAATCATCATTACTTCTTTCTCTCATTCTTCTAAGAAGTTCAGAAGTTTCTGACATTGTTTCTCTTAATTCAGAGCTTTGATTTAAAAATAATTCTTGTATAATTCTAAGAGTTGGTGTTATTGTTCCAGTTTCTTCTCTTAAAGAATAATCTAAGGCTTCGTTAAATTCAGTTGCTGAAATTAGTTCAAAACCTTGTTTAATAGAAGGATATGGATCTAGTAAATTAAAAAAAGTAACTGGAAAAATTTTTGTTTGATCAAAAATTGTTTTTAAATCAGATGCTTTTCTTCCACTTTTACATCCAATTCCAATTAACAAAAACAAAATTAAAAAAATTAAAATTAAAATTTTTTTCATCATAACACTCATTATGGAATTAAATTACAAGAAGTAGGGTATGCACCTTCACCTCTATATAATGGTGGAGTACCTTGTGTTAATGAACCCATAGTTTTAGAATCAGATCCAATTGGTAAAGTATTATCAAAAATTTCAGTTCTTGCATTAATTAAAAAATAGGGTTCAATAGAATTAAAATCAATTGGAAGTATTTTTGCATTCACTGGATTCAAAGGATTTTTTCTATACCTTTGATTTACTTCTATTCCGCAATGTCCAAGAAGTGGTAAAGGAATTTCTCCTAATACATAATTAAATACTGGAATAAAAACTGGTTTGATTATAGTATCCAATACTTTTGAAATTCCTGTGGGACTAAATCCAGAAGGATTTGCAATTTGATTATTCCAGTCTCGGTTCACAACTGCAAGAGAATAAAATACATTTGTAGGAATTCCACTTATTCCATCACAATCATTTGCATTTACATTTGAATTGATTTGATCATCACAAATATCAAGTTTAATAGCAAGACGATTATTACTTTCTTGCCCATACAAACTAACCAATGTTGAATTAGAATTAATTATATCTGCACCATCAAATTTTCCAATGTTAAAATTTGCTTTGGTGTGAAGGCTTAACCTAAAAGATAAAATTCTATAATCAGAACCACCTAACACTGGTTTGCCCCAAACTTGAACTTCAACATCTGCTAAAGCAAGTTTTAATTTTGGAATATAAGTTCCTGAACCGGGAATTGAAGTTTGGTCAGTTGTGACAAAAGGAGTTTGAAGTGGTCTTAATAATAAATAAATATCATCTTCTTTCATCACAGTAATATAGGAAGAACCATTATGAAATTTTAACATTTCTCCTGAAATTTCATTTAAAGCTGGATCATCTACATTTTCAGGAGATAATATAGCCATAAAATTTTTTGCCTTGAGTAATGTTTCAAGAAGTCTTATTGGTTCATTATTTTCTGATGGTCTATAAGTTTTAAGTTGATCTAAAAAAGGTTTATCCAATCTCATATTCAAACCACCATTTTTCCAAAATGTATAAAAAAACTGTCCAACAGAATCTGAATGAATTCCTAGTAATGCACCAGGATTAGCAGAACTAAATTTTAATGGATTTGGTGTTCTAACATTTATATTAGCTCTTGTTCTTATAAATGAATCTCTTGCTGTTATGGTTCCAGTGGGTGATGGCGGACATTTTCCATTCGCTACATCAGTTACTTGATTACAATTATTACCGGCACCAGTTAATAAACTATTTGTTGTTGTTAATTTTATGTCAACAGGAGCTACTAATCCTTTAGAACCATTTGTATCAATTTCAACTAAATTTGGATTTCCTATTTCGACTGTTGGGCCAATTGCTAAATTCAAATTCATACTTTTAATAGGCTCAGGAACAAATTTTGGAAATGATAAACTTACCCCCTGTCTCAAAGGATCAAGTAGTGCATTAAATAAATCTGAAGCTACAGTTTCTACAAAATCTCTAAGAAGCCCAATAATCAATTTTGGTTTTAGAATTGCGACTTGTTGGTCAACAGCATCTTTTAAAATTGCATTTATAACAACATTAGCAATCCAAGTTAGTGGAGTTCCAAATAGTTCTCCAATTTCTGTTCCAACATCCTCGTCTAAATAATAACAATATTCATAAGGATACCATTCTGTTCCAATACTTAAAGGGACAACTTGAGAAACTGGATTAGCAACAAAACTCCTGGTTGTAAATTTATAACCTTTTTTTACTGATGGTGGATTGTATTCTCTACTAATTACATGTGCAGGTTTTAATGAAGAAGATGAGCTAAGTAAACTAGTATTATTAATATTAAATCCAGTTGGATAAGTTCCATTTGCTGGATCTAGGTCTTTAGGAGGAGCCAATAAAGGTCCATTTGTAGTATCTTCAACTGGTTGAGCCCAAGTACCAGGATCAAAATAATATTTACCAATTGTGCAACCTCCTGTACCAGTTGCACAATAAGCATTTACTGGAACAGCTGTACAAGAGTTTTGATTACCTGGATCAAAACTGGCATGTGCCCAACCAGAATTAGAAGCCATTACAATTGGACTTTGAGTACTAAACTTTGCAATCCAATTTGCAGCGTCCAATTTGATATTAGAATTTATAGGAGGTGAATTTATGTTTGGATAATCAGTGTTTAACTTTAATGCTTTTTGAGGTAAACCAACAGTTAAATGATTCACATCATCTAACATAAATGATCTAGCTCTAATAGTAGAAATTGCTAATGGTTGAGGGCTAGGATTTAATAATCCTTTTACAATATATATAAAGTGACGAGTCAAACCTAACCAACTCATATCAACACCTTTCCAACCAAAAATTAAAAAATTAATTTCAAGTGCCAGTGAATTTACTTTTATTGCAGCATACAAATCACCATACATTTCTCTCGCGTTCATATTGATTTTTAATTTAGGTGGACCATCTAAATTATCCACATCAATATTTGCTTGTATCAAAGTTGAATCTGGAGCTGTCGTTGTATCAGGCTCAAGAAACTGTGAAGATAAATTATTTTTTCCAACAACTGCTTTGTTTATAAATACATCAGCAATATAAGAAAATTTTAATCTAATAAGAGGTCCGAGATTCCAAGTTGCTTCAGGAGCAACATTATTACAAAAAGGACCAACTTTTGTGATATAAGAAAAATTTGGCTGAAACAATTTACCACTTTCAGAATTAGGAAAATAACCCAAGTCTTGTGTAGTAATTTTTATTTGAGCTCTAAGGTCTGAAGGTGAATTAGGTGGCATATCAGTTGGATCTGGATTCCAATTCATACAATTAGCTGTACCTGTATAAGGCATTTGGTTTGATGAGCCTCGTTTCAATAAATCATTTAATGTTTCTTGTGTTGGAAAACCAAAAATATTTCTTCTTAAATCAAATGACTTTTCTGCATAATGTTCTAAAAAAAATCCTAACACATCTAATGTACTTTGATTTGCAGGATTTGGATTTTTATCTAAAACCAACATTCCAGCCTTCTCAATTAAACCATCAGGAGAAAACCCACTAGCAACTTGTTGGTGATTTCCCAAATTAAAATTAAAAGTTTTATAATAAGTTTTGAATTGTTGTGGATTAGATTCTACTTCAATTTGGATTTCTAAATAATAAGAATTCATACCTATGCTTGGAGTAATTGCGGGATTTGAATTTAAATTATAAGAAGAAAATAATGATGCTGGACAAGTCCCTGTACAAACTGTGTAAGAACCACCACCAACTTTTTTTAAATAAATATTTTTTGCTAGTGTAAAATCAGAATTAGAGACTGATAAAAAAACATTTTGAGCACCACCAAGAATTGTATCTAAATTTAATCCTCTAATATTTTCATTTAAAGTGTAAGTATTTGACTGATGACTAATTGAGTATGTAACCACAAAAGCTGGTTCAGTTTGAAAAATAAAATCATTTCCAGAACCGCCAAAAGTTCCATCAAAAGAATTTGTAAATGAGTCAAAAAATCTAGTAGGTGTTGCTTGAAGTAAAGGTTTTCCAATGGAAGGATTGATACTAATTCGATATGTTTTTAAAGCTAGGAGTGCTTGGTATGGATTAATAATTAATTGCCTATCTGTTGCCCATTTACAAGTCATCATATTTGAAGGAATTGTAACTGAATCAGTAATATTTCTAAAGGTCAGTCCTGTAGCAATTTCTCCATTACAAATTGTTGATCTTTCCATGTTCTCTGTAAATTCAACAACTATGTCTTGAAATCGATCTACTACTTTATTTGGTTTTACCACAAATGCTTTTACTAACGCAGTTGTATCTATAAAAGTTGAACCACCAGGAATGGTAGGGTTTGTAGTTGATGGTGGTAATGGTGGAGTAATCGAAGGAGTCCCTCCCCCACCAAAATTTGTTGAGTCAAATGGGTTTTGGTTTCCTGAGTTAGAAAAAGTAGTATCTTCAGGATTTGCAGGAGTAACATTGGAGGGGCTTTGAGGTTCAGGTGAGGAACTTCCTCCAGATTTATTCATCAACAAAAGTGGTAGAAAATTGAATATGCCATTTTTTTTGTTTGATCCACATTGAATGAAATTAAAAATTAAGATTAGTGTAAGAATTAAATTTGAGTGTTTCATATTTTACAATCTCCTGAAAAGTTATAATCGTATATTAAAGACTTGAATAATAAGAATGGCTCTGGCTCAGTTTTTTCAATTGGAACTAATTCTAAATTATAAATCCCTAAACCACATTTTTCTAGCGAACTTTGTAGAGGAATGTCATACAAAATATCATTTAACATTGGAAGTATAAATGAATCTATTAAAGGATCTAAAAGATTTTTTAATAACTTTGGATCTTGCCCAATTGGGTTATTCACTAAGCCCTCCCCCGGTTCAATCGTGTATCTAAAATCAGCAGGATCTTTTGAAATAATTAAACGAATTGCATTTCGATAAGTTGTGTTTGCATCTCCAACAGCTGGATTTACTGCCCAGTAAGGTGGATCAGGAAGTTTTGCGTATATCTTTAAATCTAAAATTGAATTAATTGCAATTTTAAAACTTGCGATATCATAGTTTATAATTCCTCTTTTACCTTTAATTGTAATTCTCAAATCACCTGTCCAAAATTTCATTCTAGGAATATCAATTGGATTTGGAGAAGTGCCAAAAAAACTTGCTTTTACTACTGGAGGAAGCAACCAATCTAGTTTATAAGAAATATCATCTGTGTCTAAAACTGAGACTGGATTTCCAAGACTATCTCTACCTTCAATTTGAGTTTTAGTTGGAGAAAGGATTGTTCTGATAGCTGAGCCTTTACTAACATAGCTTAACATTTGAATCAAACTAGTATTATTTCTTGAAACATAATTTGTTAGTTGGTTTCTTAAAATTGAATCAATGTTTAAATTTAAAGCTCCGATTTTCCAAAGAGACTGAAGTGCTTGGTTAATAATATCAGGATGAAGAGCAAGTAATAATCCATTATTTAAATAAGAAGTCTTATATTTATGAAGATTGGTTGAATTTCCAATTGGGTTATCTTTTAATAAAGCAGAACTATTTGAAAAACTTAATGGCGAAGTGTTATTTGCTTGTGTTTCTATTGGAAGCGGAAGAGGATTTCTACTAAAATTTAATTTTAAATCAATACTTGTATTTAAAGAATTTTGAGTGTTAAGTATTTCATTTGTTCCAATTCCAGAAAGTCTTGCATTTAAATTTAACTTTAAATTTTTAAATGGATCGGGCAATTGATTCCATAACTGAAAACTAATTCCATTAACATCTAAATTATCAAAAATTACATTTACAAATTCTGGGATTACTCTTTCCATCACATCTTTAATTGCCCTTTGTAAAAGAAGTGGTTTTAATTTAGGAATTTGAACTTGAGCAATGCTGTTTAGAACAGATGTAACAACATCATCACCACTAATAATATTCATATTAAATACTGTAATTGCATCTCCAAAATCTAATGTATAAGGGTTGACTGGTTGAATTAAAAAATTATTTGAGCCATCAGTTGTACTAGTAGGAATCCCACAACTTGAGATTGTAGTTAAATTTTTTGTACATCCAACACAAGCATTATTAAATCCTGAATAAGTAAAACAATCACTATTGTAGTTGATTCCTGAAACAGAAGTAAAGGGTTTAAAATCAAAAGGATTGGAAGGTGTGATTTGACTTGGAATATCTAATTTTAATTTATAGGCTTGAATGCTCGGTTTAATTACAGCAAAAGCTTTTCTTTTTCTAAAATATTCATCTGATGTTGTAGGAAGGGGGGGTGAATAATATGCATTTGAATCATTTAAATTCAAACCAATAGCAAGACCTTCCCTTTCATATAAAGTTGGTGTGGGGTCAATTATTGGATGAGTTTCATTATCAAAAAATCCAAAAGTTGCAGCCCCATTGACCCCAAAATGACTTACTGGTCTAGCTAGTTCATGAATGATTGTCGGTTGAAGTGTTTCTACTCTTGCAAAAGCAGCTAGTCTCCCACTTAATCTTTTAGTATAAAAGTTTATTTCTAAATATTCTAGTCCTGAAACAGATCTTGGTCTAACATCTAGATCTACATTAAATTCAAAATTTGATCCATTGTAATGAACAGGATCAATGTACAAACTTTGAACATACACGTCTGCTGTCGCAGTAAAAGAAGAATAATCAAATTCAATATTGCTATTAGAAAAAATTGTATCCGAAATTGTATTTGAAACTGTAATCCTAGGTGGTGAATTAGAAATACTGGTGATGATTGTATGCTCTGGAATTTGAGGATGTCTCACAATCATATTTATATCTAAATTAGTAATATTATTTAAAGGGATGATATTAGTCCCAATTACAATAGAAGTGTTTTGTTTAGTATAAGTTGGAGCTAAAGGTAATGCTTTACCACTTGCTTTAATTCCACAAAATGGACCAATATTTTTTAAATAATTAAATTTAAAATTCTCAGCAAGATAGTCCGTATTAATTTTATTTTTTCTAATCCATGGTAAACAACCACTAGGAGGTGTTGAACTTAAGCCAAAACTTTTAACATTTGAATCAAACATTGGAATTGGTAATTGAAGTGGAAGTTGTCCATTAATTTTTTGGTTTAAAGTTTGAGAGTTTAAAGTAAATACTTCACGGGAAAGTTTTTTGACCATTAATTCAACTTGGGGCAGAACAGTAAAATTATCTAAAGAACTATTTGTATTATGTGTTTTATCTAAGGAAACTTTTGCAGATGAAGTTAAATAATTATTTGTCAGGTTAGTTGGAGACCATATAAAAGAAAAATTTTTCTGAGTAAGATTATCATAAATATCTGTGACCTCTAAAAAGTAATTATTTAAACCTTTTATAACTTTACTCCCATTGCTCAAACTATCAAGTCGAATTGAATAATTTGTATTACATGAATTGGATGGAGATTGACAAACTACAATCCCAGAATCTGATAAATCTGAATCAGACTTTTTTTTATCCAAGCTACAAATTTTTTCAGCAATTGGTAGATTTAAATCTGGCTCAGAAAGTTTACATAATCTAACTGATTTAATTCTTGTTATATCGTTATTATCTTTAACTGAAAGGGAAATTTGTAATTCAAGTCCTGGTTTGCCGATATTATCAAATACTACACCATTTGTATCTAATCCTGTTATAGCAGAATCAATCATAAAATTTGAAGGGTTTAAGGTGTTAAGTGTTAATCCAATATTATATGCTGGAGTTGTTACAAAATTTTTTGTAAAGTATCTAAGTGTTTTCCAGTTGTGGCAGTAACTATAGTTTTAAGTTCAACATTGTAAACAGTGTTTGATTTTAATTCTTTATATGGATCAAAATATAACTTTCTAGTTCCAAACCAAAAAATTCTTCCTTCGACAATTTGGTTTGTGGCAACCTCTTTCAGAACAAAGCTATCCGAACTTAAACTGTTTGAGGAAGTCACAGTGGAAGTATTAATAGATTGGTCAAATTCAACTAACAAATCATCAAATCTGCTTAAACCCATTGTAGCAGTAAACATAAATGCATAAGCCTCGCCCACAATTGATGCAGGAGCAATTGTATCAGTATTTTCAGTTGGATTGGTGTTTGGAGTGTTATTATTAGGTTGAGTTTCATTAAAATAATCTTTTTGAAATCCAAATACTGCAAGTGGAAATTCAAATTTATTATCTTTACTACAGGATATGAAAAACAAACAAATTAAATTCATATAAACAATTGTCTTCATGGGCATCTCTCAAAATCATTAACAAGACTAACCATAACAGATTTTGATTTTGTATACTATTCAGATTTAAAAAAAAGTAATCAATTTTGAAAATGAATAAAAAAAAATTTTCATTTTTTGATTAATTTTTTAGTAAAAATTTTATTTTTCTAAGTGTGGTTTTTTTTTCTATACTCTGATGGTGTAATACCAGTTTGAGATTTAAAGGCTCTATTAAAAGATACAAGTGAACCATAACCATAATCCATCGCAAGTCTAGTTATGGATAATTTCTCATTATTTTGTTTTTCATCAGTTAAAACTTTACAAATTTCAGTGATACGGTAGAAATTAATGAATTCATTAAAATTTTTATACCCAAGTTGGTAATTGATTAATTTTCTAATTTTGTATTCTTGCTCACCTAACATATTTGCTATTTCACGAATGGAAATTTCTTCTTGTTTATAAATTTTTTCAACTTCAATTAAATGAATTAATTTTTCATGTAAGGCAGGATTAAATTCTAATTCTTTTTTTTCTTCCTCTTCTTTAATTTTTTTTAATTTCAAAGATAAAAAACCTGAAGTAAGCTCTAGTGAATAAAATAAATAGAAAAAACATATTAAAAATAAAATTATATTTGAAAGAAGTTCTATATACAAATGATTTTGAATAATCCTTGCTAAAATCAAAGCTAACATTCCACAATACATAAATGTTCCAAGTATATAAGCTTGTATTTCGCGGATTTGGATTCTTTTAACTAATAAATCATCATCCATTGATTTAAAAGATTTGTACATAGAATAAAAAACAAAATAACTAGCTAATAAAAAATCAGGAATAAAAAACATATATTCAATTAGCTCAATGGAAGATTTATCAAATAAAAAAATTTCCCTGGGATAAAGCTCACAAAAGTAGTTAAAAGTTTGTAAAAAAATAAATAAAACTCTCTTCTTGAAAGTTTAAAATCAAAAACAAAAAATAAATTAGTAACTAAATAAAATGTATAAGTACTAATTGTAACACCAATATAAATTATCCATTTAAAAAAAAGATTTGTATTTGATTGAATTACTCCATAACCAAAAATGAAACAGATAGGACATAAAAGGTAAATTAAAATAAATTTAATTCTTGGTTCAGCATTATATTTTATATATAAAAATAGAATCATAAAACTTAGTAGAGTAAAATTAGAAATTTTTATATATTGTAAAAATTGTTCTTCCATAAAAATCAATTCTCCACTAAGAGTTAAATCATTAGAATTTATTTTTTCTCACTCAAATCAAAACTGTTTCCATTCCATTTAAGTTCAGCGACTGGAATGAGTTTACTATCAGAATTTTCCGGTTCAGCATTAATTCCGATTTCAATTGTAGTTCCTTTTTGTGGTATTTTGACCCAGTAAGTTTCAGAGCCACTTGCACCTTTAGCTTGAATTTTTGCAAGTTTTGCTTTATAAAGTTTTTCAAGTTTATCTTTTGGGTATACTTTGGAGGTGATGTCAGTGAATTTATCACCAGTAAATTCTAAAAAAGTAATTTCAGAAAGCCCACAAGCGGGACCACAATCAAAATGGGTTTCGCCAGTTATAACTTTACCATCTTTTTTGTTCCAAATTGCAAATTCGTTTAGTCCATCAAGACCTTTTAAAGAATAACTCAAATAACCGTTTTTCAAATCCTTTTTATTAAAATCAATAACATCTCCTGGAATTGAATACTTAGCTTTTAACTCAGCTCCTTTTTTTGCTGTTGCTAATTTTAAATAATGTAGAACATCTTTATTTGCTTGAGCATAAATTGTTAAACTTAATATTAATAGAAATGAAAATTTTTTCATTTTGTCTCCTTAGAATAATAGGACAGTATAGTCCCAACTTATCTAGTCAAGTAATTTTAGCTCAGATCTTTTTTCTGGATTTTTTAAATAAGATTCAATTAGTCTAAATAAAAATGCTGGTGAAAGTTTAAATCTACTTGGGGCAAAAAAATAAGGATATTCAAAATATTTAATTCCGTTTTCAAAAGTTTTATAAATCTCTTTAACTATCTTTTCACGATTTTGATTTTTTGTAAATAAATATCTTGTGCAGTCTTCTGGATTAATCAATTCAAAAGAAATATAAGCAACTGAATTCCATTCCATCAAGTTAATCGATTTTATATTATCAAATCGAATGATAAAATAATAATCTGATTTACCAATATGGATTCCTTCTTCTGAAATAGAAATTGTTTCTTGTAAAATTTTTTTAAACAACACAAGCATCAAAAATAAAAAACTTAAAATCCCAAGTCCAATAAAAATATATTGAAATGTATCAATTCGTTTGCTAAATGCTAAAAAAAATACAGATGCTAAAAATAATACAGAAAGAAATGAAACTGGTCTTAATTTATCTATATAAAATTTTTTATGAGGTTTGATTGAAATTTGATTTATTTGAAGAGCTAGTTCTTTTTTTAATCTATACTCATCAGCAAAAATAAATGGAAATACAAAACAAGCAAGTCCAAAAATAATTATATTTGCAAAACCAATTTCAAATCCTTTAATGTCGGAGGATTTGTTTATGATAAAAATTCCAAGTACAACAAACATGATACAAATCAAAAACGCAAAAATATTTTTTTTCAATTTAATTTCTCCAAAAATAAATCCACTTTTTCTTGCTCAGATTTTGAATTTGGATATAGATAAGAAAACAAAATTCCAGAAATAAAAATTAGTGGTACTCCATAAATTGACCAATACCAAGTGTATTGACCCTCATCTCCATAGTTAAAATAACAAGCTACTCCCCAAAAAAATCCAACTCCAGTGCTAATATATGCTGCATTACGAGATGCTTTTTTCCAATAAAATCCAGCAAGTAATGCAAATGAAATTCCAAAGATAGGAATATTTGCTAAAATCAATTTATTTAAAATAGAATCTACAAATAAAATAGAAAACAACCAAGACAAAAATGCAAAAAATAAAGTAAATTGGATGCTTGATTTTTTATCAGTTGATTTTACGTCTCTTGCAAAATCTCCAATTAACATCGTAGTCATTGCAGACCAAACACCAGCAAGAGTTGTTGCAGAAGTTAAAAATAAAAATACCAATCCAAATGCTTTTAACCATTCTGGAAAATAATTCTGAATGATGTATGGAATCATTTGTTCAATTGGATAACCTTTTAGTTGGTTTACTTTCATATAAGCAACAGCTAAAATTGGAAATGAGTACAACAAAAAAACTAAAATCGAAGAAATCCCAACTCCATAAAAAGCAGTTTTGTCGTCTTTAGCAGAAAATATTTTTTGTCCATACCAGGGAGCTGAAATATAAGTGAACATAGTAATGATGATTAAAGAAACTACAAACTTTAAAGGTAAATTTTCTGCAGTTTCAACAGGAAAATCTTCCACAAGTGCAATCCAACCTCGATCAGTTTGACTAAACGAAAAATAAAATATACTTGGAATAATTATTAGTGCAAGAAGAAAAGAATAAATATCTGTTTGGATAATTGAAACTAGTCCACCACGAATTACAATCAGCACAACAAGTGAAACCAAAATTAAACTAAGCCAGAATTGACCAAGTAAAGGAACAATTCCAGTAAATAAAATTGTCAAAGATTTTACATAAGTTGCACTAAAACCCATCATAGCAAAAATTAATAGAATCGAAACTAATTTTCCAAAACCATCACCATATCTTTCTTTAAAAACTTCTGAAACAGAATAACCATTTAGCTTTTTCCATTTTCGAGAAACTGTAAAAGTATAAAAACCAAGTCCAATTAAAAACACTAACGGCAAAGTTAATCCCCAGACACCAACTACATAACCAAAACCAGAAAATGCAATTAGTGTAGAAGTGTTAAATTCTGTCATCACCAATGTTGCAACCAAAGGGAACAACGAAGTTTTTCTATCTGCGAGTAAATAAGAACTTTCCGTGTTCACTTTTTTGGAAGAGTAATAACCTAAAAAAAGAAATGCTCCAAGTAAAATAAAAAATAAAATTTCAGCCATAATTATTCGAATGTATCTTCTGTACCTTTATAAATTTTTACAAATCGAATCAGAAATGTGATGAATATATAAATTTCTAAAACGATGGAAATTAAAATCATTGGTATCACTACAAAATTTAATGGAGACTCTACATCAAATAACCAAAAAAATCTTTCAAATGCAGGCTCT
The DNA here is from genome assembly GCA_013297885.1 of Leptospirales bacterium. GTDB lineage: Bacteria > Spirochaetota > Leptospiria > Leptospirales > Leptospiraceae > UBA2033. The sequence goes on along the minus strand of JAAFIR010000013.1, from coordinate 28,145 downwards.
CTACTTACTGCAAGACTTGCCAAATAAAAAAACAATAAAATAAAACTCATTGTTGTAGCGATTTTTGGTAATAGTTTTGGTTTAACTTTAAATTGAATTTTATTAAAAAGTAAAATTGGAATAGAAAGAAGTTGAGAAATATTTCTACTTGCAAGTGGAATAAAATAAATCAGAGGAGATATACTAAGCGAAATTAAAAAACCGAATAGTGAGAGCAAAATCAATTTATCCGCAACAGGATCAAGGATCGAACCAAGCAAAGAGCTTTGGTTTAATTTTCTTGCTAAAAATCCGTCAAAAAAATCACTTAACAAAGCAAAAACGAGTACACCAATTGCAAAGTGAAATTTATTTGTGCTAAATAAATAAATGATAAATGGAATAGAAATGATTCTTGAAATCGTTACAATATTTGGTAAAAGCAAAATATCTTTTAAATTCATGAAACCAGTGTTTTATCCTTGACAGTACAAAAAAGCAATTTTTTTTAGAAGTATGAGGAAATCTTGGTTTTCAAAAATTTTAATCCTGTTTGTGTTAATGGGAATTTTTTTGGATTCTATTTATTCTTGTCCAAATCACAAAACAGTTTGTAAATGTAATCATAATTCCAAAAAAGAAAAACATCTCAAATTCAAAGACACAGATTGCCACAAAACAACAGAGGGTCGTCACGTCTGTAAATGCAAAAAAAATAAATCATCAGATGATACTTTATCCAATTACAAACAAATTAAATTTTTATTTATTAGCCAAAATTTTTTATTGATTGAACTCATTTATTCCAAATCCATTCTTCAAAACCAAACCTCGCATAACCAAGGTTATACGATAAAATTAATCAAACCTCCAAAGTTTTTTCTGGGGGTTTAGGGACTTCGTCCCTACCGAGCTACAAAAAAGTTCCGTCCCTTCTTAACAGAAGTGACCTTTGAAGCAAGCTTCAAAGTTTTTTGTATCTCTAACCCTTTTACTTTTTAGCTTTCGTAAGGCTTTGATTCATCAAAGCCTTACAACTAAACAAATTTTTTAAAAGGACAAAATATGTTTTACAAATTATTATTTTTATTCATTACCATTACTTCCAATTGTGGAGTAATTCCTGGAACAACCAAAGAAGATAAAAGCACACAAAATTTAATTTTAGGTGCAGGAATCTTGCAAAGTTTAAACAGAACAACTAGTGTATCTACTTCTGTTTCTACAATTAATTTTTCAGCAATTTCTGGTAACCAAGAAGTTGCATGTGGAACAAATATGTCGGGAATGATTGGAAATTCTGCTAGTTCCAAATTAGTGGATTTACGTTTTTACGTTCATGATGTTAAACTTTTCACAAGTTCTGGAACAAAAGTTGACTTTGATCTTTCAACAGACAACCAATGGCAGCTCGCAAAAGGCTCCAATAATTTTGGTGCATATCCAAGTTTGGCTCTTCTTGATTTTGAAAATGCAACAGCTGATTGTGCTGGTGGAACAACAGAAATGAACAAATCTATTCGTGGAAATACTTTGTCAGGAACATTTACAGGAATTGAATTTAAAGTTGGTGTACCATTTTTCTTAAACCATTTACAAGCCACAACAGCAACAGCTCCGCTCAATGTAACTGCAATGTATTGGGCTTGGAACTCTGGCTATAAATTTGCAAAAGTAGAATATTCTTCAAACGACACAAATTCTTCTGCAAATAGATTTCATCTTGGCAGTGGAACATGTTCAGGAAATTCTGCTGGTCCGGTAAATGCTTGTGGACAACCAAATCTTCCAACAATAAGCATCACAAAAACCAGTGGAAATTTTAATCCAAGTACAGATAAAATTGTTTTGGATTTGGGAACTATGTTTAATGGTGCAGATGGAAAAACTTTAACTACTGGATCAGACACTGCAATTCGAACTTGTATGGCTGGAAATACAAATGCAAATTGCCAACCAATCATTTCCAACATTGGTGTAAATGTATCTGATGGACAAAGTAAAACAGCACAAACAAGTTTTAGCATTCGTTAATTTTTAATTATGAGTGTTGAATGTTGAATTTATGGCGTGTTAAAAAAAATTTGAGAAAAAATTAGCATGCATCAACTTCATCATGCTTTTTTTCGATGAAATTTTTTTTAACACGCTAACTGTATCGTTTTTTCGTTGAAAGAAATTTTACGAATAGCTATTACAAAATCCCAAATTTAGAATTGTGTGAAACGAAATTCTAAATTTGGGTATAGTATAAAGTTTGCGATAACGATCCAAAATGCCGCTCGCGGGTTTGCGAAGCAAACGGAACCATTTTGGAGCGTGTTAAATCGCCCAAAGGATAGAACATGAAATTTATTTTAGTATTACTAATTTTATTCAATTGTGAAGTGTTTGAAAAAAAACAGAACAAGGATACAAATAGAAATTTAGTTTTGTTTGCTTTGTTGAATAATCGAAGCAGTTCTAGTTCATCGTATAACTGGAATTTGCCGCAGGGATTTCCAACTCCAAGAGTTCCCTCAGAAAATCCAATGTCAGAAGCGAAAGTGGAACTCGGAAGATTTTTATTTTATGATAAAAGACTTTCAGGAAACGAAACACAGAGTTGTGCTTCTTGTCATTTACAGAGACTTGCGTTTACAGATGGAAAAGATTTTCCAAGTGGAATCACAGGTGAAGTTCATCCCAGAAATTCTCAGAACTTGGCAAATGTGGTTTATAATTCAAGACTCACTTGGGCGAATAATGGACTTTTAACTTTAGAACAACAATCTAGAATTCCACTATTTGGTGAAAATCCAATTGAGCTTGGTTTATCGAATAACAACTATTTGGCGAAACTTAGTTCAGATTCAAGATACAGAGATTTTTTTTCCAAAGCATTTGGTGGTGGAAGTGAAAACATCACAGAACAAAATATTCGATTTGCTTTATCTAGTTTTCAGCGTTCTTTACTTTCTGGAAATTCAAGAGTGGATCAGTACACCAATCGCACAAATCGTTCCGCATTAAACTCATCAGAAATTCGTGGACTAGATTTGTTCAACTCTGAGGTTGCAGAATGTTTTCATTGCCATGGTGGATTTAATTTTACAGATTCCATCAACCACCAAAATGTGACCCAAGCAGAAGTGGTGTACACAAATAATGGAAGTTTGTCTGCTGTTGAATATTCAGTTTTACCATTAAACAAAAAAGGTTTGATGGAAGTAACAGGAAAATCAACTGATGAAGGAAAATTTAAAGCTCCATCTCTAAGAAATATTGCACTCACTTTTCCGTACATGCACAATGGAAGTTTTAAATGTAATGTTTCTAGTCCCACAAATATAGATGCTTGTGCAACTGAAGCACTTGGAAAGGTAATTGATAATTATGCGATGGGTGGAAAAACTCATCCAAATAAAGATACATCTTTTATCAGACCGTTTAGTATCACTTCACAGGAAAGAACTGATTTGATTAATTTTTTAAAAGCATTAACTGATACTGAGTTTATCAACAATCCAAAACACTCGGATCCATTTAGATGAAATATTTCTTGTTCACTTTATTTTTTTTGAATTGTACATTTGGTTCTAGAGGAAACAAATTAACAGAAGATAAAATCATTTTAACAAATTTGATTTTAGCCAGAAATTCAATTAAGACTATTGCAAATTTAAAATTTGTTTATTTTGATGACCAAGGTGACTCAAGACTTGAAAATTTTCAGATTAATTCTTCTGGACAAAATTACAATATCACTCTTGGTGCTGATTCAGAAATTCAATTGGATCGAGTGGACTTACTAAATCAAACAATTGCACCATCAGAACAAGAAACAAAACATAATGAAGTAAGTTCTGCTTCCACACCAACAGCTAGTGGTGGAGGTGGACTAAAAGTTTTTCAAATTGCAAATGGTTTTAGAACCAAAGATTTTATAAAAGCAAATTCTAATGATGAAAGAGGAGATTTGAGTTTTAGTGGAAATTTTAGTTTAGGAAATTTTCCCCAAGGCAGAATTTCTTCAGTGATTTTTCATTTTAATGAAATTCTTCTCACAGGAAATTCTGTTGGAGTGAACACAAAAAATTTTACAATTCGAATTTCCAAAACAGATATTTCTTCAAACACAATTTGTTCCAATGAAGTTAGTTTTACTTCCAATTACAATTTGATTTTACAGTTTAGATATATCAATTTGTTTCGAGATTCAAGTAGTTTTCGAGTTGTAAAATCCATTCATGATTTACAAGAAACAAATGTTTTAATTTCAGAAACTTCAAACAGAAATATTTATAATGAAATCATTAAAAACTTAAATCTTGCTGATACTTTAAAAGAATACAGGTGTATAAAATGAAATTTTTAATTGTATTTTTATTTTTTATTTCAAAACTATTTTCACATCATACTGGAGCTGGACTAGATAGCACAATATTTAATTTTCGATTTTTGGATCAAAATTCAAAATATCCCCCAACTTATTTTATCTTAAGTTCAGATTACAATAAAGGCTCTCTTGAAAATAGAAATGTAATTCATAATACAATTTTTCTTGAAAGTTTTTTTTTAAAAGGCAAATTATCCTTAAATGGAACTTTTAGTTATATTTATTATGACCAAAAAAATAGAGATGATGCTGCACGTTTTGGAAAACCATTTTTGGGAATGAAGTATTTTCCATTTGCAGAACTTCACCAAGAAAAAAAATTTTTCTTTTATATCGAAGGACGAATTGGGCTAGCAACAAAATCTCAAACTGGAAAATTTATTGAAAGCAATTATAATTCTGGTGTGGGAAATATTGCAGTTGGTTATTTGTATTCCAGATTTGCATTTTTATTCAGAGCAGGTGGTGAAATCCCACTTTCTAGAAATTTATCTACATACGACAACGAAGAAGGAATTCCTTATTTTCTAAAAACTCCCACAACAACAAATCTAAATCAAGTTCTATTTCCAACAGAAAAAATTGAATTAAAAAAATCCTACAACATTTCTTCAATTATCAACATTGGAATTATTGATAATTTATCAGGCTTTATTGGATTTTTATATAAAACTCCCTTTTATGGAATTGAAAAAGAAACTGCAACAGGCGACAAAGTTCCATTAATTTTTAGAGAAGCATCTATTGGAGTAAATTATATATTCCAAGAAAAATATTTATTTTCTATTTCATACAGAAATCCACTCAATCGAGGAAGAGAATTTAGACCTTATGAATCCAGTTACCAATTTGCTTTTTCCATGAGCTTGTGATTTTTTACTTTTAAAAAAAACAAAAACAGAATTGAATTTTTAACTATCAGATAATTGGATTTAAGAAATTGATTTTGAATGAATAAGTTTTTAAATGGAAATTAGATGAAACTATTTAAATTTCTCATTACCTTCACTATTTATGTATTCATGTTAAATCTTTCCTCTGAAGATCTAATACTAAAAGTAAATGAAGATCAAAATGATTCAATTATTTTGACAAAGTATTTTTCAGTTTTAGAAGATAAAACTAACAAATTGAATTTTAATGATATAGTTTCAGAAAGTTATTCTGAAAAATTTCTAGAATCAAAGTCTTCTGGAAATTCCTTAAACTTTGGCATCACAAATTCTTCCTACTGGCTGAGATTAAAATTAAAAAATGATGGCAACGAGAAATTAAAAAGATTTTTAGAAGTAAGTTATGCAAATTTAAGCAAGATTGAATTTTACAAACAAAAAGAAGAAGGAGTTTTTGAACAAATTATAACAGGAAATACTTTAGGATATGAAACTAGACCCTACAAAAATCGTTATTTTATTTTTCCAATTACTTTAAAAGAAAATACAACTGAAGTTTACTATTTCAAAATTGATTCCATACATATGCTAATTCCTGCCAAACTTTGGAAAATTGATTCATATCATAATTATGAAAAAAATGATTATACTTTTCAAGCTTTGTATTTCGGGATAACAATTGCAATGATTGTATTTAATTTATTAATCTATATTTCAACCAAAGATAAAATTTATTTGTACTATGTTGTATTAACTTTTTTTACAGGATTATCTCTAGCAAATAATAATGGTTTTGTAAAAGAGTTTATCCCTCTTAATTCTGAAGTATTTTGGAAAAATTCTGTTAGTTTTCTATTTACAATCAGTTTAATTTCTTTTATATTCTTATTAAAAAATATTTTAAATACAAAAATAAAGTTCCCCAAAATTAATTATTTGCTAAATGTTTTGGTGATTTATTTTTTTATAACTTTAATAAGTTTTCAATTCTTACCTCGTCTATTTACTGTTTCTGCTAGAACTATTTCAGTTATCCTATTTTTATTAATTATAATCTATGCAGTTTTAAAAAAAGAAAGATCAGCATATTTTTTACTTATTGCTTATTTATTTTTATTTGCTGGAAGTTTAGCTACTGGACTTTGGGGACTTGGAATTTTACCAACCAATATTTTTACAATAAATGGATTTCAAATTGGGTCTGTTTTGGAAATGATGCTTTTAGCTTTTGCACTTGCTGATAGATATAATATTTTAAAACAGGAAAAATTAAAAGTTCAAGAAGAACTAGTTAAAAATTTAAAAGAGTCTGAACATATTCTCGAAATCAAAGTTGAAGAAAGAACAACAGCTTTGACAAATACTCTTAATAAAATTTATAGAGATATAAACACTGCAAAAAAAATTCAAACTTCTATTTTACCAAAATTGGAAAAATTTAAAGATGAATTAGAACTTCATACAATTTATTTACCAATGTCAGAAGTAGGGGGAGATATATTTGATATTCATTTTATAAACAAAAAAATAATTCGTTTTTTTATAGCTGATGCAACTGGTCATGGAATACAAGCTTCTTTGATTACAATGGCAATTAAAACAATTTACGATTCCTTAAAAAATCTAGAAATACCTCCAAATGAAGTTTTAGAAATATTAAATAATCAATTTATAAATTCATTTCAAACATTAAAAACTTATTTCACTGGTGGGATATTGGATTTGAATTTGGAATCAAAAAAAATTTCTTACTCAGGTGGAGGACATCCCTACCCAATTTTAATTAAAAATGATAAAACAAGTTTAAATTTAAAAACAAGAGGAACTTTGGTTGGAGCGATTGAGAATTTTAAATTTGGACTAATTGAAACAGATTTTAAAGATGATTTTGAATTATTTATTTTTACCGATGGAATTTTTGAAGAATGGAATGATAAAATGGAAGAATTTGGAGTTGAAAACTTGGAACAAGAATTATCAATTCATGATGGAAGTCTTCATGTTAAAATGGAAAATATTTTAAATAAAATTTTTTCTTTTATGCAAAATCAACCAGTTGCAGATGACATTACATTTATTGGAGTAAAGCTGAAACATTAACTGGTCTCCTTTTCAAGTTGCAGATCCAAAACAAAAAAATTCTGTTACTGGCATAACAACTTCACCTAAAAAATAATTTCTTGGGCGAATTTTTTTAGTAAGGACTTAATTCATTAAGCCCTTACTAAAAAAACCGTGCTGTCAGTTCGGTCATAAAATTTTATTCAAAATTTTATGACCTCTGCTTCCATCACTTTCGAATAGAATTGAAAAAATTTATTTTTTTTGGGAAAGTTTTTTTTTGTTCCAATTTTCCATTGCTTTCTTACTTAATTCATCAATATTAGAAAATTTTGGAAGATTATTTTTTCTCCAATTAGTGTAATCAAATTTCTCTCTTTTAATCAAAGTTATAAATCTTTCAGCTTCTACAATATCCAGTTGTTTAATAATTGTACCTGATCTCACTTTAATCTCCTATTCATTTAAAATAAATTCTGCTGGGCTTATGATTTTTAATTGAAATTGTTTTAAATAAATTTACTATTTTTTAGAATGCCTTTATCTGTAGTAATAAAAACAACAATTATCTAAATACACTCGAATCATTTCTAGTTTCATATTATCCAATTTATAAAATTAAATCAACACATTTCTTTTTATTTATGAAATTTTGAATTGAAGAATTGAGAAATTTATTTTTTGAACTAATTCAAAATTCTTTATTCACAAAAAAGTATTTTTAAAAATCAATACGGATAAATTAAATTTTTTTCCATCAGGATTTTTGAAGCGTTTAAGTATGAAAGCATCTTTCTTTCTTTTTTCTTACATTCAAGATCAGCAACACAAATTTTTTTATCTTCAAATGGCTCAGTAAATCCAAAACTAATCGGTGGATCATTTGAATACAAATTTACAAAATGAAAATTTTCATCTTCAATAAAACCAGCAATATTACCAAAACAAAAATAAGAAAAGTTTTTACCTTCAGAAAATAAATTTTTTCCCATTGCCGAAAATTCTACATCTTTACCAATAAAATGTAAAATGGTTGGAATTAAATCAAGCTGTGTTCCAATTTTTGAATTGATAATTGGTTTAATTTTTTTTGGAGAATAGATTAAAAAAGGAATATTTCTATCTTCATATGGATTTAAAAAACGATGATGGGTGTGATCAGATAAAAAAAAGAAAATTGTATTCTCAAAAAACTTTTTCTTTTTGGCTTCATTAATAAATTCCCCAATTGCAAAATCAGCATAATAAAGAGTGTTTAGATATTCATAATCTTTTGTTTTGTTATCAAAAATTTCAAATTTTTTTTCTGGAACTTTATAAGGATGGTGTGTGGAAATGGTTAAATAAGTTGCAACAAATGGAGAATTGATTTTGTCTAGCTCATCCAAAAAAATTGGCAGTCCAACTGAATCATCATAACCCCAAATACCTTTTTGGTATTTGTTTTCTTTAGCAATTATTTTTTCGTCTATGATTTTTTGAAATCCCCATTTTTCAATATGTGGTTTTATGTTTTCAAAATTCAAATCAGAACCAGTCATAAAAATGGATGAATAAGAATGTGGATATAAAATTTTTGCAATACTTCCGAGTTTGGAATTTGATTCTTGGAAATGCAAAACAGATTGTCCGTTTCTGTCGGGTATACCAGTGAGAGATGAAAGAAGTCCATTTGAGGTTCTTCCACCTGTAGCAAAAAATTTATTAAAATAAATTCCCTCAGTTATAAGTATATTAAAATTTGGAGTGATAGTTTTGTTTTCGATTTTGGAATTAATAAATTTTGCTGACCAACTTTCAAGTAATACAATTACAATATTTGGTTTTTCATTAAAGATTTCTTTTCTGGAAATTGATTTTCTAAGAATTGGAAAAGCAGGATTTATAAATTCAGCTTCTTTGTAATCAATACTTTCTTTTAGAAGAAAAACAGATTCTTCAATCCTTAAAATTTTGGACTTATCTAAATTTTCTTTTTGAAGTTCAAAAATAGTTGTAAATACAGGATTTATTGCAATAGCATTTAACATTGCATCATCAGAAATAATAGCAAAACTTGGTCTAATTGCAGATGTTTGAATTCCACCACGAATTCCAATTAACATTACAAAAATGATAATTATAAATTCAATTGTGTTTTTTTTGTTCCAAGAATCATTCTGAAAATTTTTTTGAACATAAGAAAAAACTTTTTTTATATAAAACCCAAATAAAAAAAATCCCAAAATTACTAAAATTGGTTTTTCAGTAATTGCTGAAAAATACAATACAAATAAATCTTTTCCTAAAAAAGCAAATCCTTCATAACCAATATGTTTATTTGCATTTTCAAAATAAATTATATCTCCAACTGAAAGTTGAAGTAAAATTGCAAATCCTAAAATAGCTAATACATTCCAAAAAATTTTATAGAGTTTAAATTGATTTAAATAATTTATTTTTGATAAAACAAATGGAATTAGCAATAATCCAAAACTAACAGAAATATCAAATCTAAGCCCAGTTAAATAAGCTCTTAAATAAAAATAAAATTCTTTAGTTAAAATTTTTTCAGAAATAGAATAATGAAATAAAATTCTATAAAAAAAAAGTAAAATTAAAAAAGAAAAAAAATATCTACTAAAAATTTTAAAAGAAGAACTCATCTCAAAATTTCTCTTGGCTTTGCTCCAATTTGAGGACCAACATATCCTCTTTCTTCCATTAACTCCATTAATCTAGCAGCTTTGTTATAACCAATTCTCATTCTTCTTTGCAAATAACTTGCACTAGCTTTTCTTTCTGAGCGAACAATATTCCATGCTTCTTCAAAATATTCTTCATCTTCGGGATCAACTTCAGCTTGTTCAACATCTTCATCTAAACTAATATCCACATATTCTGGATCTGAAAATTTTCTAGCATAGTTTACAATTTCTTCTATTTCATCTTCTGAAATATAAGGAGCTTGTATTCTTTGCAAATCAGGTGAAGTTGGTGACTTGTATAAAAAATCACCTTTTCCTAAAAGAGCATCTGCTCCCATATAATCCAAAATAATTTTGGAATCAGTTTTTTGAGCAACATGAAATGCAATTCTAGCAGGACAGTTTGCTTTGATTAAACCTGTGATTACATCTACTGAAGGTCTTTGAGTTGCCATCACCAAATGAATTCCAACTGCTCTAGACTTTTGAGAAATTCTAGTAATATAATCTTCTAGCTCTTTACCAGATACCATCATCAAATCAGATAACTCATCAATAAAAATTACAATGTATGGCATATGCCTGTATCTTTTTTTGGAGAACTTAAATCCATGTGCTACTTTTTCATTATAAGATTTTAAATCTCTACATTTAAGCTCTGAAACTGAATTGTATCGAATCTCCATTTCAGCAACTGCCCAAGCAAGTGCTTTTGCAGCTTTACGTGGATCAGTGATTACTGGAAAAAGTAAATGTGGAATATCTTCATACAAAGCCATCTCCACCATTTTTGGATCTATCATTACAAATCTTACATCTTCAGGAGATTTTGTAAATATAAGAGACGAAATCATTGAGTTCATCGAAACTGATTTACCTGAACCAGTTGTTCCAGCAACAAGCAAATGTGGAAGTTTGTTCAAATCAATTGAAATTGTTTCACCAGTGATAGAATCTTTTCCAATCACAATCGTTAAATCTTTATTATCCACAAGTGCTGATTGTTCTTTTAAAATATCTGCAAGGAATACATCATCTCTTTGTTTATTTGGAACTTCAATACCAATTGTGGACTTTCCGGGAATTGGTGCAACCATCCGAATACTTTTTACTGCAAGATTTAATTTTAATTCATCAACAAGAGAAGTAATTCTACCCAGTTTTACACCAGTTGGTGGAGTGAGTTCAAAACGTGTAATGATTGGACCTTTTTGATAACTAAAAATTCTAGATTCATAACCATACTCTTTTATAATCTCTTCAATTTTTTTTGCAGTATGCTCTGCTTCTAGTTTGAATAATGGATCAGATTTTTTTTCTGTTTTACGAGCAAGCACTCGATGAGAAATATAATACTCAGTATTTTTTTTGGGAATGATGTCCGGTACAGTTGAAGTTTTGGAAAGGTTTTCTTTTTGTTTTTTTTCTTTTTCTGAAAGTTCGTTTCCAAAAAGATCAATGTTTTCTGGAATTTCATTTTTTGTTATATTAGTATCTTCTAATATAGATTCAGATTCCAAAATTTCTTCATCTTCTAAAAATTCATCTTCTAAAATTCCAGGTAAACTTGGTTTTTCTTCTTCTTTAATTGGGATTGCATCTAAAATAGGTTCTTCTTTTTCTAAAAAAACTTTTTCAGAAATTTTTTCTGGAGTAGTTGTGATAAATGTTTCAATATTAGTTGCTGTAATTTCAGGAGCAAATTTTTGTTTATTAATTTTGGATACAATATCTTCAGAAGCTGGTTTAAATTTTGGAATTGTTGCTTGGCTAATTATTTCTTTATGTAGAGGTTCTCTTTTTAAATAATGAAGTTCTTCTTTAAAAGTTGGAACATGAGTTTTAGTGATATATTCTGATTCATCTATTTTATCAACAGTAGAATAAGTTTCTTCAAAGGCAGTTTTTCTTCTTTCTTCTTCAAAATCAGGAATTTTTTCTTCCACAACTTCGATAGGTTCTTCTCTATTTGATTTTAAATTTTGTATATAGGAATCAACTTTTTCGCGAATGGGATATTTTACTAAAAATTCTTTCCATTTTTTTTGAATTAATTCTTTATTGATTTCATTTGGAGTTTCTTTTAGAACTAATAATAATCCATAAATCATCACACCAAGAGCGATCATAAATCTTCCTGGGGCACCAAAAATAAATTCAAATCCTTCTGCAAATTTATAACCAACCCAACCACCTCCACTTTTTAAAGAAACGATTTCAGTTTCAAAAATAGAACAAAATACAGAAGATGAAATTAAAAAAGCTGGAAGTGAAATAAATAAATTTTTTAAGCTAGGATCTTTTTTCTTAAATGAAATCACTCCAAATATTAAACAAAGAATTGGTATGATATAAGAAGCTCGACCAAAAAAATAATAACTTACATAAGCATAAATATGTCCAAGACGACCAAATAAATTTCTATATAAATCTGGACTAGCATCTTGAAAAGATAAAATAGAAAAGAAACTAAATATTGCAAATGCCAAAAATAAATATGGACTTAGTGCCTGAGTTTTTGCAGACATATATTTATTCTTAACATTTGGTTTAATTCCTGACATAATTTAATTTTCGGAATTTTAAATTAAAATGTATCGACTAATTTGAAAATAAAAATTGAATTTTTTTACGAAAAATTTAATTCTAATGAAAAATTATACAATTCAGACGAAAACGATCAACTCGAGGTCAAAAAATTTTATAACTTAGCTATGTGCTTCAAAGAAGGAGGGGGAAATTTTTTGACCAAAGAGGCGAGCGTGGTTTTTTTGTAGTAAATGCGTTTCTTCATGCGACTTTACTACAAAAAAATTCGCCCAAGAATTAAGTAATGTACAAAAATGCTCCCCAATAAAAACCACCACCAACAGCAGGGGCAAGAATCAATTGGTTTTTTTTGATCGTTCCATTAAACCAAAAATCAGCAAGTACGGTTGGAATGGAAGCTGCAGAAGCATTTCCCATTTTTGGATAGTTCATCAAAAATTTTTCTTTTGGAAGCTTAGTTTCATTTAAAACTTTATCCACAACAAGAACCGTTCCTGGGTGAGGCACAACCCAATGAATGTCTTCGTTTTTAATATTATTCCGCTCCATCATTAGATCAATTGCTTTGAGGGTGAGACCTGCTGCATTTGGAATGAGGTCTGGATAACTTTTGATAATTCCTTTTGGTGCATCACAAGTTATGATGTCTTTTAGGTCAGCTTCATCTTTTAAAAAATAATCTATGATCCCACGAGTGGTGTCCCCTGTGTTTTCGATAATTACTGCAGCAGCTGCATCTCCAGCTGTGAATTCTCCATAGCCACCCATTTTTGTGCGAATAGAAAATCTTTCAGAGCCCACAACAACTGCTTTTTTCCATTTGCCTGTTGCAAAATAACAAGATGCAGTTTGAACTCCAAGCACAAAACCAGAACAAGCTGTTCCCAAATCAAATGCAAGTGCGTTAGAAGTGCCTGCAAGTTTAGAAGCTTGAGGAGCTAAGTCTGGTAAAAAATATCTTTCAGTCCAGTTGCAAAATAAATACAAATCAATTTCTTCTGCTTTTACATTTGCATCTTTTAAAGCCATCTTTGTTGCTTCAGCAGCCATATAAACTGATGTCTCTCTTTCATTTGCTCTAAATCTTTCAGTAACTCCAATATCTCCAATCACAGCTTTTTCAGCGGGGTGCATTTCTGGATATTTTAATCTAGCACGAATTTCTTCATCTTGTAAAACTTTTTCTGGATAATAGTATCCATATCCTGTAATCACATGTCCTGTTGTCTTTAACATCATCTACCTACCACTTATAAATATTTTTTGCGGATCTAATTTTCTTAACACACCTAGTTCTTCTGGTGTAATTGGTTTTTCCAGTTTTGGTTCCATATCAGGAGCTTTCCATGAAGTGTAATTTTCAATTGCTTGTTTGGAATTTATATCTGGATCTGAAACAGGTGGTCTCCATCTTGAAAAAATAAATTTATTTGATTCTTTGTCACGAGCAAATGTTCCAAATTGACAAACAATTTCTTTTACATTTTTTCCGGGCGAAGTAATGAACTGTACATTTTTTACAAAACGACTTTTTAATGCTTTTGCCACAACTATACAATCTGCAGTTGAAGCAATATCATTTGCCCCACCAGAACCAACTATAAATTTTTTATTTCCAAGCATTGTTGAATTTAAGTTTGCAGACTCATCCACTTCGGCAGAGCCTAGCACTCCGAGACATTCTCTTGGTACAAGTGTTCCCAAAATTTGAGTTACATCTGAAAGTTGTTCCGTAGTGTTTGCATGAAGTTGAGAAAATAAAAACACATCTCCAATATAAGGAGTGACTCCATAAAATCCAAGCTCAGAAACTACTTTGATGTATATGTCTTCTTCTTCTAAAAAAAATGCAGCAGTCCAAGCAGCCATATGAGCAGCACCAATTCCAGCAAGAATTGTTTTGTATTTATTTTTTTTGACTAGATCTACAATTCTGCGAGCAGTGAGAATAATCAATTGTTCTGTGTCGTTGCAATCAACTGGGTCTTGTTCTAAAATTGCTGACCGTTTGTTTGCGATTTGGGTAAAATCAGGTTCTTCGGATAACATTTCTAATCTGTCTTCACCTAAAAGTTCAATATAAGATTCATAACCGCCATTTAAATTTACCCAGAATAAAAACCAAACTTCTGCTTGAAGTTGAGATTCACCAACTGAATTGGCTTCCATAATAAATTCATAATCATCTCTATAAGTTTTTAAATCTTTTAAACCACGCACTTGAGATAAAATAGTTTTTTGAACTCTAAGTGATTGAGGATGTGCACCAAAAGGAATTTCACAAATGCCAAGAACTCTAGCACCTGGAATATGTATTAGCTCAGGAGGAATTGCACCATTTGGAACAATTCTTTCAACTGAAGCAATGATTCCTTTTTTTGCAGCTAATGCTCCCCAAATTCCTTCACCAGTTGGTGAAGCTAACATGATATTGCCTTGTTTGTCTGCACAAACTCCATGGACAATGCTGATGTCAGGATTTAAAGCTGTTACCATTGCTAATTTTTTTCCGGGATTTAATGGATCATCAATTTCAAAAAGAGTTTTGCCCAGTTTATCATTTGCCATGTCTGAACCGATTAAAGAATTTGTAAAAAAACCAGGAAGTTTTAAAGCACCAGCCATTAACCTTTGAACAAAAGATAATAGCGACCATAACTCTACTTCATAAGGATCATTGTTCAGAATATTTTGGTACATTCGATTAGGGACTGGACGGGGATAATTGTCTCCAGCAAAACCAGTAATTAACTTTTTTATGACTTTAGAAATTGTAAGTGCATGTGCAGATGAATGCATCCCTGACATGCTGATTGTGAACTCTGGATTTTCTTCATGAAAAACTCTTGCGATAGAATAGATAAGTGCATTTGGTCTAGACATTGAAGCTGAGATATGAATGTACATTTCTCTTTTGAGAAATCTTTCAATCATTGAATCTCCATCATTAAAAATGATTGGTTTCAATCTACTTTTCCTAAAGATACAAATGAAGATTGACTTCCTATAGCAAATGCAAGTGAAATTGCAAAATCAATTTCTGTTTTTCGGGAACCTTCTGCAACATGGTCGTGGTCACAATCAGGATCTACATTTTCTAAATTAATCGTTGGACAAATTATTTGATTTTTTATCATCAAAGAAGTTGCAGCAATGTTGATGATTCCTGCTGCACCAAAAGTATGTCCAAAGATTGGTTTGATGGAACCAACTGGAGCCCATTTGCGTTTTGGAATGGTATCATAAAAAACTTCCATAGCTTTAGTTTCCGCATAATCGTTGTTACGCGTTGCAGTTCCATGACCACAAATATAATCTATTTCATTAATATTTTTTTTGCTAATTTTTAAAAGTTGATTTAAACCATTTGCTGCTTTTTTTCCCGTTAAATCCATTCTCATTGCATGGTCTGCTTCGTTATAAGAAAGTGTTCCCAAAATTTCTGAATAAATTCTTGCTCCACGTTTTACTGCATGTTCATAACTTTCCATACAAAGAACAATTGCACCTTCCCCCAAAATAAAACCATCTCTATTTTTATCATATGGCTTCATTGCTTTTTTTGGATTGTCCTTTTCAATAGACATCACTCTACTTTGTGGATCAGAATACATCATCATCAAAGGTTTGACCAATGGAAATTCATGTCCTCCAGCATACATAATTTCAGCTCTACCTTTTCTAATAGCTTGGTAACATAAACTAACTGCATGATGCCCACCAACACAAGCAGCAGAAACTGTTGTAACAAATCCTTGGATATTATTATTAATGGCAGTGAGGTTTGTTGGATTGGAAGACATGGAAGTAAGAACTGCATATCTATCAAATGGACTTGCATCTTTTTCTTCATGGTATTTTTTCCAAGCATGTTCCCACCAAGATAAAGCAGAGCGAGAAGAAGAGTCAATAAAACCAACTTTACTTGGTTCAACAGTATTTTTTTCAAGCCCAGCATCTTTACGTGCAAGCTCCATTGCAGACATTAATGCTAAAGTTTCTGTATTATAATTTTTAGAAAGTTTTGGATCTAAACCAGGTAAAAAATCTTTGAAGTTAAAATTATTT
Source organism: Leptospirales bacterium (assembly GCA_013297885.1). Lineage (GTDB taxonomy): Bacteria > Spirochaetota > Leptospiria > Leptospirales > Leptospiraceae > UBA2033. The sequence continues at coordinate 11,529 of JAAFIR010000013.1, read as the reverse complement.
ATTTCAGCACTTGCTTTTATTGGAAAGTCTTCTGTGGGAAATCTTTTTAGATAATCAATTTGCGACTCACCATTAACTAAATGAGACCAGAATTTATCAACTGAAAAAGCATTTGGTAAAATTACTCCAATTCCTGTAACAACTACTCTTTGATTTTTTGACATAGATATCCCTTATAAGAAGTAAATTATTTAATTACTAGTGAAATCCAATAAGTCAACTTTTTTTTAGATATTTTTTTAAAATATTGTATTACTATATGTATTATTCTTATTTTTATAGAGCAAATTCCTTCGCTTCAAAGAATTTAACTTACAAAGCCATTTTGTGATTCTTTAACAAAATCTTAATGATTTCTAGGTATTCATTTTTTAAAATTCTAATTTTTACCTTTTTTAGATTTGTTCTTATCTGGATCCATAATTTTTAATTGTTTTTTTGCTTCATGAGATTAAAGGTAAATAAAATACATAGTCATCCCTGAAAAATTAAAAAAAGCTTGAATTTATTAAATTAAAATAAAAGAGGAATTAAAATTGCAAGTTTTGTAAGATAATAAAACATAATATGATTCAAAGTATGAGTAGAAAAGGAAACTGTTTGGATAATGCACCAGCTGAAAGTTTTTTCAAAAAAATTAAAGTAGAAAGGATTTATCATCGAAACTACTTAACTATTGAAGAAGTAAGAAGTGATTTGTTTGAATACATAGAAATATTTTTACAACATGAAAAGACTACATTCATATTTAGACTTTACAAATCCTGTTGAATTTGGAAAGATATATTATAAAAAAGTAGCTTAATTTCATGTCCGTTTTTTAAGGGGTGGTTCACTCTTCTTGCTCATCAGCAACTTTACAGTGCTCACTTTCTGCTTCCATCAACGAAGGGGTTAACCCCTTCGTTGAAACAAATTGAACAAATCTATACAATAGGAAATACTAAAATGCTATCGTGTAACAGTAGTATTGAGAAGCAAGAGTAGTCATTTGGGTTATTCCTGATTATCTTCTATTTCACCACAGTCATTTTCTTTACAGAATTTTTTTAACTCTTCTTTGAATTCTAAAATTGGTTTTTTTACTAATCTAAAATCTGGGATTAATTCCTCACTTTTCTTTCCACTTGAAAAGTAATAATGATTTACTCTTCTAGTCCAGTATTTATTTTCAAAATGAAATTCTTTCAATAATTCTAAGTCTCTATTAAAAATATAAAAACTTGGATTTATTTTTTTTTCTTCAAATTTCGGGATAAAGCCAAGACTTATAAAATAAGGAATAAATGTTAAATACGAAATTATTCTACCTTTAATTGTTAAATTATTTTCAGTGGGTTTTAAATTCGCAATAACAATAAAATTTGTATCATCTAAAGCCAAATAAAATTGATTATTTTTAACTTCCAGTAATTGATTTAGTTCTTGAAGAATTAAATTTCCCCTTTCTTTATTGAATAGTATTTCTAGAAATTTTAATAAATTTTTTTCTGAGATAGGTTTAGCAAAATTTATGGTTTCAGATTTTAATATTTTAGATTTAATCAATGGAGTTAAATAAAATTTTGAAAATGAATTTGAGAGTCCTTTCATGTCACATAAATCAGAGAAGTCGAAATCTTTTTTTGTAATCAAAATATTTATTATTAAATCTTTTTAGTTTTTGTAAAAATCTTTTTAAATCTTGCAGTTTCTGAGTTTTTTTAGATTTTCAATTTCTCCTAGAGATGATGAATCGAAAAAAAAGCTATTGAATCCTAACCCAACAGCTTTTGAGAAATTCTTATTTTTATTTTCTTTTTTGTGCTTTTCAACTTCATCAAATAATTTATAACTAACAAAGTTTTTATTAATAAATTGAGTTTGACAACTAATTAGGCAAATTATTGACAAAAAATTAATAATCTTCAAAATCATATAACTCCTGAATTGGTTTTTCTTTTTAGGTGGTAAAACTTTTGCGACTAAATAGTTTGAGCTTGGTGTAGAACTTGGCATGATAATTGGAATTTCAAAATAAATTTGTTTAATAACATTTTTCCCCAGTGCAAAAAAGCAGGGCTGCTGGAAAAAGTGATTTGGAATCATCGGGCTTGGTGGTTAATTGTTAACAATTTGAGGACAACATAATTGAAATGAAAGTAATAATGCAGGTTTTTTTTAACATAATTTAATCCTAGATTTTAAAAAAAAGTAAATTACAATTTTAATAAGGCATACTCATTTTAGGTTTGTCAATAATTTTTTTTTGCAATTTTTTTTTTAATATCTTAAAATTTAGTCAAGATTTATGTAAAACTTGTTTTAAATAAAATTGAATTTTCAAAGTTTAATTATTTTTTTCCCAGAAGTTCGTTTTCCTGCAAAAATTCAGAAGACAGACCGAGTTATTGCTTTGCAGAACACAGACTGAAGGGTGATGAAAGATAAAAATTTGAAAAATAAAAATTTTTTATTAAGTTCGCTTCTGTGCAAACTTTTACAAAGCAAAATCAGTTTAAAATATATGAAAACAAAATATATTTTTACTAAAAAGCAATCTGCAGAACTTAGAGAAATGGATGAAGTTGTGGAAACTTCGTGTACACTTTTGATTCCTGAAGACTATTGGAAAGAACTTCATTTGAAAATAGAAAATTTTGGAAGTTTGAAAATTTATTTTGCTCATTTACTGAAGAAGTATGAAATTTATTTGAAGAGTGGAATTGTTCCTTATTCTTATCGTCTTAAAACTGAGTATCAAGAAAAAGGACAAAATTTAATTCGGAAAGATTTTGAGCCATGGAAAAAAGATTGGTTTGTGATGAAGTTGTATCGAGCAGCATTTAATTTTTCGATCAACAAACTTTTCGTGTTGCTGCTCCGCCTTGACTTGATGGACTTTGCTGAAGTTGTAAATTCTACCACAAAATTAGACTTACCCGTTGCAACGGGGATGGTGCAGGTTTTTCAATACGGGGGATTTTTTCAAGACAATAAAATTCCCCAATACGAAAGGATTTTCGAGTTCGGATAGATTTTCCTAGACTAAAAAGCCCACTTCACAAACAAATTTCTCAACTCAAAAAAATCTCACAACACTACTATACTAAAAATTTTTTAAATTTTAATTTACATAAATCCTTACCAACATAAAGAATTTTAAAATTTAATCCTTTGCAAAAAGTTTCTCAATACTAGCGTTAGGGATTGAAAAGGTTGCAGCTCGAAGAGCTTCGCAAGTCCGAACTTGTGAGGACGAAACCCTTTTCAAGCCCGACTTTTCATTTACTATCGCCTGATGATACTACTGCTCAACAGGTGTAAATGAAAAGAAACGCCCAACTAATTCTTCGGAGGAAGTGGACCCAGCTTTTCTAGCAAAAGTTTGTTCACAGTTGGGGGATCAGCTTTGCCTTTACTTTCTTTCATCACTTGACCCACAAGAGAACCAAGAGCTCTGTCTTTTCCTTTTCGATAATCTTCTACAGCAGCTTGATTTTTTTCTAAAACTTCATCAACAATTTTTTCAATTTCTTTATTGTCTGTAACGACTAGAAGACCTTCTTCACTCACAATATCTTCTGGAGATTTTTTGTTGGTCAGCATTTTTTCAAAAACATCTTTTCCAATTTTACCAGAAATTTTTCCTTCAGAAATTAATTTAACTAAACCACCAATTCGAGTAGCTTCAATTTGAAATTCATTTATAGAAATATTTTCTTTGTTCACAATTCCAAGCACTTCATCTTTTACCCAGTTGGAAGTTTTTTTTGCATCACCAGAAATTTTTAGAGCTTGTTCATAATACTCTGCAATTTCTCTTTCAGCAGTTAGCACACCAGCATCATATTCTGGAAGCCCAAGTGATTCGATAAATCTAATTTTTTTTGCAGCAGGAAGTTCGGGCAATTTAGTTTTGATTTGATCCACATATTCTTGTTTCAAAACAATTACTGGAAGATCTGGATCTGGAAAAAAACGATAATCATGTGCCATTTCTTTAGAACGCATCGGAAGTGTTTGTTGCTTTGTTGCATCCCAAAGTTTTGTTTGTTGGTGAAATTTTAATCCTCTAGCATATTGATCTTTTTGCCATTCCACTTCATAATCGATTGCAGTCTTAACTGCTTTAAACGAATTTAAGTTTTTAATTTCCACTCTTGTTCTGAGTTCAGTTGTGCCGCGAGGACGAATAGAAACGTTTGCATCACAACGAAGTGAACCTTCTTCCATATTACAATCTGAAACTTGAATGTATCTTAAAATTGTTTTGAGAGTGGTTAAATACATATAAGCCTCATCAGAACTTCTAAGTTCAGGTTTTGAAACAATTTCAATAAGAGGAGTTCCTGCACGATTTAAGTCAACATAAGAATTTGGAATACTTGAATCAGCCGAGTGAATTAATTTTCCTGCATCCTCTTCCAAATGAATTCTTTCAAGATTTATAATTTTAGGTTCAGCCTCACCTTTCATTTGGTATTTAATAAATCCACCTTGGCAAATTGGTTTATCAAATTGAGAAATTTGATAACCTTTTGGTAAATCAGGATAAAAATAATTTTTGCGATCAAATTTTGTAAAAAGTGTAATGGAACAACCAAGTGCAAGTCCAGCCATAATTGCTTTATCAAGTGCCTCGCCGTTTAACACTGGTAATGCGCCAGGTAGACCGTAGCACACAGTTGAAACTTGTGTATTTGGTGAGCTTCCAAAAACTGTTGGACTAACAGAAAAAACTTTTGTATTTGTGTTTAATTGTGCATGAACTTCAAGTCCAATAATAACTTCGTAGTCTGTCATAACTCACCTCTAATTTCAAATTTTCTGAAAAATCCAATTTGTCAAGGAGTTAGAGTATTATCAATTGTTTGGGGAATTTTTGCTAACGCCCTTCCTTACCAGGGCTTGCAAAAACCGGGCTTTCCGCTACTTCTGAATCCTCTGACAAAAGTCAGAGGCAATTCAGAAATGCTTCAATCCCTTTCCCTAGTATTGGATAAATTTTATTCAAATTTAAAAATTGCAATTGATTCTTTTAATTTCATTGCTTGTAAATTAAATTCATCAGAAAGTTCTTTTATAATAATTGCTTCACTAGAAACAGTTTGAGCATTGTCAGAAACAAAAATAACTGAATGATTAATTTCTTTCATACCCAATTTTTGTTCATTTGAAGCGATTGAAATTTCATTAGAAAATTCAGATATTTTTTTTGAGTTTAAAGTAATTTCATTAGAGTTTTTAGATTGTTCTTGAATTGTACTTGAAATTTCAAGAATTGAACTATTAATTTTATTTACAACGTTTGTAATTTGTTTTAAATTTTTTGAAAGATCTGTTACTTTTTCATAACCTTCGTTAACTGAACTAACTGACTCACCAATTAAAATCTGAATTTGTTTTACAGAACTTGAAGTACTATCAGCTAGCTTATTTATACTATCTGCAACAATAGCAAATCCTTTTCCTGATTCACCAGCTCGAGCAGCTTCAATTGAAGCATTTAAAGCAAGTAAATTTGTTTGGGAAGAAATTTCAGAAATCAAAGTTACAAACTCGTTAATCTTTGTAGAACTAGATTTAATTTTATCCATAGAAAGAATAGTTCCTTCAATTGTTTTTTCTGAATTCTGAACTTTAGATAAAGAGTCTGTTGAATTTTTGGAAAGAATTTCTGAAAGATTTTTGATTTCATTAATTGAATGATTTAAGTTCATTAAATTGGAATTAATTTGATTAATTTCAGATGTTTGTTTTGAAATTTTGTTTGATACATTTTCATTTGTAGCTGCAACTTCTTCAGTAGCTGCTGAAGTTTCTTCTGAGCTAGAAGCTAGTTGAATTGCTGATGAATTTAAATTAGCAGAAATTTGAACTAAGTTTCCGTTTGTTTCAATTACTGATGAAGTTACTTCCTTTACTTTTTGAATTGCAACTGTTAAACTCAGCTTCATTTTTTCTAAATCAAATAACATTCTGCTAAACTCATCACGACTTTTTCTATCAAATTCTATTTTTGAAGTGAAGTCTCCATTAGCAATTTTTGAAATTATATCAATTGTTTTATCTAAAGGATTTTGTATTGAACGAATAATCCAAATAAGCATAATTAGTTTAACTAGAATAAAAATAACTAAAAATAGAATTTGAAAATTAGTATTTTCTGATGTATCATTTTGCATTTTTTTTGTAATAGTCAAAGTATTTTCATTAATAATGATACTTATAGAATTTACCAATTCTAAATATGTTTTTAATCGAGGAAGTGTTTCTGAAGATAAGATTTCAATAATTTCTTTTTCTTTTCCATAAATCAAACTAAGAGCTAAAACTTTTTCTTTAGAGGCTACGAATAATTTTCTTTTTTCGTTAGCACTTATTACTAAATCTTTTTCTTTTCCAACCTGAGAAATTTTTTCTAAATTTTTAAAAGTTTCAGTTACTTTTTTAGTTTCAGAGTCAATATACTCTAAACCTTTTTTTTTGAATTCAATATCATTACTTGAAATGATTTCTAAAAGTTTTCTTACTTTATTTAAAGCAATTACATTTATTTCTAAAATGTAATCAGCTTTTTTCTGGCTATTAATTAAATCTATCTCGAGATTTTTTCCAAGTTTGTTCAATCTAAAGACGTTTGAAAATATAATAATCAGAATAGAGATAAGACTAACTGAGAAAAAAAGATAAATACGATATGAAATTTTTAATTGATTAAAAAAACTAAACATTATACACCTATAAACTTTTAAGCTGATAAAATTTAAAGTAATAATTTTAGGTAATAAATTGTTAAAGTGTTGAGTTTTTAAAGAAAATTGATAGAAAAAAATTTTGTTCTTATAAGGAAAAATTCCACACAAAATCTACAATACATAATTAAAACCTTTAATTAGAAATTGTACTTGCAAGGAAAAACGATAAATCTAATTTGATCAGTGTATATGTCAGAATTATTTTTTTTGAAATTTGTTGCTAAAGATAGCATACAAAGAACCCATGTGCTTTTTTGTGCAGTAGCAAACCAACAAAAAAATACTGTCGAAAAGTTCGAAGCACTAGTTTCCTACTCTCCAGAGTTAATTAATATACAAACTGATTTTACTTATAAAGATGTAGTTTCCAAAATTCAAAAGTTTATGATTGAAGGAAACTATGTTCAAAATGCAACTTTATCTTTTACAAATACATTTAAAAATTCAATCACTAATGAAAGTTTTTTGATGGAATTTATTTATTATATCCAAACAGAAAATGGAGATAAATTAAACGAACTTTTAAAACAGCAATTAGTTAAAATTCTTGGGAAAAATGATGTTTATATCAATTCAAAATTTTATCCAATCTCAAAAGATGATATGGACAAAATTCATGACTCAAAATTTCAAGATGCAACAAATGAGGTTTCTCAAGTAAATGATTCTGCATCAGTAATTCCAGCTGGTGCAATTGTCACAAATTTTAGTTTTGTTCTTTCTCCAGTAAATGGGACCAGAGCTGATGAACTAAAAGTTAATGATAAGGTAATGATTAAAATTTCTCCAGAAAATGAAGTTTCAAATAATGTTATTAATTTACTTTCTTTAAAAGACGATGCAGGAATTATTCGACATGCTCCAGCAACAATTGCAGAAATAAAAAGAAATCAAGGTGAAATTTTTTATATTGTAAAAATCATAGATGGTGTTTTTGCTAAGTATGTTGAAACAGAAATAGCTGTTAGAGTGAAAATTGCTACAAATGAAAGTCTCTCTTCAAATTCAAAATCAATTGAAGAATTTGAAATTTACGACAACTCAAAACAAAAATCTCCATTTACTGGATTAAATTTAAACATGACAGCAATATTAGTGGGAGGAGCAATTTCATTTATTGTGATTGCATGGATATTAGTTTCAGTTCTTTTATGAAAAAATTTTTTTACCCTATACTATTTATTATTTTCTTTTATTTAATTTCAATTTTGTTCGTTGATTTAAATTATGAAATTGATTTTGAAGACATAGAACTTAAAGATAAATCAAGCCTAAAATATGAACTAAAACTTAAATCAGGTCTTTTTTCTGAATTATCTATTTTAAAATTAAATTTGAATGAAATTAATGATTTAGATATTCCAGAAGAATCCAAATCGAAAAAAACTGTAGAAATTCTTGAATCTAGATTATCTAAAATTAAAATTGGAATTTTTTTAGTATTTTTTCTTTTATTTTTTTGTTTTACCACTTTTGTTTCAATTCAATTTGAAACTTGGTATTCAATAATACTAAGTAGATTTTTTTCTTTTTTTTCAATTTTATTTTTTATACGTTACCCATTGATTTTTTTACCAACTGCATTTATGAATATAATGCTTTTATTTGGTAATACTTTAGCTTTACCTGAAGAGTCGATTTCAGCAGCGAAAGCTAGTTTTCCGTTTTTAAGTTTATTATTGCTTCTAAATTTACCTTTTTTGATCTTAAGTATTCTAGCATTTAGAAAAAGTTTAAAATTGAAACAAGACATGGATTTAAATTACCAATCTTTATATATTGCTGGAATGAATGATGAAGAAAACAATACTAAAGTTCAAGTTCAAAGTGTTGAATTTTCTTCTCAAAAAAAACAAAATGGATTTTTTAAAGCTATCGCTTCTCAATTACAAATTTTAAAACATTTTTTAATTATTATTTTTTCTGGTGTTTTAATTGGAAATTTAATTTATGTTCCTTTATTTTCACTTCAAAAACATTACCAAGTGCAGTTTGGTTATTTGCTTTTAGGAATGTTAATTTTAATTTGTTTATTTTATATTCGAAATTATTATAAAATTGGAAAAGAATCTAAAATTTCAATAACAGGTAATATTTTAGTGAGTTTATCTTTTTTACAATTCAGATTTTTAAGAAATACTTTGGTAATTTTCTTTTCAATTTTAGCAATTATTATTTTTGTTTCTTCGCTTTATATTTTATTAGTTTATAATTCAACATCACTTCAAGATTTTAATTTAATAGATAAAACAATTAATTTATAATATTTTGATCTCCCAACGAAAATTTCCAGAAGGAGAAATGGATTTTTCAAAGGAGAATTTTTTTAACCAATCATAAAAAAAGTAAATCGATTCTGGTGGAATTTTTTTTAGTTGAAAATTATTTGAAAGTAATTCTGAAAATTTTTTAAATTCTTCAATTTCCTGATCTGGATAAATAGAAATTAGCTTTAAAATGGGACTTAAAAACTCAATACCAATTGGTTCATAAATTTTTCCTAATGTCCAGAATTCAGAGATTTTTAAATTTTCATAAATCGGTTTTAATATATTTCTAAAATCTAATTCATCAAACATTTCAGAAATAAACTCTGGTTTTTCTCTATTTGTAAATTCAATTTGGTAATTAAAAAATATATTATCGTTTTTAACTGGTGTGAAATCTATTATATAGTTATTATTTTTAATTACTTCAGATACAGGGATAATTCTTGAATGAAAAAAAATTCTATCAGTTAAATATGAAGGAAAATGAGTTTGAGTTGAAGGTTTAAAAATTTTAGAACTTAAAGATCCTCCCAAGTATTTTATTTCAATTGTAAATAAAAGAATAAATTTATTTCCACTACTAGAAAATTCTTTTACAAAATTTAATCGGCTGGTTTCTTTTTTTGAAATTGTTTTAGTAAGAAAATTCATTCCACTAAGAGTTTTTGGAAGATATGTTGTGAATAATTTTACTAAATTTATGTTCTCTTCTAAAGTCATAATATGATTTGAGAGAGAAGGCATAGTATATTCTTCATTTAATAAAATATAAGGACAATGAAGATTATCAATATAGATTTTAAAATCTGTTTGATTTTTTTTTAATTCAGTAAGGTAATCATTTATCAAAATAATTTATTCCAATTTATTTAATATAAATTTCTTCTATAACTTCACCATAAAAACTTTTCAAATCAATTTCAGCAGTATATAAAAATTCGTTTTTACTATTTTTTGTTTGTAACAAATCTACTTCACCTAAAGTACGATTATCATTTTTGCTCTTTAAAACTGCTTTTAATTTTAAATCAGATTTGTCAGTGCTATATTTAACTCTATAAGTTGAACCAAATTGAAAAGGTAAAGTTTGAACTCTATTTGAATTTGATAAATTTATTGGGATAGAATATTTTCTTTCAACTCCATTTCTAGTTTCTTTTATAATAAATAATATATTACGTTTACCTAATATAGTCATTGGAATAGATTTATCAAAATGTTCACCTTCAGATAAGGAAAAGTTAGTTTTATAATTTTCAATAATATAAGAATTTTCTGGAAAACTTTCAAACTTATAATCTACAGAAATTCTATCTTTAAAGGGATTTTTGTAACTTAATTTTAATCTTCCAAAACCAGAATTTGGATTTACCAAATCAAATTTAAATCCATCATAATAACTCGAAATTTCAAATTCTTGAAGAATAAATATTGATTGTTCAGCTAAAACTAATTTTGGTTCCCACCATAAAATAACTGCAGAATCATTTGTAATATTATTTGATTTTTTTGTAAAATAATCCCATTCTGAAAAATAACTTTTTTCGAAACTAGTAAATGCAACTTTATCAGGTAATGTAATTCCTTCCCCCAAAATGTGATTTCTCAATTTCCAATGCCTATATTTATCAAATTCTGTTTCCCAATAAGGGCTTTGAAATGGAGTAAATTTTACTTCACCATTATGATTATCACTATCAAAATTAGAATATACAACAAGTTTACCTTCTTCTGAAGTATAAGTTGAAACATCTTGAAAAATTCTCAAACCAATTTGGTGATTTTTTTTTGATAAATTTTTTATTTCATAAGAAACTTTAAAAAAATTTTTTCTTTCTGGAATTGAATTTAACTCAAATAAAACTAAAATTTCTTTCTCTTCATGAAAATAACTAATTTTTACTTTTTTACTTTCTTCGTCCCATTCACTAAGAGCTGACTTAAATTGATTTAACTTTATAACTTCATTATCTATTTTTAAACTCACATAAGAAGATAAATTTGGTTTTAAAGTTTCATTTTTCCTAAGGTTAAAAATTTTTTCTTTTTCTCTTGAAGGATAAAAACTGAAAACACCTTCTAAAGTAGCATAAATATTATTTTCACCAATTAAAATTGGAAACACAGGTGAAACAATAAATTCATTTGAAAAAATTTTGATTATAAAAAATAAAAAAATAAAATATTTCATTTTACAGTACAAGAAAAATTTTCAAGGTTTGAATTTCCAAGTTCATCTTGAGTTTGAATTTCTAAAAACAAATCTTTTTTTACTCTAAAGCCTTTGTTTTTGTATTCTTTCCAATCTTTTCCATTTTTTCGATACATGATTTTTCTTAATCCAATACCTGAATCTTTTCCATTCAAAAAAATCTTAGACCCTTTCTCACAATACAGTCTTTCATTCTCTTCTGAAAGTTCATTATTTGTTGAAATCTCTAACTCTGGTGCACTTTTATCAATAAAATAAGTTACACTTTCTTCTTTGGATAAGTTTCCAACATTGTCTGCAATAAGAA
>JAAFIR010000007.1 GCA_013297885.1 Leptospirales bacterium | reverse complement strand
TCGAGGCAAAAAAGTTTTTATTCCTCTACAAATTTATAGTTTACAAAATGAATTTTTCATTAAAATAAATTCCATTTTTTTAAAAAAAGTTTAAATTCATAAATCCCATTTTGCATAACTATTCAGATTTAAGTGGGCTTCAGAATACGGAAAAGTTTCTCAATAGATGTGAGAAGGATCGAAGCGATATCAAAAAATTTCGCATGAAATTTTTTGATAGTAGCTAAGAGCCTGTTTTTTGTATATTTTTGCTTTGGCAAAAATATACAAAAACTCAACCTAATTAAACAATAAATATCTAGAATTTTTTATTTAATATCTTAATTGCCTTAAGAATTAAATAAGATTAATTAATTTATTAAACTGAAATTTATTGACAAACTCTTTTACTTGACATATTGTAATAAAACTCCATTATGAGCCTCTAAGGAGATAATATGAGAAAACTCTCAATTTTATTTATTTTTTTAATTGCCCTAGTTGGCATAAATTTTTCAGTTTTTGCGGATTCTGAATGTAAAGGTTTATCTGAATCACAATGTAAAGCAAATTCTGATTGTGTATTTGTAAATGGTTTCACTAGAAAAGATGGTGTAAAAGTTGATGATTATTGCCGTTCAAAACCTGGGAAAGGTGACGACGACAAAGACGATAAATCTGATAAAAAAGACAAAAAGTCAAAAAAAGATAAAGAAGACAAATCAGAGGATAAAGACGAAAAAGCTGATAAAAAGTCTGATAAAAAAGATGACAAAGACGATAAGTCCGATGAAGATAAGTCTGACAAAAAAGACAAAAAGTCTAAGAAGAAAAAAGACGAGAAAGACGAAAAGTCAGATGAAGATAAGTCTGACAAAAAAGACAAAAAGTCTAAAAAGAAAAAAGACGATAAAGACGAAGACAAGTCTGATAAAAAGTTAAAAAAAGATAAAGAAGACAAACCTAAAAAAGACAAAAAAGAAAAAAAAACAAAAAAGAAAAAAGGTAAGGAAAAAGACGAAGAATAGTCTTTAATCTTCTATAAACTTTCCGATTCCTTGAGTCGGGAAGTTTTTATTCAAAAATAAAATTTCTATTTTAGATTTTTAAATCTCAAAAATTTCACTTAAAAAAATAACAAGCTTTTAAAATTAATTTATAATACCTGTTTTTGAATTAATTTTTAAAAAATATTAGATTTTTTATACTTTATTTATATAAAAATAAGATTTTGTATTTGAAATTTATACGCAAACGTATAAATTAGTTTTATGAAAATAGGTTTTCTTGTGATTTGTATTGGTATTATCCATATCGTTTTTGGATTTATATTTTTTTCGGAAGTTTGGATAGAAATTTTTCGATTAGGTTTTTTTAATTCGATTGGGGAAGATCCATTGAGAGGAGCTGTAGCTTGGTTTTTTCTTTTTGGAGTTCCAGTCATTTCTTATGGATATTTAATTGAATGGATTCAAAAAAAAATTGGTTTTTATCCAAAACATTTGATTTGGAATTTATTCATTCTTTTCATTTTTGGTGTTCTGTTAATGCCTGCCTCTGGATTTTGGCTTTTATTAATTCCGATTTTTATTTTATGGAAAAAAGGAAAGACTTCTGAAGAAAATTAAAAATAAATCTAAACCTGTTTTAATTGAAGACTGGTTGTATGCAGGTTTAATTCGTTTTGCTGATGGGGGAGAAAAAAACCTAGCAGTAGAACGAATTGCAGATGATTTAAAAGTAACAAAAGGCAGTTATTATTATTATTTTAAAAATCGAGAAAAATACATTCGTGCAGTTCTAGATTATTCTTTAAAAATTGGCACTGAGGAATTTATTGTAGAAGCTTCCAAAAAAAATAATCCATTGGATCAATTAAAAACTTTAACAATCCATATTTTAGAATCTATTGAAGGAAAAGATTTTGATTTTTATTTAAGAGATTTTGCCAAAAATCATACTTATGCAAAAAAACTAGTAGTAAAAATGGACGATCGTAGAATAACTTTTGTTGCCAATTTACTGAAAAGATATGGATTTAATAAAGAAGATTCGATTGCAAAAGCAAAAGTTTATTATCATTACTATTTAGGTTGGCATTCTAGATTTAAACATTCAAAAATCAACAAAGCTATGATAAGATCGGAGCTGAAAATTATTTTTGAATTAATTGGATTAAAAATAAATTAAAAAAATCATTATCCAATTCGATTCCATTTAATTTTAATATCCAATATTATAGCCAAATCTTTTTCCTGCAAGTAGTTGCCCTGTAATTCTTGTATTAGCATCTGTTGCAAAGTTCCCAGTAAAATAAGAATTTGTTTTGTTGTTTAAAAAAATATATGCCATTCCATCATTTACAACTCCTCCACTTGGAGCAATAACGTTTGCTGAAGTTAAAAAATCCATATAACCATCTCCGTTTATATCATTAAAACCAATTGCAGCACCAAATCTACCTATTGTTGCACTGCCGGTTAATCTTCGAGATACTTGCACATCAACATTTCCACTAGTAGGAGCTGTAGCTGCTCCAGGTTGTATATACACTCTACCCGTCTCTCCACTATTTGAATATCTTGTAGCAGATGAAATAAATTCAGCAAATCCATCATTGTTTAAATCCACAAGAGCAACAGCACTTCCAAGCCAATCATTGTTTGATTCACCAGTATAGTTCGTATTTGCACTTGTTGCGTTTGTAATTGTTATTCCTGAACTAGTACCACTAGATAGAAAAAGATAAGATTTACCAGTCCAGCTACTTAAATTATGTGCTCCTGTTACAAGATCTGTATATCCATCATTATTATAATCACCCGCCCACATGAAGCATCCAAACTGCCCAGATGTAGATTCACCTAATAAAGTAATATTTGCTGCAGTTTCTATTCCTCCAGTTGCAATTCCAAATGAGCTTGTGGAATGAAAAATCCTGACATATCCTGTGTCAGTATTAACATTGATATTTGAAACTGCTAAATCCAGAAATCCATCTTTCTGAAAGTCACCTAGAACTAAATTGTATGCAAACTTTCTACCAGCTGAGGCATTACCTGTTATTCTGGTGGAAGGATTAAAAGCATTTGTTGCAGTTATTCCACTGGCACCGCTGGAATGAAAAATATAAGCTCTACCTCGATTTGCTTGGGTTAAAGTAAAGTTATTGGAAACAGTTGCTAAGTCATCAAATCCATCTCCATTTACATCACCACAATCAAGATAGTACGAACCAAATTGGTCATTAGCAGTTTCTCCGACTATTTGTGTAATTGCAGTAGTAGCAGCAATTGTTCCTGAAGGACGAGTTGCACCACCATGAAAAATATAAACTTTACCTGTATCGCTATTATGCTTTGTTGCTGAAACAATAATATCCCCAAAGCCATCACCATTTACATCACAAGCTAATGCTCCAGCACCAAAACAATTGCCATTCACCTCACCGAGTAAGGTATAATTTGCCCCAGCAACAGTTGTGGCAATAATCCCTGTCGGAGAGCCATAAAAAATATGAACATCTCCTGCTCCAGTGTCAGGTGCAGTAAAAATTGAATCTCCATAACCATCTCCGTCCAAATCTTTATTCCTACTTTTTACAATGTTGATGGTTGTAGTTGTAGTAGAAACATTATCCGAATTTATAGCTCTTGCTTGAACTGAATGTTTTGAAAATTGTCTCCAAGTAGCTGAACCAATTGGAAGTTGAAATCTCCAAGTATTGGTTCCAGTCGCTGAAACAAATGCACCTCCATCAAGAGAAACTTCTACCCTAGTTGCATTAGTAGAAGTTCCAAATATCACACCAGATATAACTTGAGAGTTGTTTACTAAATTTGAAATTGTCAAAGTAGCAAAAGGAGTTGTGGAAGGATTTGTTGTTGGAACTTGGTTTGTTGGGGTTTGGTTAGTCGAAGGGTTTGTTAGGTTGGGATTTGAAATACTATTAGTTTGAGAATTTCGAATTCGCAAACTACAATAAAATTCATCATTTAAAAAGTCCTAGCAAGAAATGCTTCTTTGAGATAACTAACTGGATTACTAATATCGCAAAATTTACTAGATTTTAGAGTGTTTACACAATTGATTATACAAATAATTAAAAAAATTAGTTTCATATATCTTCTACAATATTATTCAAAAATAAAAACTTTGTAAATAAATTTTTTATTCCCAATAAAAATTTTAATGGATAATTTGGGCGAATTTTTTACTTCGTAAAAAAACCTGCTCTCAGCTACTTCTGAAACCTCAGACTAAAGTCAGAGGTTATTCAGAAACGCTTCGATCAGTTTCGCTGGTGAATTATTTATTTTTTTATAACTTTAAAAAAAAATCTCCCTAATGTTTTAATCAAAATAAGAACACTCAAATTTATCTTGAAAACAAATCATTCTTGCAATTCATAGAATGTATATTTTAAATTTAGGGTTTTGTTTTGAAAGATTGGGTTAAAAAGAATTATAAAAATAGAAGTTTTGCAGGTGAGTTAAAATCTAAAATTGGACAAGAAATTTTTCTATATGGTTGGTCTTTTCGTTTTAGAGATCAAGGTGGAGTAATTTTTATTGACCTTCGTGATAGAACTGGTGTGATTCAAACTGTTGCACGTAAAGAAAATATTGGCGATGATTTTAAGCTCGCTGAAATGGTTCGTTCAGAATATTCTCTTGCTATCAAAGGCAAACTCCAAAAAAGAGATGAGTCTGCAATTAATCCAAAAATCCAAAACGGTGGTATTGAATTAATTATTGAAAGTATGGAAATTTTAAATAGCTCCAAAACTCCTCCGTTTTCTCTAGATGAATTTGACGAGTCTGGGGAAGACATCCGTTTACAATATCGCTATTTGGAATTTAGAAAAAATGATCTCAAAGATAAAATGATTTTGAGGCATAAATTTATTTTTGAACTTAGAAATTATTTGAACCAAAAAAATTTTTTAGAAATCGAAACTCCCATTTTAAATAAATCCACTCCTGAGGGTGCAAGAGATTTTTTAGTTCCATCTAGACTTCACCAAGGAAGTTTTTATGCTCTACCACAATCTCCACAAATTTTTAAACAAATTTTGATGGTTGGTGGAATGGAAAGATATTTCCAAGTTGTAAAATGTTTTAGAGACGAAGACCTTCGTGCAGATCGTCAACCTGAATTCACTCAGCTTGACATGGAGTTTGCATACATTGACCAAGAAGATATTTTATTTGAAATTGAATCCATGATGACAGAAGTTTTTGCAAAAGTTTTTTCAGTAAATTTTTCAAAACCTTTCCCACGAATGACTTACACAGAAGCGATGGAGTCTTATGGCTCAGACAAACCAGATTTGAGATTTGGAATGAAACTTTATGATGTGTCTGATCTTGTAAAAGATTCTGACTTCCAAGTTTTTTCAGGAGCAATCACTACTGGTGGAGTAGTTAAAGCTATCTCGGTAAAAGGTGGAGCAGGTATTTCACGTAAAGAAATTGAAGACTTAACTGCTTGGCTCAGCCGTGACTATCGTGCAAAAGGTCTTGCATATATGAAACATGGTGCAAGCGGACTTGAATCTACAATCACAAAAAGATTTAAACCAGAAGTGCTAGATGCAATTTCAAAACGAGTTGGTTCATCTGAAGGGGACATGTTATTTTTTGGAGCAGATAAAAAATCAATTGTAAATGCAAGTCTAGGTGCTCTGCGTTTAAAACTTGCTGAAAAATTTGAAACACCAAACCCAGAAGAGTTTCATATTTCATGGGTTGTGGATTTTCCGATGTTTGAAGTAGATGAAACTTCTGGAGAAATTTCAGCAATTCATCATCCATTTACTTCACCAAGCGATGAAGATTTTTCTTATGAAGATTCTGTAGAAGTAATTAAATCCAAAGCAAAAACTATGAGATCAAAAGCATACGATTTAGTTTTAAATGGAACTGAAATTGGTGGCGGAAGTATTAGAATTTTTAACCAATCTGTTCAACAAAAAGTTTTTGAAGTATTGGGAATAAACAAAGAAAGTGCTGAGAAAAAATTTGGATTTTTATTGGAAGCATTAGAATTTGGTGCTCCTCCTCACGGTGGAATTGCATTTGGTATAGATAGAATATTGATGTTAATGACAAAAAGTAAATCAATTCGAGATGTAATTGCATTTCCAAAAACTCAAAAAGGAACTTGTTTGATGTCCGATTGCCCAACTCCTGTTGATGAAAAACAACTAGGAGAATTAAAAATTAGAGTGGTGAATTTATAATGTCTGAAAAAAAATCAAAAGACCAAGTCCAAGAAAAATTTGATTTCCTGAATGAAGACCTATATCTAAAAGTTTGTGGAATCAACGATTCAAGACTGAGAGATTTGGAATCTTATCTTGCAATTTCAATTATCCCTCGTGGTTATTCATTAATCATTAGTGGTCCAAAAGACAAAGTGGATATTGCAATTGATTTTTTTAAAAACTTGGAAAACAATTATAAAAAAAGACCAGACAAAGATGATTTTGATACTTTTGATTTGAATTATATCATTAAAAAAGAAAATGAAAGCGGTTGGACTCCTAGTGAAAAAATCATTTCCACAATTAAAGGAAAACAAATTTACCCCAAAACAAAAAACCAAGAAATTTTTGTACAAAGTCTTTTAAAAAATTTGGTTACATTTGGAATTGGTCCTGCAGGAACTGGAAAAACTTTTTTGTCAATTGCAGTTGCTTGTCGTCTTTTACAAAATGGAGACATTGATAGACTTGTTTTAACTCGTCCAGCAGTTGAAGCTGGTGAGTCTCTTGGTTTTTTGCCTGGAGATTTAACCCAAAAAGTGGATCCATATCTCAGACCCATTTACGATGCCTTATATGAATGTATTGGATTTGAACGTGTTCAGGTTTTAATCAGCCTTCATAAAATTGAAATAGCTCCAATTGCATTTATGCGTGGTAGAACTTTGAACAATTCATTTATAATTTTAGATGAAGCTCAAAACTGTACACTTCCTCAATTAAAAATGTTTTTAACTAGAATTGGAAAAAATTCTAGAATGAGTTTGTCTGGTGACGTTACACAAATTGATCTTGACAAAGGAAAATCTGGATTAGAAAGAGCACTATCTTTATTAAAAGATACTCCACAAATTGGAATTGTAAAATTGGAAAAAGTGGATATCACAAGACATCCGCTTGTATCAGTAATTGTAGATAAGTTTGAAGGTGTATAAACTTGTTTGAGAAATTTGAAATCTTCATGGCTCGTTCCACTGAAGAATTAACGAGACTCAGACCAGTTGAATTTATTCGTAAACTTCAAATTTTTTTAGTTTTGTTT
The DNA here is from genome assembly GCA_013297885.1 of Leptospirales bacterium. GTDB lineage: Bacteria > Spirochaetota > Leptospiria > Leptospirales > Leptospiraceae > UBA2033. The sequence continues at coordinate 135,246 of JAAFIR010000007.1, read as the reverse complement.
ACACTTGGTCTTTCTACTTTTTATTTATCCAATCAATATTTGGGACAAGACACAGTCGATATTAAAGATGAAACAATTTGGGGAGTTGGAAAAAATTCTCCTGAAACAATTATATCACAAAAAGATATTTTTTATGAAGATTTACAAAAAACAAAATTAGAAAAAGATAAAGCTTATAAACAAGCTGCTCCCATTTTTGAAAGAGATTATAATGTTCTCACTTCACAAATTAAAAATTACATTGAAGAAGATTTTGAAAATTTAAAACAAGTATCAAATGAGTCTGGCTCTAGAGTTAACTCTTTAATTTCTAAAAGCCAAAGATGGAAATTTAGAAACCAAACAGATTTAGAGCATTTAATTACTTACCCTCGTAAAGATAAACTAAAAGATTATACTTTAAGATCAGCAAATTTAATTTTTTCTACAAATTGTATCTTAAAAGAAACACCAAAAAATATTTCTCTACAAACTGGACTCACAGCAACAATTTTAAACAAGTCCTATAAAGATTCTATTTCTTATTTAGATGGTTCTAATATTTTTTCAAGGCAAGATATTTATTCTAATCAAAAAGTGAAAGAAAAAATTAATCGAATTTTTGATGAAAAAATTTCAGGTCTAGACCAAACTACTTCAGCAGTAATTAAAAGACTTACTTTATCTTATCTCTATTCTTTTTTGGGTTGTTCTTATCGTGCAACTGAAACTGAAGAAGCAAGACTGAAAGAGATGAATAAGATAAAAACATTTCAAAACAAAATTTCGAAGAATGAAATTTTAGTTAAGAAAGGTGAAATTCTTACTCCAGAAATTAAATTGAAATTAGAAAAATTTAACGAGAACACTTCTAGTGCAAATATTCAATCTATACTAGCAGTTTTAATTGTGCAGTTAATTTTAATGACTATTATAATTTATTTTTTAATATCTTATACTGAAAAAGTTTTTTCTGACATTGCAAACAATTTAATTTTATTTTCAGTTATATGGGGATTAACAACTTTTGTTTTTATTCTAACAAAAATTTATTTTCATCCAGATAGCAATTTTGAAAGTATTTATTATTTTACTTTATTTGTTCCAATTGGAATGATTTGCTTAATGATTGGTTTTATTTATGATGAACAAATTTCAATTGCAATTGGGTTTTATTTATCGTTTTTTATTTTTTTATCTTCACAAAATAATTCTACATCTTTTATTTTAGCATTCACAACAACTGTAACTTCAGCAATTTGTGGAAGGAGAATACGCAAAAGAATTGATTTTATAAAATCAGGTTTGATAATTGGTTTTGTACAAATCATTGTTGTGCTAAGTGGATTTTTAATTGAATCTAAACCTTTTTTTGTTGTGGACATTGGTTCATCTTTAGTAAAAGATTTGTTTCGGGCAAATTTTTTTAAAGTTTGCTTTGCATGTTTTATTAATGGTTTAATTTGTGCATTACTCACTCAATTTCTACTCCCAATTTATGAATATATTTTTAATATTCCAACTAGATTTAAACTCCTTGAACTTGCTGATACAGGTCATCCACTTTTACAAGCATTACTCACAAAAGCTCCTTCTACTTATACCCACACATTTATGGTTGCTGCCTTGTCCGAACGTGCTGCACAAAATTTAAACTTGGATTGGTTACTTGTTCGTGCTGGTGTATATTTTCATGATATTGGTAAAATTCCAAACGCTGGTTTTTTTGTAGAGAACCAACATCTAATTCCCAAAAAAGAAAATATTGATAGAAATAATCCTGGGCGAGCTGCAAAAATTGTTATCGATCATGTTCTAGACGGAATCGAAATGGCAAAAAAAGCAAGACTTCCTCGTGAAGTGATAAGTTTTATTCCAGAACATCACGGGACAAGCACAATGGCATTTTTTTATCACAAAGCACTTGCTGATCTTTCTCCTAACCAAAGAAAAAAAATCAACAAAAAAGATTTTATGTATCCCGGTCCAAAACCACAACGTAAAGAAACTGCAATTGTGATGATAGCAGATTCTGTGGAAGCTGCTAGTCGTTCACTTGATGAAATCAACCACCAAACTTTAGATGAACTAATTCAAAAAATTATCAACATTAAGTTAGCCGAAAACCAACTAGATGAATGTGGAATTACTCTTGGGGATTTGAATATAATCAAATCTTCTTTTAAAGAAATTTTACTTTCTAGTCTTCACCAAAGACCCAAATATCCAAATTCAGAAGACACTAAAAAATTAGAAAATCGTGAAGATTTAAAAAAGAAAACAAAGTTGGATAATCGAAAATAAAATATTACAAAGACTTGTTTGTAATCATTTCATCTGTTCTTCCACCTCTTGTAGAAACTTTACATCCTGACTTATTTTGATTTCTGAGCTCCCCAGAATAATAAGTTATGTAAAAATTTTTCCTATCTTTTTCTCTCCGAAGATCTTCAGCAGTTTCAACTTTGCAACTAATTATAAGTATTGTTAATATAGTAAAAATTTTTTTATTCATTTATTGGGTTTCCAAGATTTTTTTATTTTCTAATCAAAAGTCCATCTCGTTAGTTAAGTTTCAACCAACTTAATCCCATAACTCATGTAAAAAAAATTATTATTTCCTGACAAATCCTGAAGCCTGCTGCAACAAACCCCTCATTAGGTGTGCACAAAGACTTCTGATCAGTACGGAATGCTTAAGGAGAGTTAATGAGAATGTTTTTTAAAACTTATGATAAAAGTTTATATATTTTTTAATTTTTAATTCTAAAAAAAACAAATCTGTACGTTTTTTTTTAAAACAATAAAAAACAACTTTTAAGTGAGATGAATGATTTAATAGAAAAGTCAAAGGATGCAAATAAATTAAAGCGAGAAGGATGTGTAGGGTCGAAGAGTCGCTACTGCGACCAAAGCCCGAAGCAGCCTGACCCGAAAGGGGCTCGCCCAAAATGATTGTTTGACTTGAAAAAATTTTAATTTTAATATCAAAAAATAAAACTTGTTAAATTTTAATGAGCCAAGTTTATGTTGTTCTATGAAAGGTATAATTTTAGCAGGTGGTTCTGGTACAAGGCTTTATCCAGTCACTAAAGTAGTGAGCAAACAACTCATGCCAATTTATGATAAGCCAATGATTTATTATCCACTCTCAACTCTGCTTCTTGCTGGCATTAAAGAAATTTTAATTATTTCTACTCCACATGATAGTCCACTTTTCCATTCTCTTCTTGGAGATGGATCTGATCTTGGAATCAAATTGGAATACGCTGTTCAACCTTCTCCTGATGGACTAGCACAAGCTTTTATCATCGGTGAAAAATTTATTGGAAATGATTCTTCTTGTCTTATCTTAGGAGATAATATTTTTTACGGTCATGGGATGATTGAAAATTTAGTCGAAGCAACAAAAATTAAAAACGGTGCAAGTATTTTTGGATATTATGTAAATGATCCTGAACGATACGGTGTTGTAGAATTTGATGATAATGGAAAAGTATTGGGTATTGAGGAAAAACCAACTAAACCAAAATCAAATTATTCAATTCCCGGACTTTATTTTTATGATAACAAAGTTGTAGAATATGCAAAAAATTTAAAACCTTCTCCAAGAGGAGAATTGGAAATTACGGATTTGAATAAAGTTTATTTAGAAAAAAAAGAACTATCTGTAAATTTACTTGGGCGAGGAATTGCTTGGTTTGATACTGGAACACATAATTCACTTTTGGAAGCATCTCAATTTATAGAAGTGATTGAAAACAGGCAAGGTTTAAAAGTGGGTTGTCTTGAAGAAATTGTATACAGAAAAAAATATATTTCAAAAGATCAATTATTAAAACTCGCTGAGCCAATGAAAAAAAATGGTTATGGACAATATTTAATTAGGTTAGCAAATGAACAAAATAGAAACTGAATTTGAAGGGCTTTATGTGCTTGAGCCAAAAGTATTTAAAGACGACAGAGGATTTTTTTATGAAAGTCACTCTGAAAAAACATTGTCTGAAATTGGACTCAATTATAAATTTATCCAAGACAATCATGCAATGTCTAGAGATACACAAGTATTAAGAGGGCTACATTTTCAAAAACCACCATTTGACCAAGCAAAACTTGTGCGTGTTACTAAAGGTGCTGTTTATGATGTAGTTGTAGACCTCAGACAAAGTTCCAAGACTTTTCAAAAATGGTTTGGTGTAGAACTTACAGGTGGGAATTTTAGACAACTTATGATTCCACGTGGATTTGCACACGGCTATTTGGTTTTAAAACCAGACACCGAATTTTTATACAAAGTTGACAATTTATATAGCCCAGCTTCTGAGGGTGGAATTTTATGGTCAGATCCAACACTTTTAATTGATTGGATGGTTCAAAACCCTATTTTGTCGCCTAAAGATTTGAAGCTTCCATTGCTAGCTGAGTCATTGAATATTTTTCCTTAAAAGAAATGATTTATGTGATAGATGGTTTTAATCTAATTTATAAATTTCCTGAATTAGAAGAAATGATGTACAATTCAAAATTAGATTCTGCTCGAGAAGGTTTACTTCAAGTCTTAGATAAGTTTATGGTTAAAAAAAAGAATCAAACTATTTATGTTTTTTTTGATGGAAAAAAAGGAACAGGAAATCCAATTATTGAAGATAGTTTTGGAAAAATGAAAATTCATTTTAGTCATGATTATACTGCAGATTTTTATATTAAACAATTTATAAAAACAAATTATAATCCATCTCATTTAACAGTGGTAAGCTCTGATAATGATTTGATAGGATTTTGTAAAAGGTATTCAGCCAAAAGCCAAAAATCTGAAGACTTTGCAAAATATGTAGAAAGTATTTTTCGTGAGCCAGAAAAAGATGTGGACGAGAAAGAAATAGATGTCAAACTTAGTGAATCTGAATTAGAGTATTGGAAAAAATTATTCTCCAAGAAAGGAAAGTAAATTGAGTGCTGCAAAGTCAATAGACAGAAGCAAAGAGTTTCAAAAAATTTTTGATTTATTAAAATCAAAAAACGATTTTATTTTAACAACACATAAAGGTTGTGATCCAGATGGAATTGGCTCTGAACTTGCATTGAGTTTTTTATTATCTCAACTAAAAAAAAATCACACAATTTTAAATCCAGATAAAATTCCTGAAAAATATGAATTTATAGATGTTAATATGAGAGTCACACATATTAGTGAAACTTCTCTTCAAACCTTTGACCAAAACAAAACTGTCATCATAGTTGATAATTCAGATATTCCAAGAATCGGTGAAGTTGTAAAATTTATAAAACCAGATAAATCAAATTTAATCATTATTGATCATCACGATAATATTGAACCATTTGAAGGACTTTTTTTCTTTCCAGAAATTGGTTCAACATGTGAAATCATTTATGAATTAATCGAACTTTCTGGTTTTCCAATTGATTACAACACTGCTGTTGCAATTTATTTGGGAATTGTAATGGACACTGGCCAATTTAAATACTCAAAAACTAGACCAAGAACACATCAAATTGCATCTAAACTTTTAGAATTAAATTTTGTTCCTGAAGATTTAGTTAGAAAATTATATGAAGACTTTCCAACAAATGTTTTATTATTAAAACGCGATATATATTCAAATGTAGAAATTCACGAAAAAGAAAAATTAGTAAGTTTAGAAATTACAAAAGAGATGTTAGGTAAATACAATTATATTGCAAATCCACTTGATGGAATTGTAAGTGAATTTCTTGGACCAAAATCAATTAAAGTTTCTGTATCATTTACAGAATTTGATAATGAACAAGTTAAGATTTCTCTTCGCTCAAAAGGCAACTATGATATATGTGCTATTGCAAAAAAATTTGGTGGTGGTGGACACAAAAATGCCAGTGGTGCAATGATTAAAGGAAAATTAAAAACAGTTAAAGCAGAAGTTTTAAGTGAATTGTATTCACTAGTCCGCATCCAAAAAGACTAAACATGTTTTTTAACTCGATTCCATTTTTTTTATTTTTTACACTTTTATATTCCATATACTGGAATGTGCCTTTTAGATTTAGACATGCTCTTCTTATTTTTTTTGGAATTCTTTTTTATGCTTACAATTCAATTCCTTTTTTAATTCATTTTAGTTTAGTCATTTCAATTAATTACTATTTATACAAAAAAATTCATGATGGAAAAAAAGTTTTTGTAAAACTTGCTGTAATTTTTAATTTATTCAATTTAGGATTTTTTAAATATTTTTATTTTTTTACAAAATTTTTATTTGATTTGACACATTACAAATTTTTTGAACAAGCAAGCCAAGGTGAACTTTTTAAAATTGTTCTACCTCTTGCTATTAGTTTTTATTCATTTCAAATGATTTCATTTGCAATTGATACTCATCGAGAAGAAGTAAAATCTGAATTAGTTAGTTATAAAAATTATTTTTTATATGTTTTATTTTTTCCTGTTTTAGTAGCTGGACCAATTATGCGATTTAAAGAGTTTGCTCCAAACTTAAAAATTACTGAACCTGAAAAAGATAAAATTTATAAAGCATGTTTTTTGATGATGTCAGGTCTTGTAAAAAAAATTCTTATTGCAGACCCAATGTCCACAATCATCAATCCAATATTTGCTAACCCATCTGAATTTAATTCAATAACATTATTTGTTTCAGGAATCTTATATACAATTCAATTGTATGGAGATTTTTCTGGATTAACTGATATGGCAAGATCAATTGCTTATTTTGTTGGTTTTGAAATTCCAGAAAATTTTTTTGGACCATTTTTTTCAACATCAGTGAAAGAATTTTGGAAACGATGGCATGTAACATTGTCTAGTTGGTTAATGGAGTACATTTATATTCCTCTAGGTGGCTCAAGACTTGGTGTGTTTAGAACTTATCTAAATTTAATCATCACAATGACTCTTGGTGGACTTTGGCATGGTTCTGATTATACATTTTTGTTTTGGGGTTTTTATCTCGGAGCAGTTTTGAGTATAGAAAGAATTTATGAAAAATGGAGAGGAGATAGAGAATTAAGCAAAAATATTTTTGTTTTAATTTTAAAATCTTTTGTTGTTCATATTTTAATGGCAATTTCTGTTTTGATGTTTAGGTCAAATAACACAGAATTAATGTTTGATTTGTTTAAAGGAATTTTTACAAATAGCTCCGAGTTCTTAAGAAATATTTTAATTGCAAGTGGCGACTCTTGGGTATTAAGAGGGGTTGAATTAATTCAAACTGAAAAATCTTTTTTGATGTCAGGTTTTAAAAATTTTGAGTCAGCAGTTTATATGTATATTGCATTTTTAATTTTTCACTACTTTCAATATAAACCAGAATTTTTTAAAAAATTCGAAAAATATAAATTTCCTTTAGTTATAGTGTTAGGTGTGATTACAGTTTTTCTATTAACAACTTTATCAAATGAAGGAGATGGTTTTATTTATACCACCTTTTAATATGATAAAAAATAAATTTTTGCTTATTCCTTTTTTGATTTTTATAATCTCAATTATTTTGGATAGAATAATGATGCTTGAATATATTCAAACTTATTTTACTAAAACTGTTTCTGAGATTAATTATTTTCACAAACCAATTCTTTTTGAAGAACTAAAAGATTATTTAAAAAAGTCTGATCGAAAAAAAGTTTTAGTTTATTTTGGAAGTTCCAGAGCATTGTTATTTAATAATAAATACATTGAAGAAAATTATCCTGACTGGTTATTGTTTAATTTTTCAGTGCCAGGGGGAACTCCAGATTATTTTTTTTATTGGTTAGAAAAATTTCTAAAAGAAAATGTTCGACCTGATTTTGTTTTAGTTGATTCTTCTATTGAAGCATTTAATTTAGATGCAAAAATTAAAATAGACGAAGTATTAATTAACGGACTTGATTTTCCTTTTATATTGAAATATTTCTCAAGATACTCTGCAAAAGAAATTAGCAATTTTATTGCAAAAGGGCTTTTTAAAACTTATCAATATCGACCCAAATTAGACACAATTCTCCAAAGGTTAAAAAATAATTCCGAAATTGCAGTTCACTATCGAGTTTGGAGAAAAGATGTAACCGAGAAATTAACTCTCGAAAGAGGATCAGCTTCATCAGATTTTTCAGCAAATAGAATTTCTTCTGATGAAGTTGTAGCTCGTTTTTCTAATGGAGATTATTATTCTTATATTGATGGTTTTCGATTTAATCAAAATATGTTAGAATTCCAAAAAGATAATTTTCGCACCTTAAATGAAATGAAATTAAATTATGGTAGTATTGTAGTGAAAGTTGCAAATCCATATTATGAAAATATTAAAACTAGACAAGCAGTACCAAATCCAGAAAAAAAATCAATCACTGCTTATTCAATATTTTATCCTGTATTAAAACAAATTGCAAAGGATACAAAAACAAAATTATTTAATATGAATGAAGACAAAGAATATTCTTGTAGCTATTTTACTGATGCTTCACATATGTCCTCTAAATGTTTTCCGGATTATACTGATTATATTTTTAATAAAATTTTAAATGTTCAAAAAAATAAATGAATCTTTTACAAGAAAGAGTTTTAAACAGAAAAAAAGATCTATCTTTGCTAGATGTTAGAACCAATTTAAAACATTTTGCATTAATTAATTATGCACTTCCAAAAGAAAGATTATTAAAATATATTCCTGAAGAATTTTTTGAAATTCCTGAATTTGAAATCAAAGGAAAAAAAATGGCGATGATGTCAGCTGTTCCTTTTTTAGACCTTGATTTTTATTTTCCAAAAATTTCAAAAAAAACTTTTTCGTTTATGCAAACAAATTACAGAGTTTATGTAATTGATAAAAAAACGAACCAACATGCAGTTTGGTTTTTTGGAACTACACTTGGTTCTGTTTATGTGTATATCCCAAAATTTTTTTTTAAAATTCCTTGGTATTATGCAAAATACAAAACAAGTTTTGAATACAATACTATCGAGAAACGATACTATGATTATCAAATTTCTACTAAATCAAAATTTATTTTTGGAGATATGAGAGTTTCAATTTCAGATACAGGAAAAAAAATAGAAAAGTTGGACGGATTTAAAACTTTAGAAGAAATGAAATTGATTTTAACTCATCCTTTTTCAGGCTACTTTTACAGATCTGATAAAAAATTTGGAACATATTCAATTTGGCATGAAGAAATGAATTTAAGTTTAGCAAAAGCAAATGATTTATATTTTGGATTATTCGAAAATTTAGAATTATTATCTAAAGAAGAAATGCAAAATCCACATTCTATTTTTCTAACCCCAGAAATTTTATTTGAAGTATATTTGCCACCCAAGAGATATGCCTGATCAATTTTTTAAAAACTGAAATTTTAATTTTTATTCAAAATTAATTTTTTTAATATAAATATTTTATTGCAAATTTATTAAGTTGAAACTTTATAACTACCATGAAAATAATTCTCCTATTTATACTTGCAATTTTAAATTTTCACTGTAAAATGAACCCTCCATGTTCTGTTTTAGATTCTACTTGTAATACTCTTGGTTATGTTTTACCAGATATAATTTTAAATTCAAGAAAAATTCCTACACCTACACCTGCACCTAGTCCAACTCCTCAAGAATTTAATATCAATACTTTTTCTGGTCCAAGACTAATTTCAATTTCATGGACGGCACAATCTGGAGCTACATCCTATAAAGTTTACCGAAAAGATACTACAGGTGTAACTGCTTCTGACACTGAAATTACTAATGGAGGTACAACTAGTTTAAGTTTTGCTGATTCCAATTTATCAACTACTACATCTAGATTTTATAGAGTTTCATATATGAGTTCAGGGAGAGAAATTTTATCTGTAGAAAAATCAAACTCTCCAAACCCTACTGGACTTGCATTATTTTTAAGATCAGATTCAATAAACCAAACTGATGCTTCAATTGTAAATACTTGGAATGATGAAAGTGGAAATGGGTACAATTTATCTGTAACAACACCTTGTACAGTTGGTGGAAGTTTTAGAACCAACATTCAAAATTCAAGACCAGTCGTAAGATTTCTAAATTCACCTGCAAATACAAATTGTTTAGCAAGAGCACAAGGGCAAAGTCCTTTAATGAATAATGGACTTTCACAATATCCTCAAACAACATTTCTTGTTGTTAGAACTTCAGCTCTTACGTCTCAACATATTTTTGCTTTTGGAAGCACTCCAGCAGCTTCTAGGTGGAACAAAATCAATATTGATTCCACAAGTATTGCACTTGGTCATGGGGCTCATTTTGGTTTTGCTTCACCAATTTTAGTTCCATTTTCTAGTTTTCTTGGTAGATTTAATATTTTATCTTTTAGAAGTAATTTAGCTGCTCTTAGTTATTCTGAAAGTATTTATATAAATGGTTTAGTAATAGGTACTGTATTAAACTTTACAGCTGCTGCTGATTTCTCAATTGGAAACCAAATTACAATTGCCTCTGCTCTTGACGGTGCCACTACAAACGAAGGAGCAAATATGGATTTTGCAGAAATAATTCATTACAATAGATTAATGACTGTTGCGGAACACAACCAAGTTGTTTGCTACTTAAGTTCAAAATATAATATTTCTCCCAATTCAGATTCAGGGCTTTCATGCCAGTGAGAAAATTTGAAAAAAATAAAGCTTACTTTTTTAATCTTTTGCAAATTAACTCTTATCAATATTCATTGATAAATTTCAAAGCTGTGGTGAAATTAATTTTTAAAATTAGGAATCTTTTTTTAATTTTTCCCAGATAAATAAATTTCCTTTAACTCAATAATAAACATATCTAGTTTTGAAATCACTTCTTTAGAATCAGTATAACCAAGATCATTTGATAGTATGATATAATATCTTAATTCTTCTATATAACCTCTAACACGAGAATAAGACTTAAGTCTCTGTTCTTTATCTGATTTGGATTCAAATTCTTTAATCGATAAAGGCAATGAAGTTGCTGATTTGCGGATACGTGCTGTTAAATGGTTTAGCTCTTCTGAAGGAAGTTTTTTAGTGAGTTTGTAAGCTTCAAGAGAAATTTGATGTGACTTGTTCCATAGGTTAGTGTCTATTTTTAAAACAGGGTTAGATTTTTTTGATTCTGAAAAAAGATGTTTAAATTCTTCTGGAACATTTGCAATTTTTCTTAATTCATAATCAAAAAACAAAACACGAATCACAACATATGAAACAGGTTTTGTACCATTTGATTTTGTTAATCGAAAAACATAATCAAAGCCCTTTTCAAAAAAATTCATCATTCCAACTTCAATTCTAACTACATCTTCATAAAAGAGCTCACCTTGGTATTGGATATTTGCTTCTGCAAAAATAATTCCTTTACCAAAAATATTTGTGGGTGTAAAATTTCTTTTTACAAGGAACTGCAAATGTGCTTCCATTACTAAATCCAAAATAGAAGCAAATGAAACATGAATGTCTAAACTGAGATCAGTTTTTCTAATAAAAATTTCAGTTGTATAATAAAATTTTTCAGGGAGTTGGATTTCTTTTTTAGACAAAATTACCTCTTAAATAATTCCAAAAATTTTTCTGGAACTTTAAGTGTTCTGTGATTTGCATAATCATAAAAAATAATTCCAAGTTTTATATTTGCAACAGTATTTCCATTTTTTGACATTTTAAAAAAGATATCACAAGCTTTTTCTTCAAAATTAGTTGGGCATACTTCAATTTTAACTTTATCATGAGGATTTAATTCACCCAAATAAACAGATTGGCAATTTGGTATGATTAAATTTGCACCTGCAATATCAAATTTTGAAAAACCGTAACTTTCTAAAAACAAATCAAATGCTTCATTTACAAAACTAAGATATGTATCAAAAACCATATGCGAAACATTGGTTCCAAGAACTGCAGCATTTGCAACATCAGCAAATCTTACTACAAGTTCAGTTTCATAAAAATAATTTTCAGGCATTAAAATTTCTAGTTTTGACATGAATCCTCACTTTCTTGTTAAGAAGCTTTTGTGACATAATAAATATTTCAAGTTAAAAAATCAAGTCTGATTTTAAAAGAATTTAATTCAAATAAAAATTAATATTTTAAATAGTTGCAATTAAAAGATACACGAAGTATAGTTTGTTTAAGGACAAACTATGAAAAATATTTCAATATTAATGATGGCTACTTTTTTTGCTATCTCAACTCTTTCAGCAGAATCAAAACAAGAATGTACAACCAAAGCCATGGATTTAAATCAGGTTGAAAGAAAAGAGTGTGAAAAGAAAAAAAATAATGATGAACAAAAGACATGTAAAAAAACATCAATGGATAAACTAGTTGCTGCAAAAAAAACATGTGCTGATGGAGAAAAAAAGAACTAATACGTTAAATTTCTTTTTAAATAGAAATTTCTTAAAAGCTAATAATATAAAGTTCAGAATTTAGAATCAAGCTCGTAATTTGCAGAAATTATGATTTTTTCTATTTTTTGTTTTGGGCGAATCGGAATGCTAATACTTCTGTTTAGTGATACTATCGCAGAACGTTAGCATTCCGTCAGGCTATAAAAGGGTCTCGTCCTCACAAGCTCGGACTTGCTTCGCAACTTTTTGTATCCTTTTCGCATTATCCCTTAGTATTGTAATGAATTTATTCTTTTTTTAAAAGTTCTTCTACTTTATCCCAAGAAAGTGGAATATCTTTTCGTTTAACTTTTATTCTAGCAAATTTTGTTTTGATTAAAGCAGGGCTACCTTCTTCAATTGCAGCTTGATGCCTATCACCATAAACAAATTTTTCAAGACTTTCTTCATCCTTCCAGACTGACATTGTCCAACCTTTATTACCAAAAATTTCTTTACGGATACTTCCACCAATGTATCCGGGATAATCCTTTAATTTATTTTTTAATGCAAAAGTAGATTTCCAAAAAATTTTATTTTTTGTAGAATCTTCACCAACTTCAACATAAGTTAAACCCACAACAACTTCTTCTTCAGAATCAAAATTGTTGGATTTTATTTCTTCCCAAGGAGTACCTATTTTACATGAACTAATTAATGTTATCAAAAAACTAAACATGATTATTCCTTTATTTATTTTCATTATTTCTTACCTGTCATTTCACTCATAATTTTATTTAAAATAATACTTCTTCCAAATCTCGGTAGAGTTGAAAGAGAATAACCTAGTAACTTGGATAAAAAACCTGGTCGAACTGTTGTTTTTTTCCCAAGTGCATTTAAGGTTTCGTTTGCAATTCCTTCCGGACTTTGTGCTGATCCCATTTGCATATTTGCTCTACCTGCAAATCCTGAATTGACAGGTCCGGGAGCTACTGAAACTAAATTAACATTAAATGGTTTTAATTCAGATCTAATGCCTTCAGCAAAACTTTGAACAAATGCTTTTGTTGCTGCATAATTTGCTGTTCTAGCAACACCTTGGAATCCTAGAATTGAACCAAATAAAACGATTCCACCTTTTTTATTTTGCTTAAACTTATTTGCAAAAGAATGAGTCAATTCTACAACTGCTCTACAATTTAGATCAATCATATTTAATTCGTTTTCAATTGAAATAGATATAAATTCTCCTGAAGTCCCAAATCCAGCAGCTAATACTATTAATCCTATATCTAAATTTTTTGTATTCAAAATAACTTTTTTAGTGTCGTTTGAATCAGAAAGATCAGCTTCTATGACTTGTATTTCAATAGAATTTTCTTTTCTAAGTTTACTTCCGATTTCTTCCAAAATAGATTTACGTCTAGCAACTAAAACTAAATTAAATCCTCTTCTAGCAAGTTCGCATACAAAATCTTTTCCAATTCCATCTGAAGCACCTGTGACTAATGCCCATCTACCATATTTGTTTCTAAATTTTTCATTGTTTGACATAAGTAATTCCTTTTAGTAATATACAATTTGATAATGAATTAGTAGTAACTATTAAATAAATAGTTACTACTAATAAATAACTAACTATTTATTCAATAAATAAATTTTATTTCATATTTGAAATTATTTACAAAAAAAATACTTCTAATTTTCTAATTTTTATGCAAAATAAACTAATATTATTGGATATAAATTGTCCAGTAGGAAGAACCTTAGAAATTATTGGGGATAGATGGACTTTACTTATTTTAAGGGATATGTTTAAAAAAAAATTTAAAACATTTAACGAGTTTTTAAGAGCTGAAGAAAAAATTTCTCCAAATATACTTTCAGATAGAATTAAAAAACTTCAAAAATATGAAATTATTGAAGCAAAATTATATTCTGAACACCCACCTAGATATGAATATATTCTAACTAAAAAAGGGATTGAACTTGGTCCCATTCTTCAAGGTCTCTGGGATTGGGGGAAAAAATTTACTGCTTTTCAAAAATAGTTTTTCAAAACAAGCGAAAGTGATTGTAGCGTTTCTGAATCCTCTGACTTTAGTTGAAGGATTCAGAAGTAGCGAAAAGCACGGTTTTTTTTGCAACTGTGGAAAGACGGTTGGTCTTGACCCGCATCCCATTCTTGCAAAAAAAATTCGCCCAAAATAAATTTTAAATTTGTAGTTTTTTATTCTAGAAAAATTAATTTGGGTTTTTAAAAATGAACAAGAATGTTTAACAAGATTTGGTAATAAAATGGAAACTGCAATTTTTACAGATTTGGATTATTTTATTTTTATTGGAAGTTTATTTCTAGTAATGCTAATTGGTTTTTTGCTTGGTGGGTCTGATAGCGAAAATAAAGAAGAATATTTTTTAGGTGGACATTCCATTCCTTGGTGGGGTGTAGCAGGCTCAATATTTGGAACAAATGTTTCTGCAAATCATTTAGTGGGAATGCTTGGTGTTGGTTACTCAATTGGATTTGCTCAAAGCCATTATGAACTTGGGGCAATTTTTGCTTTGCTACTTTTGGCTTATGGATTTTTACCAGTATACCTGAGAATGAATATTTATACATTGTCCGAATATCTCGGAAAAAGATATTCTGATTATGCACAATTATTTTATTCTATCACCATGATAGCTTTAATCATGATTCAAATGGTTTCTGGTTTTTATATCGGCTCACGCTCCATGATGATTTTATTTAAAGGAACAATTCTTGAGTTAAGTTTTGCAAATGGAGTTTGGTTCTTAGTTGTGCTAACAGCAGCTTACACAATATTTGGTGGAATCAAAGCAGTGATATACACAGATGTGATTCAATCTTTTTTACTTTTACTTGCTGGTCTCATCACAGCTTATTTTACTTTTAGTCAAGTGGAAATTGGTGGATTTTTTAATTTACTAAAACTAGATGCAAGTCAGGAAATTGCAAAACAAAAATTTCATTTGTATTTACCTAGTAATCATTCTGATCTTCCATGGACTGGGGCATTTACAGGTCTTATGATGATGCATGCTTTTTATTGGGGCACAAATCAATATTTAGTTCAAAGAGCTTTAGCTGCAAAAAATATAAAACATGCTAGAATTGGGATTTTAGTAGGTGGATATTTAAAATTATTAATTCCATTTTTTTCTATTTCAACAGGAATTGCAGCATATTATTTATTTAATTCTAGATTTAGTGGAAAAGAAATTTCCCCAGACTCCGCATTTTCAGTGTTAGTTGGTTCTGTTGTTCCAGTTGGGTATGGACTTGTTGGTTTGATTTCAGCTGGTTTACTTGGTGCAATTTTTTCTACAATTGATTCCATGATGAATTCTGCTTCTACTCTTTTCACTTTAGATATTTATAAAAAATTTTATAATCCAAACGCTGATGATAAAAAAATTATAAAAGTTGGACAACTTTCAATTGTAGGCATTGTAATTTTATCTGCATTTTTAGCTATTTTTTCTTATACTCCAGATACAAAAGGAAATTTCTTTTTAAAAATCTCTGCCCTAAGCTCTTATTTTATCCCCGGACTTTTGGTTTCATTTATACTTGGAATTTTTTCAAAACGTGCAAATTCAAAAGGAGCAATTCTATCTATCATTTTAGCTCCTATTTTTGGTTTTCTAATAGAATTTTTGTATAATGATTTTCTATCTGAATTTGAATTTATTAAAAACTATTTAGGAATAAAATTAAATTTTTTACATCGGTTTTTCTTTTCAGTTTTATTTTCCTATTTAGTTCATCTGATTTGTATTTGGAAAAATGAAATAGAAGAAGATAAAATCCAATATACTCTTGTCTCACGATACCAAGAAGACAAAAGAGATTTGTACCAAGTGCGAAATCGAGTAATTTATTTTTTAATCATTCAATTTTTTTCGATCTATTTGTACAAATCAGATTTTGTAAATTTGTTTGTTCTGGGTTTAACAAATTCAATTCTTGTTTTATTCTTCTTTTTGCATTATATTTTAAAATACAAAAAAGAAGAAGAGCCATTTTATAAATCAGATAGATTGATGGCTGGAATTTTAACATCTATTACTGTATTTTTATTATATTATTTTGCTTAAATTGGGCAAAATAAAAAAAAGGAATTAGTTGAAATTTCTTTTTAGAGTTTTTTTTTATTTAGGTTTTTGTTTTTTATTATTTATATTTTTTATCTTATCAATATTTTATTATCAAGATAGAGTTATTAAAGGTGAAGAAATTTCAGCTTCTGTAAAAGAATATTTACTAAAAAATAAAATTTTAAATAAAGAAGATTTAATAAATTATTATTATAATTCTTTTTCCATAGAAGGCGAATTTACACATATACAATTTTTTACAAATGAAGCATTTTATGATTTTACAAGATATACAAAACCTAATGTTAGAAAAACAAATTTGAGTCAAATTCAAAAATTGGAATTTAATGAATCTGAATCTTCTATAAAAATCTCAACTGATAAAACTGAATATAAAGTTTTCCTATCCAATCATTTTGGTAAAGACAAAGAGTTTTATAGTTCTTTAAATGATTTAGTCTTTAAATCTAAACAACTTAATAAATAATTTAAATTTGAAATTAAATAGATTTTTCAATAATAAACAAAAGTGATTGAGCTGTTTATGCTTTAGAATAGGTAGTTTTTCTTTGATATGAACTTATAAAAGCATGGGTCTAAAAATAAGGTTTTTTTATAAAATACCAATCCTACAGCTACTAAAAAGTTATCATAAAAATAAACATAATACTTAAAACCGATTAAATATAGATTACTACATTGTGAATTCCGAGAAATTAACCGATATTTGAACATATGCTAGAGAAATTTCAAACTAATTCCAGTATTAGAAAAAAACTAATTCTTTCATTTTTAATCATTAATCTAATAACTATACTCTTTGGGGGATTTACAATTTACCAAATGAAACAACTCCAAAATTCAAACCATGAAATTTCTGAAGTTCTATTTCCTTCTTTAGTGGAGATTTCAATTTTAAATGAAAATATTGCAGAATTAAGAATCACAGAATACAATCATATTGCTTACACTGATGAAGAGCAAATGAAAAACGAAATTATTAAAGTGAAGGATATTAAAGCTAAAGTCGAAGATAATTTTAAAAGAATTGAGTTATTTCCATTATCAGTTAATGAAAAAGAAATTTTAGAAAAACTAAAATTAAAATGGAAAAACTATTTAGTAGAAGATGAAAAAATTATCTCTTTATCAAAAGAAAATCAAAATAAAGAGGCTCAAGATTTTATGAAATCTGTAGCAAATGTAAAATATTTAGAATTAAAAGAGCTATTGGAGAATTTAAAAAATCTAAAATCCAATCAAGCTGATAAATTTACTGAATCAGGTAGTATTGCTTTTGCTTCAACAATTTCAGTAATTATTCTAGCAAATTTAATTATTATGGCTTATTTAGTCTATTTGAGCTATTCAACTATTCAATCTATAATGACTCCACTTAACACGGCACTTGAAGTTTCAGAAAAATTAAAAAATGGAGATTTTAGAGTTCAAATTGATATAAAGAAAAAAGATGAATTTGGTAAAATGCTCTTAGGTTTAGGTGAAATGATTGAAAAACTTTCTAGCTCAGTAAAAAAAATTAGAATTTTTTCTACAAATATCCAAAACATTTCAGCTGAATTAAGTTCAGTTGCCAAAAATCTAAATTCTTCATCTCAAGATATGGCTGCAAGTTCAGAAGAATCTTCGGCTGCAATTGAACAAATGAGTTCTTCATTAGAAAATGTTGTAAACAAAATCGGTAATCAAGTTGATAATTTATCAGAAATTGATTCAAATATTAAATTAATGAACGAATCCATTTTAGAAATTAAATCTTCAGCTGATAAATTATCAAAAATTTCTCAAGAATCCTTAGAAAAGGCTGCTAAAGGTGAAATTATTGTAAATGAAACAACGAGTGCTATGGATAGAATAAAAGAAAGCTCATCTAAAATTACAGAAATTGTTGGATTGATTTCAGATATTTCTTCACAAACAAATTTATTAGCTTTAAATGCTGCGATTGAAGCAGCAAGAGCTGGTGATGCAGGAAGAGGTTTTGCAGTGGTTGCTGATAGTATAACAAAACTTGCTGATAGAACTGTTTCAGGGGTAAAACAAATTCAATCATTAATTTCTGCTACTGAAAAATCTATTTCTGAAGGATATACAAAAGTTAGTGATGTTGCAATTATTTTAAAAAGTATTATAGGGTCAGTTAGTAATATTGATAATTCTGTAAAAGGGGTTTTGACTTCTGTAAATTCCCAAGTAAGTAATGCAAAAATTATTTCTGATAATTCCTCTAAAGTAAATTTATTATCTAAAGAAATTTCAATTTCTTCAAAAGAACAAAAATCTGGTGTTATGGAAATTAATCAAAGTATTGTAAATGTATCTTCATTAGCTCAGCTTGTTTCCAATGAATCAAATACAATTAAAAATTTATCAGCAGAATTTTTAAACCAATCTGAAGAATTAAAAAATTCAGTATCGTTTTTTAAATTAGATGAAAAAATTAAATAGATTTGTTTTTATCATGATTAATTGCATCAAATTCAATTTCTAAGATTGCACCATTAATTTTTGCTACATCTGGTGTGTCCAAGATTTCAGCATTTGAATGAAAAGAAATTTTCACAGTATCCATAAGGCTATGAATTATTTTTAATCCCTTACCCATATTTTTATGTGATTTTTCAATTCCATTATAAGGAAGTTTTCTATCTACTTGCTTTTGGTAATCTGTGATTTGTTTTGTATAATCTTCTAAGTTTGTTGGTGTTGGATTGTTCATTGTTGTTTCAGACATTTTAAATCCCCTACCATAGTCTAATATAAGCAAAGAGAATTTCATATTTAAAATTCTCCATTTACAAATAATTGTTTCTTCAGAGTTTTGAGAAATATTAGCTGTTATGGAATTTGTTAAAGCTTCATCACAAGCTAAAGAGATTTGAAAAATATCTTCTTTTTTAAATTGATGAGTTTCTAAAGTTTTTTGAATTTCCTTCCTGAACAATTTTACATACTTCATGTCCGGGGGAATAAACATTACATAATTTTCATTAGAAAGTTCAATAAACATGGCTTTTAAGACAATATAGGAAATATTGTTTATTTTTCTAGTATAAAAAAAAATGATTTATATTATTTTTATTTGCTTCTTGAAATTTATTTAATTTGTTAGAATTTTTCTATTTTTTAAAATGGGCGTTTTTTTTTACTTTACCACTTGAACTTAATAAGTAGGAATAAATAGAAACTTTATTAAATACAAATAGAATTGGGTTAAGTAAATAACAGGTTTTTCATCAATGAGCTAAAGACTTTTTTTGAAAGACTACACTCTTTAGTTTTTCTTATCATTCATAAGCCATTATCAGTAAAGTGAGAATATGCATAAATTCAATCAATTTCGCACACTAAAAAACTTGATTTGCTAAAATTAAATTTTTTGAGTTAATTTCATCAATTTATGAGGAATATTTGCATCAAAGAAAATTTCACCCTCTGTTTTAAAACCAAATTTTTCATAAAAACCAATTTTTTCAATTTGGGAATATAAATAAAAAATTTTAAGTTCCTGATTTTTAAATTCTTCAAAAATTTTATCCATTAAAAATCGACCAATATTTTGTTTCCTAAATTCTTTTAAAACTGCTACTCTTTCAATTTTTATTCCAAGTTCGGTTGTTCTTATTCTACAAGTTCCAATTGGATTTAGTTTTTTAAATACCAAATAATGTTTTGAACTTCTTTCATACTCATCATATTCTTCATGAGGATTGATATTTTGTTCTAAAATAAAAACTTTTCTTCTTATCTCAAAACAAAAATTTAAATCCTCAGTTTGTTCAAATTTAAGAATTTTCTTTACCCACAATTTCAGAAATAGAATTAACTTTTTTTTCTTCCAAGAATTTATCCAGTCCTTCTAAAATCATATAAGGTAAAAATGGACCTTTGTAAATATAACCAGTATAAATTTGAATTAAATTTGCACCTGCTAAAATTTTTTCTAACGCAGATTCATAAGAATCAATTCCACCAACTCCAATAATTGGAATTCGATTTTTTAGTTTTTTAAATGCAAGTCTAATAATTTCTAATGATCTTTGTCTAACAGGCTTCCCTGAAATTCCACCTTGTTCAACTAGTTGAGATTCTTTCATTGAGCTTGGATTGATTGTTGTATTTGTTAAAACTACCCCATCTAATTTTAAGCTTAATATAATTTCTAATAATTCTTCAATGCTTGAATCTTCTAAATCGGGTGCTAGTTTAATAAAAGTAGGTATAGGAAAATTTCCACCAAGTGATTTTTTAATTCCTTCAATTAAAGAAACAAACGAATCCTTTTCTTGAAATCCCCTTAGCCCTGGCGTATTTGGAGAGCTAATGTTAATTACCGCATAATCAGAAATAGGTGATATTTTTTTTAGTGAATAAGTATAATCTTCTATAGCATTTTCAATTGGAGTAAGTTTTGTTTTTCCAACATTAATCCCTCTCGGAATTTTTTTTTGTTGTTTGCTTAAAGTTTCAAATGCTTTATCAGCTCCTGGGTTATTAAAACCTAATCGGTTTACTAAAGCAGATTCTTTTTCATATCTAAAAATTCTAGGTTTAGGATTACCTTTTTGACCAAATTGAGTAATTGTTCCTACTTCAATTGAACCAAAACCAAGTCTTTGTAAAAATGGAAATAACTCACCTGTCTTATCAAAACCTGCAGCCATTCCTAAAGGGTTAGGAAATTCAATTCCTGAAACTTTTGTTTTAAGCCTAGAAGATTCATAAGTAGAAAATTTTTCTAAATTTTGAAAAAAGAATGGGATATTATCAGCCAATTGAAGTAAGTTTTTTGAAAACTCATGAGCATTTTCTGGGTTGAGTTTAAAAAAAATTGGTTTTAAAAAAGTTTCATAAAAGAGGGATTGAAATAAAATCATACAGTTTAATATCCATAATTGTTTTTTTAACTTACTCCACTAGTTTTTTTTAATAATAATTTAGTAGGGATGTCAGATGGAAAAATTTTTTGAGCATAAAGAAATTCTTTTTTTGCTTCTTTTAATTTTTTATTTTGTAAAAGAACAAGTCCATTTTCATAATTCAATTTTAAATCTATTTTTATATTAAAATTTTCATCACGAGTGGTGATTAATTCAAAAATTTCAAATTCTTTATTTTCTAAAAAAACCTTATCTAATTTTCTGACTTCTAAATTTTTATCAGAACGTGATCTATTAAAACTCATTTTATTTGTTAAAATTGGAACAGAATAAATTAAACAAAATTTATAAAAATCTGAAAAAAAATTCTTATCAGGGTTTAAAATAGTTATATTAAAATTGGATAATTCTCCTAACTTAGCAAACTCAAATTCTTCTTTAAATAATAAAACTGGAATTTGATTTTTCAATTTTAACTCTTTAGAAAAAAAATCTTGGATTTCAAATATTATATTAATATACTTATCTGATTTTGGATCCAGAAAAATTTTTATTTGATCAAATTCAAAAATTTCAACAAGACCACCCTCTTTTTTTATATAAGTAAAACTGGTCTTGTAAAATTGGTTCATTAATTCATAAATTTCTTTTTTTTCTAATCGTTTTGATTCAAAAATAGGTTTTAAATCTAAAAAAATTAAAATCATATCTTTTTTTATTATATTACTAGTTAAAAGATTTTTTAAATTAAAGCTTGAAATAGATTCTAAAAAATTTTTTTGAAAGAATTTTTCAAATAAAACTGTTTGTTCTAAAAGATTTTTATTTAAACTTGTTAAAGAAATTTCTAAAATTTTTAATTGAATTAAATTTGTTAAAGTAACTAAGACAAGAATTATTCCCAAAAAACCTATTATTAGCCTCATAATATTAATACTTCTTTGCATTTTTTCAATATTTTGGTTACTTAAATTTATTAGTCTATTAATTACAAATTCTGAAGGAAGTGAAATTGTAGATTCAACGATTTCGTTTTGCTCTTTTTGTTTTACTAATATGATTTCTGCTTGTAATAAAATTTCTTTTGTAGATTTACTTTTAAAAGTTTTTCTTTTTGAATCAATTAAATTTAATAAATCATTTATTTCATAAGTTTTTTGCTCTAGATAAATTTGATGAATAATCGAATGAATTTCTAAAAAAGTATTTTTTTCTTTTTTTTTCAAAAACTGCACTTTTTCATTTAAATCAGTTATACCTATTTTTAAAATCGAATCATTTGGTTTAAATTTTTCTATCAAATTTTTTTTTAAAGAAATTAATTCAGAAAGTTTTTCGATTAATTCGTTTGGTTCTGACTCTAAAAAAAATCTATGAGTATTTAATTCAAAATCAATCAATTCTTTATCCAAATCTTTAATAATTTGCGAAAACAAATCATAATTTTTTATGATTGAATATTTTGATTTTAAAATATTTTGATTTAAGTTAAGATCAATTTCTTTTATTTTATGCAAAGTCGTTATATTATTATATAATTTTGATTGTTTAAATGAATAAATTTTATATGTAAGTAAAATTAATAAAAAAATTGTTATAATAAAAAAAATACTAAATAAAAATTTTTTCACAAACTTTTACCTTTGTATTCACCTGTTAAAGTTTTTAAAAAATTAAGGATTAAAAATACTTCTTCTTTTGAGATTTTTTTTCCCAGCTGATATTTTCCCATTAATTCAATAGCTTCTTCTAATGTTTTAACAGATCCATCATGAAGATATGGTGCAGTAACAGCGATATTTCTGAGACTTGGGACTTTAAATTTAAACTTATCTTTTTCTTCACCGGTTTGATTAAATAAGCCATAATCATAAGGATCTAACTTTCCTTTATCTTTAAAATAATTTCCATAAACTCCAAAAGTTTGGAACATATTTCCACCAATATTGATTCCTTGGTGACAATGAATACAACCCAAACTTTTAAATTTTTCATACCCTTTTTTTTCAAGTTCAGTGAGCTGGTTTTGTTCACCTCTCAAAAATTTATCAAATCTTGAGTTTGGTGTAAGTAAGGACTCTTCAAATTCAGCAATAGAATTTTTTATATTTTTTACTGTGATTCCATCGTTATAAATTTTTTTAAATTCTATATTATAATTTGAATTTTGTTTTACTCTATCAATTATAATTTTCCAATGTAAGTTATTTTCAGAAATTTGTCCAGAAATTTGCTCTTCTAAATTTTGAGATCTACCATCCCAAAATTGTCTAAAATTAAAACTAGAATTGAAAACAGTTGGAATATTTATTTCAGTTTCTATCTCTTTTGATTTAGGTAATATTCCCGCACTTTTTATATCATGACAATTTGAACAAGCTAAGTTACCATCTCTTGAAATAATTGGATCTTGAAAAAGTTTTTCACCAAGACTTACTTTTTTTTCATTTAGTTTTAAATCTATTGGAATTGGTTTGATGGGTTCATAAGAAAAATCTCTATTTTCATAGGTGAAACTTCCGACATTATTTTCTGTTTTTAAATATGGGACTAAAAATAACAATATACATAAAAAAATTGATAATATTAAAATTAAAGTAATTTGATATAATGTATAGTTGACCTTATCGTGATTGTATTTAATTTCTTCTAAGATAAAGCTAATAATTTTATCTATAATTCTATACATACAGCCATTATAACATCTATTATGAATAAAGCAAGAAAACAAAACTCAATTTATTTTTTTCGTTTAACAACGATTAGGTGATTTTATGAGAAATATCATAAAAACTTTCCATTTCAAATAACCCAACTAAATACCAAAAAAGTATTACAACTTCATCATCTTGAAAATAGCATTGAAATGAACCTGCAAAATAGAATCCAATTATTGAAAAATAAAAATATTTGCTCTTAAACGGTATTCTAAAATTGAAAAGTTTAGTTAAAACTAAAAATAAAATCGTCAAATAAGAAATCGGTGCTAGAAATCCTGAAACTAAAAACAAATGAATAAAATCATTATGAGCATGTCCTTTTTGTGTTACTTCATTAAAAAATACTAATTCTTTTTTTTCCTGAGAGATAAAATTCCTTTCTTTTATCACCTCCTCATTATAATTTCCTGCTCCAACTCCAAAAAAAGGATTTTTAAAAATTAAAGAAAAACTTGAATGCCAAATAAAAGTTCTTCCAGAATCAGTATGCTTTTCCTGACCTAGAATTGGTTTTAAAATTTTTCCTCCGATTTCTGTTTTCTGAACAATTATCGTACTGATTAAAATTAGAATTATTAAAGAAATAAAAAATGGTTTAATTAATTTTTTACTGACTCGATTTTCTTGAATTAAAAAAATAGTTAGTCCAATAATGATACTTATTCCTGTTCCAATAATTGCTGAACGGGCATTATTTAGTAAAAAAACGAATACCAATAAAATAAGAATAAATAAATAAAAAATTTTTTTTTTAGAATAAAAAATTTCAAAAAAACTAATTGGGACAAGTAAAGCTAAAATTCCCCCAAATGTCAAATGAGTATTCATCAAACCAATAGGTATATGAAGTTTTATATTTAAAATATCACCATAATGATGTGCAAATCTATAATTAGGATTAAATTTGTACAAATCTGTTATGAGTCTTGATAATCTTATATTAGAAAAAACAGACAGGATTCCTTCTAATGTAATTAAAATTATTAAGATTAAAAAAGTCTTTTTTAATTTATAAACTTCTTCTCTTTCAAGATTATTTACTAAAATAAATGCAGAAAACAAAAATACATCTTTAAACTCAGAAGATTTTTGAATAAGTTGTTTATTATAAAATACAAACTGATAAAAGCTGCTTAAGAAATACAAAATAAAAATTCCAAATCCAAAATATAAAATAGGACTAATATGTATTTTTCTTTTAGATTGAAATAAAAAAGTAATTAATGCCAAAAATAAAAAACTTTGCCCAACAGAAATTGAAATACCAGCACCTATTATAGATGCTTGTAAAAAAAATAAAAAATATTTTCTCATTCTGTAAAAATAATTTCCATACTAGAAATAAATTTTTTTAATTGAGAAAAACTTTTTTCAACGAGTTCTAAGTTTTGTTTTCTAGAAAAATGTTCCATTGCTGAAGCGATATTTGAAATGTAATCAAAACCATAAGTCTGCCCATGTCCTTTGAGTTTATGAAATTCTAAAACTAAAGAATCAAAATCAGAGTTTTCTATAAGATTTTCAATTGTTTTAATATCTAGCTCTAATAATTCCATGTATCTGGGAATTAAATCTTGGAACTCTTTTTTTATCTCTACTTGCATTTAATTACTAAAAAAAATAAAAAATCTTTAAAAGATACTAAATTTCAGATAAACTTAAAAGAAAAAAACCGATATTAAAATTATGAAATATTCGATACTATTTATTTTTCTTTTAACTAATTTAATTTCTCAAGAAAAAATTGAAACTGAGAAACCAGCAATCGACCAATCCAAAATCGCTGTTTCAGTTCCCGGTCCAGGTTCAGGTCTTGGAGATGCTTCTTGGGGAAAACCTTTTGACTCAATCAGAGAACAGATTATGTCTATTAGAAATAATCCTGAAACTAAAGAAAAAATAGAAATTTTAAATGAAGTTAAAGATAAATCATTACTTATAAAAAGAAATAATATCACTTATTTGTATCGCTTTTACAAAAAACCCAAAATTTTAGCAAAATTTAATAAATCAAAAGAAGACGATCATTCTGGAACTTCAATGCTTTTTTCAGTTGGTGTTTATTTTAGCCCAGTAGAGAGTATCAAACTTAAAAAGCAAATTGAAGATAAATATGGAAAAGCAATGAAAGAACCAAAAGCTCAGATTCCAAAAGATAAATTTTCAAAACCTGAAGATGAAGATGATTCAACTGATATGAGTGATGATTCAAAAAAAATTGCTGGGTTTTATTCTTGGACTTTTAATAGGGCTAAAGCTGGTGAAGTTGCAGAAGCTGGAGTTTCAAAAGCCGCAGCACAAAGCAAAGGTGAATTTATTTTACAATGGGTTGAACCATATAATAAAAAAGCTTTTTCAAAAAGAATGGATTATTTTTCTGTTGATAAATCAGATTTAATTAATATCGATTATAAAGATTATTTTTCTGCAAGAGAAACTGATGTATTATTGGATTTAATTAACGAAGGTATTTATCAAGAAGAAGACAAAGAAAAAAGAGATAGAGAAGTTGTTCCTGCGAAAACTGAAGTAGCTCCAACAAAAAATTAATGAAATTTTTTTTAGACACTGCTAGCCTAGAAGAAATTAAACATATTCACTCCATCGGAATTTTGGATGGGGTGACTACTAATCCAAGCATAATTGCTTCAAACAAAAAAAGTTTTAAAGAAGTTATTTCTGAAATCTGTAAAATAACAAATGGTCCTGTTAGTGCCGAAGTCTTAACAACTGAGTATGATTCCATGTTAAAAGAAGCTCATACACTTTCAGAAATTGCAGAAAATGTGGTTATTAAAGTTCCTCTGATTATGGATGGAATCAAATTAGTCTCTGAGCTAACTAAACGAAAAATTAAAACCAATGTAACGCTTTGTTTTTCTTCCTCCCAAGCATTACTTGCAGCAAAAGTTGGTGCTACTTATATTTCGCCTTTTATTGGAAGAATTGATGATACTGGTTATAATGGTTTAGAATTGATTAAAGATATTAAAACAATTTATACAAATTATAATTTTAAAACTGAAATTTTAGCTGCTTCAATTCGTCATCCAATGCATATTAAAGAAGTTAGTTTGATTGGTGCTGATGTGGCAACTCTACCGTATGCAGTAATTTTAAATTTAGTAAAACATCCACTTACAGATATTGGTCTTGAAAAATTTATTGAAGATTCAAAAAAAATTATTCCTTAATTTTATTTGGGTTTTGTCCTGAGCTTCTCGAAGGGCGAATTTTTTCTCACATAACATTGATTAAACGATAATTTTATTTAACGAGGTGAGAAAAAACTGGGCTTTTCGCTACTTCCCACAGAGATAATGGTGGGAAACGCTTCAATCCCTTTCGCTAGAATTGAATAAACTTCTATAAATATTTTTTAATCTTCTTCTGGTTTAATTCTAATAGAAAGCATTTTGTCACGAAGAAGAGTTGCTTTTTCAAAATTTAATTCTTTAGCTGCAACTAACATTGCTTCTTTTAATTTTTCTTTTAAATTTTCATATGTTTTATATTTTTTTAGAGTAAAATTTTTATCTATCTCATTTAAAATTTCATCCTCAGAACTAAGTTCTTTAATTTCTCTAGGTAAAATATTCCCAATTTCTTTGATGATAGATTTTGGCTCAATACCAAATTTTATATTATGCTCTTCTTGAATTTTACGTCTTCTATTCGTTTCATCAATTGCTTTCTTCATTGAGTCAGTTGTTCTATCAGCATATAAAATCGCTCTACCATTTAGATTTCTTGCAGCTCTTCCAATTGTTTGAATAAGAGATTTATAGTTTCTTAAAAAACCTTCTTTATCTGCATCTAAAATCGCAACCAGTGAGACTTCTGGAATATCAAGTCCTTCTCTCAAAAGATTTATCCCAACAATACAATCATAAATTCCTTTACGTAAATCCCGAATGATTTCTACTCTTTCAATTGTTTCCACTTCAGAATGCAAATAAGAAACTTTGATTCCCATCTCCTTAAAATAATCAGTTAAATCTTCAGACATTTTTTTTGTGAGAGTTGTTACTAAAGTTCTTTCTTTAATTTCAGCACGTTTTTTGATTTCTACAACCAAATCATCAATTTGATTTAAAGTGGGTCTCACTTCTAGAACGGGGTCAATTAAACCAGTTGGTCTAATAATTTGTTCCACATGAATTTTTGCTTTTTCTAATTCATAATCAGCTGGGGTAGCAGAAACATATAATGTATCTTTAGTAATTTGTTCAAACTCTTTAAAATTCAACGGACGATTATCTAAAGCTGAAGGGAGTCTAAAACCAAAATTAACCAAAGTTTCTTTTCTAGCCCGGTCCCCAGCAAACATTCCGCCAATTTGAGGAACCGTAACATGAGACTCGTCTATAATTAACAAAAAATCCTCAGGAAAATAATCAATTAAACAAGCTGGTCTTTCACCTTCTTTTTTTCCAGTTAAATGTCTTGAATAATTTTCAATTCCAGAACAATATCCAAGTTCTTTTAACATTTCCATATCATAACTAGTTCTTGATGAAATTCTTTCAGCTTCAAGAAGTTTTCCATTTTTCTTAAATTCTTCAACTCTTAATTCTGTTTCAGCTTGAATCATTTTTATTGCATCTTCAATTTTTGGTCCGCTTGTAATAAAATGTTTTGCGGGAAAGATAAGCATTACATCAGTTTTTAAAACTGCTTTTCCTGTAACAGGATGAAATTTTGTGAGAGAATCAATTTCGTCTCCAAAAAATTCTACTCTATATCCTTCTTCTGAATAAGCAGGCATTAGTTCAATGCTATCACCACGAACTCTAAAATTTCCACGAGAAAAATCAATATCATTTCTTTGGTATTGGATATGGAGAAGTTTTCTAATTAATTCATCTCGATCCATTCTTTGACCTTTTTTTAAGATAATTCTTGAATTGGTATATTCTTCAGGAGAACCTAAACCATAAATACAAGAAACTGAACTGACAATAATAACATCAGATCTTTCTAATAATGAAGAAGTTGCTCTAAGTCTTAACATATCAATTTCTTCATTCATTCTCATATCTTTTTCTATAAAGGTATCTGAAGATGGAACATATGCTTCTGGTTGGTAATAATCATAATAAGAAACAAAATATTCTACTGCGTTTTTTGGAAAAAATTCTTTAAACTCTCTAAATAATTGTGCAGCCAAAGTTTTATTATGAGATAAAATTAAAGTTGGTTTATTTAATTTTTGAATTACTTCAGCCATTGTAAAAGTTTTTCCTGAACCTGTTACACCAATTAAAGTAATTTTATCTTCACCTTTTTCAAAAGAAGTAATGATTTTATCTATGGCTTTAACTTGATCTCCTGCTGCTTTAAAGGGAGTGATTAATTCAAAGTTTGGCATTCTTAAGAAAGTTTTTTTTCAGCGTAAAGATGAACTTCGTTCAAATCATTTTTAATTTGTAAATCAAGTTTATGAAATAATTTTTCCATAATCATTACACCTCTCATGAGAGTGATGTTGGAGGAATATTTTCCTCTTTCAATTTCATCTGATAAATCAAATTCTTTAATACCATTAATAATTTTAAGTTTATAAATTCTTTCCGAATCAATTTCTTGCTCAAAAATTACAGTTTTTCCATCACCATATTTAACAGAATTTTCAACTGCTTCAATTGTAGCGATTGATATATCAGTAGCATCTTCCTCAATTGCTTTATTTAAATTTAAAAAATTTTCCTGTCTAGATCTTGCATATTGTATGGGAGAATACTTTCCAATTCCTAGTATTTTAAATTTATCAATAGATGGAATTTTTTTCTTTTGTAATTCATTGGAGGAAATTGTAAATTCTTTTGGATCAAATTTTCCAGCTTCTGCAAAACCAGAAGATTTTAGTGACTCCAATTTGAGTTTTACAATATTGGAATCGATTTGAACTTCTTGATTTAGGAATTGTTTTTTATAAAGCATTATCCATGATATAAAATCAGTTAATCCACCAGTTGTACCATCTTGTAAAATTTGGATTAAGGTATGTTCAATTTCTTTTTCATCTAAAACAAGTGACATTATATTCTATCTTACTATTTAATATCTTTTGTAAAGAAGAATTTTAATAAAATTATTCTAAATTAAATCTTTCAGAGCGGGATTTAATAAATGGTAGATAAATACTATTTTTGAAATAAGGTTTATCCTGATTTTTTAAGAAAATTGAGTAATATTTTTTTGCTCGATCCAGATTTCGAATACTTGGGACATCTTCATAGATTCTTGCACTTAAATATATTGCATCATCAATAAATTCTGAATTTTTATAGTTTAAGATTAAATTTGATAGATGGTCTAACCCTTGTGTAGGTTCATCTATTTTAAAATGAAGTTGTGAAATAGCCCACAAAGTCTTAGGTAATAGTTGATTCTCTTTAGGAGATTCAGTAATAATTTTTAAAAAATAGGGAATTGATTCTGCCATTAACTTTTTGTTATTTTTTGCAGAATTCTCCAACCCAATAGCTAATTCATAATAAGCTTTCATTTTATTTTCTAAATCTTCTATTGAATCAATCACTGCTAAAGCTTCAGATTTTTTTCTTTCTATACTAAGAAGTCTGATTTGATCAAACTTAGCAGGATTAGATTTAATCCCACCTGAATTTGCTGTGAGGCTTAAATCTGGATTTGCATCTGGAATATTGTCTCTATTAATTTGGTATTTAGATCTTTCGTATGGCGGAATAGATTCATCTTCTTTAACAGTTTTTGCTTTGGATTTTGGTGATTGATTTGGTAGAGCAACTTTAGTATTATCTTTTTTTGAAATATTTTCTTCAGCATTAAGTGGATTTAATTTTGAATTAGCTCGGATATCTTTTGGTTTATTTTCTGTTAAAGTTTTTTTAAGTCTAGATTCTTTCGGTTCTTCTTTTTTAATTTCTTTGGATTGATCTTTAGAAGATAAATTGGAAATTTTTGCTTCTTTAATTTCTTTAGAATTTGAAACTTCTTTAAAAGAATTTTCATTAACATTATTTTTTTTATTTTCATTTATTGTTTCAATTTTATTTTCTAAAAGTGAATTTTCCTCTTCAGGTAAAATAAGAAGTTTCTGTAGAGGTAGAGAATCTTTTGATATCGAGTTTTTTTCTTTTCCTAGTTCCTTGAATTCAACATCAGTATTTTTTTTTTCTTTAATAGAATCATTTGGAAATTGAATAGTGATTGTAGATTTTTTTTCAAAACCAGTTTCTTTTTTAATTAATTCTTCTTTTTCTAAATTAATTGAATCTGGAAAAGGAATTCTTATTTCTTTTTTTTCGTCAGCAAAAAGTGAAATTGAAATTAGTAAAAGTAAAATTATTTTTTTCATGTTATTCAAGTAAAGTTTTTCTTTCATTAAATTTTTTATTCGGAATGAATAAACGATTTTTATTTTCGTTGGGAAGTGATTTTTCTATTTTAATTGATTTATCCTCTTTTTCTTTTTTATCAATTGATTTTGTAGAATAATAATCATCTGATTTTTCAAAAATTACTGTTGGGTCGGAAGTCCTATCATTAGCAGATTCAAAATTATCTCTTAGTTTCAAATCTCTTTTAGATTTTTCGGTTTCTTTATAATTTGGATTTTGGTTTGGTGAATCTTCCAACTCACTTAATGGAGATGTTGCAGTTTTGTCTTTAAGTGCTCTTAAACCGATTTCTTTTTCCAATAAATTTGTATCATTTGGAACAATTGATTCAGAATCTGTTTCTCTACCATAGGGTTCATATTTTTTTTTAATCTTATATAAATCTTCTTCTATAAAATTTGTTTCAGGCATTTTGATGGATTTTCTTTTTCGATTTTGTTCTCTTTCGATTTCTTCTAAAAAAATAGATTTAGTATCTCTTGCAAGTTCATGTCCTTCTTGTTTAGCAAGTCCCCAGCCATAACCTACTGCTTTGTATATTACATAAAAAGCAAAAATTAAACAAATTCCTATAAACACATTTCTAATAATTCTTTGTATATTATCTGGGATTTTTGAGATTAAATTATCTAAAAATCCAAGTATATCACTTGGGTTGACTTTTTTTAAATCCATTTGGTAAATTTATCGGTTGAATATTAGAAAATTCAAGCCTTTTTTAAGAGGCTTTTTTTTCTTCGGATTTTAAAAGTAACAAAGGTTGATCTTTTTTAAGAACAGCTTCTTCTGTAATTATAATTTCAAAAATATCTGACCTAGAGGGTATGTGAAACATCAAATCCATCATAATATCTTCAATGATTGCTCTTAAACCTCTTGCACCTGCTTCTCTTTCAATTGCTTTTTTTGCAATAGCATCAATAGCATTATCAGTAAATTTTAATACCACATTTTCTAGTTCAAACATTTTTTGAAATTGTTTGATAATAGAATTTTTTGGTTCAGTAAAAATTCTTTTTAAAGTTTCAATATCAGCTTCTTCTAAAGTAGCATGAATTGGAAGTCGTCCAACAAATTCAGGAATTAATCCATATTTTAATAAATCATCTGGAATCACTTCTTTTAAAATTTCAGTTTTAGATGCAGTATCAAAATTTTTGCTATCATTATCACCAAACCCAATTGTTTTTACACCAATTCGATTTTTAACAATTCTATCTAAATCAACAAAAGCTCCACCACAAATAAATAAAATATTTCTAGTATCAATTGAAAGATAATCTTGGTGAGGATGTTTTCTTCCACCTTGAGGAGGAACATTTGCAACAGTGCCTTCAATGATTTTGAGTAGTGCTTGTTGAACACCTTCACCACTTACATCTCTTGTGATGGAAGCAGAATCATTTTTTCTTGAAATTTTATCAATTTCATCAATATAAATAATTCCAAGTTCTGCTTTTTTTATATCATTCTCAGCATTTTGAATTAATTTTAAAATAATATTTTCTACATCTTCACCAACATAACCTGCTTCAGTTAAAGCAGTAGCATCCACAATTGCAAAAGGAACTTTTAAGATTCTAGCAAGTGTTTGAGCTAGTAATGTTTTACCACTACCTGTTGGCCCAATTAATAAAATATTAGATTTATCTAAATCAATCTCTTTACCTTTTTCAGCATTAAAATGGATTCTTTTATAATGATTATAAACAGCAACAGATAAAGCTTTTTTTGCTTCATGTTGCCCAATTACATATTGATCTAAAATTTTTTTTATTTCATTTGGTTTAGGGACTTCAGAAATATTACTAGTTTTTTCAACTCCGGAGTTCTCGTCTGAAATAATTTCAACACAAAGAGAAATACATTCATCACAAATATAAACCCCAGGTCCAGCAACAAGTCGTTTAACAGAATCTTGCTCCTTTCCACAAAACGAACAATGTAATTTTTCTTTCGCCATTAATTCGCTAAAGCCTTTGATGCTTTTCTATCTAAAGACATCACTGTATCTACAATCCCATATGCTTTTGATTCTTCGGCAGTCATGTAAAAGTCTCTTTCAGTGTCTTTTTCAATTACTGAAATTTCTTTACCAGTGAGTTTGTTGTATATTTGATTGATGATAGATTTAACTCTTAAAATTTCATTTGCTTGGATTTCAATATCAGATGCTTGACCTGTTGCTCCACCACTTGGTTGGTGCATCATAATTCTTGCATGTGGAAGAGCGTATCTTTTTCCTTTTGTTCCAGCAGCTAAAAGCAAAGAAGCCATTGAAGAAGCTTGTCCAATACATAAAGTTCTGATTTCAGGTTTAACATATTGCATTGTGTCATAAACAGCAAGCCCTGAAGAAATATACCCACCTGGTGAATTGATATAAATTGAAATATCTCTTTCTGGATTGTCTGCTTCTAAGAATAATAATTGTGCAATAATTGCATTTGCAAATTCATCATCAATTCCACTTCCGATAAATATTACTCTATCTCTTAAAAGACGAGAATAAATATCGTCTCTTCTTTCCCCACGACTAGTTTGTTCTGTTACTGTTGGTAGATATGGCATTTAAGACTCCTATATTGGATGATTTAAAATCTCGTTTGCTTTTTCAACTGAAATTTCTTCAATTGAAGCCTGTTTTGCATTTGAAAATAAAAATTTTTCTACTTTTTCTTGAACTAAATTACTGTGAATATTTGATAAAATATTTCTTTTTTGATTTGAATCTGGTTTTGTTTTTAAACCTTTTGTTACTGATTCATAAACATCATTAACTTCAATTGGGGTTATGCTTAAACTTTCAGTAGCAGAAATTTTGTGAATTGCTAAATAATTTTTTATATTTCTTTCAGCCTGAGCCAGTAAATTTGTATTTGTTTCTTCAAGAGGTTGTTTTAAAACTTCAGAATATTTTTCTATAGTCAAATCGTTTAGTTTTGTTCTTTCTTTAATTCTCTCAAAAATTCCATTTTTTTCATCTAACATCAATGTTGGTGGAATAATAAATTTAGAATCTTTAACAATAGAAGAAAGCATAATTGCAAAATTTTTATTTTTAAATTCTGCTTCAAATTGTTCATGATAATTTTTTATAATTTCATCTTTTAGTTCTTGTAATGTTTGAAATTTTTCATTCCATTCTTTTGCTAAATTATCATCTATTTCAGGATAAACTATTTTTGAAATAGAAAGAACTCTAATATGGTAGTTGTATGTTTGACCAGCGATATCTTTTACAGTTTCATTATCAGTTGGGAAAGTAAAACTAAATGTTTTTTCTTCACCAAGTTTTAATCCCAGGATTTCTACATCAAATTTTTCAAATGCTGGGTTTGTTCCAAGTTCAATATTTTCTGTTGAAGTATCTGCAACTGTTTCACCTTCTTTTGTTGAAGAGATTTCTAATTCAACAAGATCTTTTTCTTGAACAGTTTCGTTTTCTTCACGGCTTGCAGTTTTAGAAAGTTTTTTTGCAATTGCTTTAAATTCTTTATCGATTAAATCGTCAGTAAGATTGATTTTATAATTTGAAATTGGTAGATTTTTGTATTCACCAAGGATTACATCTGGAGATTTTTCATAAGTAGCTTTTACTGATAATTCAGATTTTCTGTCAAATTTTTCAATATGGAGTTTTGGAAAAACATACGGCGCAAATTCTAGTTTATGACTAATGTGATGGATGGAATCATTTAACAAATCGTTAATCGCATCTTCAGTGAGAGATTCTTCTTTGATAGCTTTTTTTACCATTTCAAGAGGAGCTTTACCTTGACGGAATCCGTTTAACTTTACTTTTTTTTGGGCTTTTTCAAAAGCTTTGTCATATGCTTGGTTGATGTCTTCAACTGAAAATGTTATAAGTAAATCTGCTTCTGCTTCTTCGTTTCTTGTGATTGTGTATTCCATAGGTAACTCGGTAAAAAAAGATGTGAAATAAATAGCGGGAAACGGGGCTTGAACCCGCGACCCCCTCCTTGGCAAGGAGGTGCTCTACCACTGAGCTATTCCCGCAGTTTAGATAAAGCCATAATCTTATAAAACTTGTTTTTGTAAATAGAAATATCACTAGTTTTGCAAGCGAATGTTGAATTGTAAATGCTAAATTATAATTTTGGGCGAATTTTTCCAATCTCTTTTCTTTTGTATTTTAACTTTATTGATAAAAATTATCAAGATAAGTAAAAGGATTTTCGCTTCAATCCAATTCACAGAGTGTATGTTGTTTAGAGTTTAGTTAATTATTTTTGACTCAATTAAAGAAAAATCTGAATCTTGGTGATAAAGGTTTGCTTTATAAACTTTTGAAATTGTAAAAATTAAAATATCAACTGATGGAACTGTTACCCCTTTGGATCTAAGTTTAATTGCAATTAAATTTGATTCAGAAAAAATTTCTTTGTTACAAGTTAAAATTGGAATTGTATTTTCTAACTCTTCAATTAGGTTTAACTCTTTTGTTCCTCTTGCACCATTGTAAAGTTCAAGAAGAATCGGTTCAGAAATTCTTGCCTCACCAGAGATTAAAAAATCTTTCACTTTTGATTTAACTACTTCTTTTCCTTTGGCTTTTAATGCCTCAATCCAAGCAGAAGTATCAATTAATGTAATCATTTTTTTCTTCTGAGTTTATTGAGCTCAGGGTTTGTCATAAAATTTTCAAGTGTACCTAGTTTAGAAACAAATTTTTCCATTTTTTTTCTAGCTAAATAATCTTCCATAGCAATAATTATTGCATCTTTTTTAGTCTTCTGTTTGCTGTATAAAAGCACCTCATCTAGAATCTTAACTGGAATATCAATTGTAGTTTTCATACTGCTAGTGTAAAATATTTTTTTAAATAGTAAAGTAAATTTTTAACAGCCTTTTAACAAAATGTGATATTTTTTAAAGCCAGAAAAAATTTAACCCAAATTTTTATTCTTTATAAGAAACTAATTTTTTTATTGAATCATATATTGTTTCAGAAATCAATTGGTGTCCTTCTTCAGTGGGATGAATTCCATCTTTTTGATTTAAGGATTTGATCCCTGCAACTTTTTCAAGTAAAAATGGAGACAAAGACACATCTTGAGATTTGGAAACTTTTTCAAAAACATCATTAAATTCTTTACCATATTTTGGACCGAGATTTGGAAATGCTAACA
This sequence comes from Leptospirales bacterium, assembly GCA_013297885.1. Taxonomy (GTDB): domain Bacteria; phylum Spirochaetota; class Leptospiria; order Leptospirales; family Leptospiraceae; genus UBA2033. Next base: position 98,666 of record JAAFIR010000007.1, on the reverse strand, counting down.
TTTTTACTAAAAGGATTTTTGTATCAGGATTTTTTTTACGAACAGTTTTGATAATTGAAACTAAATTTTCTTCAATTAGCTCTGGTTTAATTCCTCTCATTCCATCATTTGCCCCAAGTTCTAAAACAAAATAATCTACACCACGAGATAAGACCCAATCAATTCTTGAAATTCCACCAGAAGTTGTGTCCCCACTGAGACCTGCATGAATTAGTTTTAATTCGATGCCATCTTTTTTTAATTGTTTATGAATCAAATGTGGAAATGAATATTCCGGATGAGAAAGTCCCATTCCAGCAGTTAAACTATCTCCAAAAAAAATAATTTTTTTAAGCTCTTTTTTTTCCACTGAACTAGGCTCTTCTTTGTTTTTACAACTGATGATAATTAATAGTATGAGAATAATTTTTTTCATACCTCTAGATTTTTTTATAAATTCATTTTAGCAAATAAAAAATTTATTTTTAAATTCAGTCTAATTACTCAAATATAGAATCAGAGCCTGAAAAAAAAGTTTTTCCTAAGAAAAATTTACAAATTTTCCTTTTGAATTTTTGTTTTTCGATAAAAAACTTTTTGTCAGGCTTTTAACATGGTGTGATGTTTTTATAAAAAAAATTTTTCAAACCTATGCGAGAGGGATTGACTCGATGTCAAAAAATTGCTTATGCAATTTTTTGACAAAAGAGGAAAGCCCGATTTTTGCATAGCAAAAACTCGCCCAAAAAAAATAGACCAAGTTTAACGATTTTAAAAAGATAGATTTTTTTATTTAATTTAAAATAACAGTTTTAGATGAAGTACAAAATCATTAGTTATATTGTTTATTTGATTTTAAGAGTTTGGTTTTTTTTTGTTAGAAATAAGGAAATCATCATTCCTGAAGAAACCAAAAAATTTTTAGAAAAAAAATCAGGTTTTATTTTTGCTGGTTGGCACAACCAAATTTTATCTCTCACAAAACATGTGGCAGTTTTTTTACAACGTGATAGAAAAATTATTTTAACCCCACTTGTTTCTCACTCCAAAGATGGTGAATTTATTTACGAAACATTTTTACGATTCAAAATGGAATCTGTGAGAGGTTCATCTTCCAAAGGTGGATCGGCTGCATTTAGACAATTACTAAAAGTTATAAAAGCAGGAAGAGTTCCCATTTTTACACCTGACGGTCCAAGAGGTCCAATTTACAAAGTGCAAGCTGGTGTAATTCAAATTGCTTCACTCACAAAATTACCAATTATTTGTTTTTGTTCCACATTTGATTCTTACCATGAATTTAAATCTTGGGACAAACATCGTTTCCCAAAATTTTTTGCAAAACAGTGGGTTCATTATTCAGAACCATTTTATGTACCTGAAGGAATTAAAGAAACAGAAAGTTACCAAATTCAATTAGAAAAAATTATGTTAGAGCAAATTGAAATTTTAGAAAAAATTAAATCGGAGAGTTCCAAATGAGATTATTGATAATAGGATTTTTGTTCCTTTTACAAAATTGTTTATTTTTAAATTTAGGTGGTGGCGGAAGAAGTTCATTTGTTCAAACACATAAAATTGATTCCACCGGGGATCGTTCCTCAAGAATTGCTATTATTCCAATCGAAGGTGTTATTTCAGAATCTGAGGGTGGATCTATTGGTCTTTTAGGCGGAAGAAATCCTTCTATGGTTGAATTTGTAATTTCAGCTTTAGATGAAGCTAGAAATGATAGCTCTGTTTTTGCTGTAATTTTAAAAATCGATTCACCTGGTGGAACTGTTACAGCTAGTGAAATCATTTACCAAGAAATTATGAAATTTAAGAGCCAAACAAAAATTCCAGTCATAGCTATGTTTATGAGTACGGCTGCAAGCGGTGGATATTATGTGGCAATGGCAGCAGATAAAATTGTTGCACTTCCTTCCAATGTTACAGGATCAATTGGAGTCATTATGCAAAGATTTAATGTAAAAGGTGGACTCGAAAAATTAGGCATAAAAGACGAATCAATCACTTCTGGTGAAAACAAACAAATTGGTTCACCATTTGTAGAATTAAAACCAGACCAAGAAAAAATTTTAAAACGTGTAGTAAATAATTTGTATGACCAATTTGTAGGTGTAGTTGTAAAAAGCAGAAAATCTGTTTCTTCTAGAATTTCTTCAGTGGCTGATGGTAGAATTTTTTCTGCTGGAGACGCACTAAAAGAAGATTTAATTGATAAAGTTGGATATTTTCCAGATGCAATTGAAATGGCAAAATCTCAGCCAAATTATTATGGTTCAAAAAATCCAAGAATCATTTATTATTCATATGATGGTGATAGACATTTAAAAAGTCCTTATCAAATTTCAACATCTAACCCATCAAGAATTGGTTTAGAAGATTTGATTCAATTAAAAATGCAAAATAAATTTTTATATCTCTGGATGAATTAATGCTATTTAATTCCATTCCATTTCTAATTTTATTTTTTTTCACTTATATAATTTATTGGAATGTGGAAGATAAATTTAAAAAATATATTTTATTTTTATCTTCTTTTTTATTTTATTTGTATTATGATGTTCTAGCAACAATTCATTTTTTTTCAGTAATCAGTATCAACTATTATTTTAGTAATTTATTACTTAAAAAAAAACAAAATGGGGAAAATACAAATTTTGTTTTGGGATTTATTTTAGTTTTAAACTTAATCAATTTAGCTTTTTTTAAATATTTTTATTTTTTCTTAGATAGTTTTTATAAATTATCAAACTCAAATTTATTTTTAGATTTGTCCAAAGAGTACAATATCATTTTGCCACTTGCAATTTCATTTTATACATTTCAGTTAATTGCTATTCAAATGGATATTCATAGGGAGAATGTTAAAGAAAAAATTTCTTTTTTTGATTATACACTTTTTATTATTTTTTTTCCTCAGCTAATTGCTGGTCCCATTATGAGAACATTTGATTTTTTGCCAAAAATTAATTCTCCAATTATCACAAAAGATTCAATGAATCAAGGAATATTATTTTTACTCTTAGGTTTATTTAAAAAAGTAGTGATTGCAGATAATATTGGGGGTTTAATAAATCCAATTTTTTTTAGTCCTGAAAAATACCATTATACTTCAATTTTTTTGGGCTTTTTGGGATTTGCAATCCAAGTGTATTGCGACTTTTCTGGCTACACTGATATTGCAAGAGGGCTTGCTCTTCTTGTCGGTTTTGATATTCCAGAAAATTTTAAAGGACCTTTTTATTCAGCAAGTTTTACAGAGCTTTGGACTAGATGGCATATCACACTTTCTACTTGGCTAAGAGATTATTTGTACATTCCACTTGGTGGAAACAAAAAAGGATTTCATGGAAGCAATTGGAATATGTTTTTAACAATGGTGCTTGGTGGTTTTTGGCATGGTTCAAATTTAGCATTTGTTTTTTGGGGTGCGTATTTTGGAATTTTACTTTGGATAGAAAGAATTTTTCAAGCAAAAGAAATTAATCTCACTCCCAAAAATGAATTTTTAAAATTTTTTAAACGTGTATTAATTTTCTTCTTTTTTTCTATGTCTGCAATTTTTTTTAGATCAGGCTCTGCTGGAACAGATTCAATAGTCTTAATGAAAAGACTCAGTTATACTTTTTTTTCTTTAAACAATGGAATCACAGTTGGAACAAGAGACCAAATCATTCTTTATGTTTTAATAGGATTTTTATTAAACTGGTTGCAATACGATTATTCTAAACTTATAAAATTTAAAAAATTAGAAAAGGTTCTCATTCCTATTTTTAGTTTTGTAATGTTTATATTGCTTGCATTATTTGGAGACGGTGGTGGAGATTTTATTTACTTTCAGTTTTGAACTTTGGGCGAATTTTTTTACCTAACCCTGTTAGCCTCACAGGGAAGGGGCTTAAGAAAAACTTTATTCAATACAAATAAAAAAAGAGATTTTAATAGCAAATAAAGAATTTTTAATTTTGGACTCTGTAATTGATCAATCCATTTATAAATTGTACTACTTAACTGAAGAAGAAATCAAAATTGTAGAAGGGAAAAATGAATAATATAAATTTTTTTGAATTAATTGATTTGATTTATACGAGTGAAAAATTTTTCAATTTGAAAAATAATTCTACTTAAGATTATATGAATATCAAAATTTATTTAAAAAGGATTACTTTAAACCAGGAAAATTAATCCAGATTGTAGTCAGATTTCAATGTCAGCAGAATTTGTTGTTGTATCGATCGACTAGTTCCTCACGGTACAAAACTTGCATCAATTTAATTGGATAATTCTTTGCGATAGAGATGCGGAAGTGTCGCCAGAGTCTCGAAGAGACCGAAGCGTTAGCGAAGCATGAAGCAGCTCGGACTTGATTTCCAAAAATTGGAAATCAAGTATCGCCAGAAAAAAAATCCAAAAACAAGCTATCTCAAGTTAAAATTTCATTTTCAAAAAAGCCTAGCTTTAGAGATAGTAAAATGACTAGAAAAAATTAAGGTTAAGGTAGAACTTATGACTCTTAGAACTGCAAGACAGGATGCGATTGCAAGAATCTCTGATTTATTACATGTAGAATCTGAATATGACTTTTCAGTAACTCCGGTTCCAGAATTATTTGGAAGCAAAGTATTTAATGATAAGGTAATGCAAGAAAGATTACCAAAAGCTGTTTATAAATCACTCAAAAAAACAATCAATGATGGAAAAGCACTTGATCCAACTATCGCAGATGCTGTTGCAAATGCAATGAAAGATTGGGCATTAGAACTTGGTGCAACTCATTACACTCATTGGTTTCACCCCCTAACTGGACTCACTGCTGAAAAACATGATTCATTTATTTCTCCACAAGAGGGCTTTGAAGCAATCATGGAATTTAGTGGAAAAGAATTAGTGAAAGGTGAACCAGATGCTTCTTCATTTCCATCTGGTGGTTCAAGAGCTACATTTGAAGCAAGAGGATACACTGCATGGGATGCAACTTCTCCTGCATTTGTAAGAGACACTACTCTTGTAATTCCAACAGCATTTTGTTCTTACACAGGCGAAGCACTTGATAAAAAAATTCCTCTTCTTCGTTCCATGGATGTTTTATCTACACATGCACTTAGAATTCTAAAAATTTTTGGAAACAATGAAGCAACTAGAGTTACAACTACTGTTGGTCCAGAACAAGAATATTTTTGTATTGATAAAAATTTCTTCAACCTAAGACAAGATTTAATTTTAACTGGTAGATCTTTATTTGGTGCAAAACCTCCAAAAGGTCAAGAATCTGAAGACCAATATTTTGGTTCTATCAAACCAAGAATTTTGGAATTTATGAAAGAAGTGGAAGCTGAGTTATGGCTACTTGGTGTAAACGCAAAAACTCGTCACAATGAAGTTGCTCCTTCTCAATACGAAATTGCTCCAATCTATTCTACTACAAACATAGCAATGGATCACAACCAACTAGTTATGGATGTTTTGAAAAAAACTGCAAACAAACATGGTCTTGCTTGTCTTTTACATGAAAAACCATTTAAAGGTGTAAACGGTTCTGGAAAACACAACAACTGGTCAATGAGTTCAAATGACGGTCAAAATTTATTAGAGCCTGGTGACAATCCACATAACAATGCACAATTTTTAGTATTCCTTGTAGCAACATTACGTGGTGTTGATAAATATGGTGATCTTTTAAGAGTAGCAATTTCTAATCCTGGTAACGATCATAGACTTGGTGCAAACGAAGCTCCTCCAGCTATCATTTCAGCATTTCTTGGTGACCAATTAAATGACATCATTGAGCAACTTGAAAAAGGTCCTGCAAAATCTTCTAAACCAGAAACATTTATGGAACTTGGAGTTTCCACTCTTCCAAAATTTCCAAAAGATACAACTGATAGAAACAGAACTTCTCCATTTGCATTTACTGGAAACAAATTTGAGTTTAGAGCAGTTCCTTCTTCATTATCTCTTGGAGATCCAAACTGTTTCTTAAACACAATTGTTGCTGAAGCACTAGATGATATTGCTACTGAGCTTGAATCTAAAATCAAGGGTGGTGCAACTGTTGCAACTGCTGTATCAGAAGTTCTAACTGATAATATCAAAAAACACAAAAGAATTGTGTTTAATGGTGATAATTATTCAGATGCTTGGAAACAAGAAGCTGCAAAACGTGGACTACCAAATTTTGCAACTTTAGTAGATGCAATGCCTGCTTTAATCACTAAAGACAAAATTGCTTTGTTTGAAAAATACAAAGTAATGAGTGCAAAAGAATTAGAAAGCCGTTATGTAATCACTCTTGAAGCATACAATAAAGTAATTAACCAAGAAGGTCAAACTACTCTTGATATGGGAAGAAGACAAATTCTCCCAGCTTGTATTTTGTACCAAGGTCAAATTGCTGAAAGTATTTCTGAAACTAAAGATTTACTTGGTGCTGATTCTGTGAAAGAGCAATTGGAACACTTAAAAGATGTAGCTGGATTAAACAACCAATTAAAATCAAAATTGGATGCTTTAGAAAAAGCTCTTGACCATGAAGATTCTGATGTTTTAAAACACGCTGAGCATTTTAAATCTTCTGTAATTCCAAAAATGAATGAAGTTCGTGAAGTTGCTGACAAGTTAGAATTAATAGTGGATTCTGCTTTCTGGCCACTCCCAACTTATTCAGAAATGTTGTTCATCGTTTAATCAAAGTTAAACGATCAAGACAAAAAAAAGCCTTCGAGAAATCGAGGGCTTTTTTTTGGCAATTTTCTTTGCGAATTTTTCTTTTCACCTAACCCTAAATCCCTTCCCTTGAGAAGGAAGGGATTTTATTGAAAGATTATTCAATTCAGATAAAAAAGTGACTATTTTCCTGTTTTAAATTATCACTAAAAAAGTTCACAGAACAAACTGTAGAAGAAGCCTACCATCACTTTCAAGGTTTACAACCTAAATAGCGAACAAGGCTCTATAGTATTGTTTGATAAAACTAAATAGAGTAATCGATTTCACTATGTAAATCAGTATCGTGGAAAAAGTTCATTCAAATATTGTTCGGTCATCTTTTTTTCTTAAAAGGAGAATTTTATGAATAAGGTTAATTTTTATATTGGGATAGATATTTCTTCGCTTTGTGTTGTGAAATTTTATTTTTCAAAAAAAAGATTTTTCAATTCTAGTGAACGTGATTGAAACGGTGTCGAAAAATTTTGTATTAAATTTTTTGACAAGAGTTGAAAGCACGGTTTTTCCAACCTTTTTAGGAAAATTAAAAATGTAAAATTAAAACTTGGATGAGACTTTAATTCCTAATTTTTCATTTTTAATTTTGCATTCCAAAGCTGTGCTTTGGGAAAAATTCACCAAAAAAAACTTACATTGAAAATCAGCTTATTTTAAGATTGATTTAATTGGATTTATTTAAAGTCTAGAGCAAATGAGTGATACTTTTTTTCAGAAAAAATTTTTATTTTATCCCGTGATTCTTTTTTTAGGAATTTATTTTTTTGATAAATTATTTGGTTTAGAATTTTTTAGAAATTTTACTGAGTCAAGACCAGAGTTTACTTTTTATGATTGTAAGAAAAAACTTTTAAACCAGTTAGAAAATTTTCATAAAAATAGAAAAGATGAAAAATTACTCGTTTTATTTGGAACTTCTCATATGGGAGAATTTTCAAAAGATTATATCCAGAAAAAAAATCCAAATTTAATCACTTACAATTTTTCAGCACCAATGGCAACACCTTCTTATTTATTGTTTAATCTCACTGAAATTTTAAAATCTGGAATCAAAATTGATTATGCAATTTTGGAAATTATTCCTGAGACAACAAAAGAAGAAGCAAATGAATATGCTTTAAAATTTTCTTATAATTATAAATTTATATTTAAATATTGGAATTTTTTTTCTCGTTCAGAGCTTGAAACTTTTTTTATTTCTAGCGAGCTTTCAATGTTTCGTTTTCCTGTAAAACTTCCCGTAGTGTTTGACAGAATTAAAAATGAAAAATCCAGAATTATGAGAGAATTATTTTTAAACAAAGTGGATGAAGCAGTTGAAAAAAATTTTGGTGGAATTCCAAATTTATTTTCTTATGAACCTAGTGATGAAGCTTTAAAAAAAGATTCTGAAATTTTTTACAAAACCCAATATTTCAATTTTAAAGAATCTGAAACACAAGTAAAATCCATTGAAGAATTTATTCGTCTTGCAAATGAAAACCAAATCAAACTTTATATTTACAGACCACTTCTTTCAAAACCTTACCAAGATTTACTGAACCAAAATAAAAATTATACTGCTTTTGTAGAAAACAAAAAAAAATATTTTGAATCAAAACAAATTCCAATCATTGATCTGAGTAATTATTTAGATAAAATTCAATGTAAAAAATTTTTGGATCCACATCATTTAAGTGGAGCTTGTTATAACGAAATTACTAATTATGTTCTTGATAAATTAAAATGAGCGAACTTAGTTTAAATGATGCTCAAAAAAAAGTTGACGATTGGATCAAAACTTTTGGTGTCAGGTATTTTTCTGAACTTACTAATTTAGCAATTTTAGTAGAAGAAGTTGGTGAGTTTTCCAAACTAATGGCTAGAGTTTATGGAGATCAATCTTTTAAAAAAGAAGACAAAAAAAAAGACATTCCTTCTGAAATGGGAGATATTTTATTTGTGCTGATTTGTCTTGCAAACCAAATGAATATTTCTTTGGAAGATGCACTTCTTTCTACTATTAAAAAAAATACAGAAAGAGATTCCACTCGACATTTAGAAAATGAAAAGTTAAAATCATAGTTTTTTTTAACTATCAAAATTTTTTTCTAAAAATATAATGACTAAAAATTATATCCTAAGGAACTCATAATGCCAAGAGTAAGCATCGTCATACCATCATTAAACGAAGAAAAATTTATTCCATTATTATTGGATTCTATATCTAAACAAACTTATAAAGACTATGAAATTATTTTAGCTGATGCTGGTTCAAAAGACAAAACTGTTGAAATTGCAAATTCTTTTGGAGTAAAAGTTGTAAAAGGCGGAATGCCTGGTCCCGGAAGAAATCGTGGAGCAGAAGTTGCAAGCGGTGAGTTTTTATTTTTCTTTGATTCAGATGTAGTAATCCCACCAGATTTTTTAGAAAAAGCAATTATTGAATTAGATGAAAATTATATTGATTTAGCGACTTGTGAATTTCTTCCCATTTCAGATTTGAATATTGATAAGGTTTTATTTGATCTATCAAATTTAATTGTAAAAGTAAATTTAAATATAAATCCTCGTGCTGCTGGATTTTGTATTTTTATAAATAGAAGACTATTTAATCGAATTAATGGTTTTGATGAGAAAGTCTTAATTGCTGAAGATCATGATCTAGTTACTAGAGCAACAAAATTTAGACCGTTAAAATTTTTAAAAAGCACTTCATTAAAAGTAAGCGTGAGAAGACTCGATAAAGAAGGAAGACTTGCCCTACTCCAAAAATACATTCAAGTAGAACTTCATCTTTTAACAAAAGGTTCAGTGAAAGACGAAATTGTGGAATATGAATTTGGAAATTTTGAAACTTTAGAAAAAGAGAAACAAAAAAAATTACTCAATGAAATTGAATCTGGAATTATTAATCTAGATAAACAATTAAGTCAATTCTCTACAAATTTATCAAGTAAAGCAAATGAGCTTGAAGAAAAATTTAAAACTGGTTTTAGTGATTTAAATAATTCTATAAAAAAGTTTTTTGGGAGATAAATTTGAAAAAAAATATTTCATCAATGAGGCAAAATTATTCTAAATCAGAATTATCAGAAAATCAAATTTCAAAAAATCCATTTTTAGAATTTGAAAATTGGTTCAAATTTGCAAACGATTCAAAAATTTTAGAAGCAAATGCAATGTGTCTTTCCACTGCAAATAAGAAAGGCATTGTAAGCTCTAGGATTGTACTATTAAAAGATTTTTCCAAAAAAGGATTTATTTTTTTTACAAATTATGAAAGTAGAAAGGCAGATGATATATTAGAAAATCCTAATGCATCAATTTTATTTTTTTGGGATGTTTTAGAAAAACAAATTAGAATTGAAGGAAAAGTTTCAAAAATATCCAAAAAAATTTCAGAGGAATATTTTTACTCCAGACCAAAAGATAGCCAAATTGGGGCATTTATTTCGAATCAAAGTGAAATTTTAAATTCAAAATCTGAACTAGAACAAAAATTTTCTGAATACAAAGTTTTTTACGAAAACAAAAAAGTTCCATTTCCCAAAAACTGGGGTGGTTATATTTTAAAACCTAATTATTTTGAATTTTGGCAAGGGCGACCAAGCAGACTACATGATAGATTGGCATTTAAAAAAACTCAGTCTGGTTGGAAGTTAAATAGATTATTCCCCTAAAATTTCATCTAAAGAATATATTTCAACTTGCCCTTTTTTACCTCTAACATGATCAATATCTTCTTTAGTAGAAAGAATTTTTCCATTTAATAAATTTTTTGTGTTTCCATCAATAATAATTGGTTTGCCAACTGTTTTTGTAATTGCTTCAAGTCTGGAAGCAATATTTACTGCCTCACCTAGAACAGTATATTCCATTCTTCTTACAGAGCCAATATTTCCTGCAAATACTCTTCCAGTAGAAATTCCAATTCCGAATTTTACTTCATCTTTTAATTTATCTGGTTTAAATTGATTAAAAGTTTTAAAGTATTCTAAAATCTTTTTTGCACATTTTACTGCATTTAAAGTATCTTCAGGATTTGGAAAAGGACAACCAAATGTTGCCATTAAACCATCACCTAGTAATTTATTTACTGAACCTTTTGTTCCTGTAATTAAATCCATTATATCTGTAAACATTGAACTTAAAAACTCAGCAAATTCTTCAGGTGATAAAATTTCCGAAATGGAAGTAGAATTTCTCAAATCAAAAAACAAAATAGTAACATCTAAAATATCACCATTTAAATCTAAAGGAATTTCTTCATTTAATACTGATTCAACGAATTCATTCGAGAAGTATTTGGATAAAATCTTTTTTTCTTTATCTAATTTTAAATTAAGTTCAACAAGTTCTTTTTCTTTTTGTTTCATTTTTAAAACATTTGAAATTCTAAGTGCAAGTTCTGCTTTACGAATCGGTTTAGAAACAAAATCCACAAAATTATTTTCAAGTGCATTCACAACAACTGATTCTGAATAATCAGCTGACATCATGATTAGCGGAATTTCTGATGTCACTGGATCAGCTTTAACTGACACTCCAACTAAAAAACCATCAACATCACCTAAATATAAATCACAAAGCACAATATCTGGAAGTTCAGTATTAACCATGTTAATTCCTTCGATTCCAGAATTTGCAATTATTACTTCGTAACTCAAATTCATTAAAATTTTTCTTAACAAAAGACTGGAAACTTCATCATCATCTATAATTAAGATTTTATACTTCATTAGAACTCTTTTAAATAGGTAACTTAATTTGAAAACTAATAAATTGATTTTCCTTAGAATTGATTCTTATATTTCCACCCAATTCCAATATTCTCTCTTTAATAATATCCATTCCTACTCCTCTACCAGACATCATGTCAATTTTATCGGAAGTGCTGAGTCCTGAAATAAAAATCAATTCATAAATTTTTTCAATTTCCATTTTCTCAATTTCTTCTCTAAGATACAATCCTAAACTAATAGCTTTTTGCTTTATTTTTTCTAATTTTAGTCCAGAACCATCTTCAAAATATTCCAATTCGTAAAACCCATTTGAAATAAATGAAGATAGTTTAATCGTAGCTATTTTTGGTTTATTTAATTTTTCTCTATGATCCGTTTCCTCAATTCCATGTGCAATAGAATTTCTAACTAATTGAATCAATATATCTTTTAAGTTTTTTTGAATTTTATAATTCATATTACTCATATCAAAAGATTTTGAATCCAAAACTAGAGATATATTTGAATTTGAAGTAAGATTTTTAATTTGTTCCTTAATCGCTTTTAAAAGTAATTTGGAAGAATTTAATTTATCTTCTCCAAATGATTCTTGAAACTTCAAAAGTTTTTGAATTATATTTTCTACTTCCATAAGCATAGTTTCTAATTCATTTAAATTTATACTAAATGGAATTAAATCTTTACCATTAATACCTGCTTTACCTCTAAGGTGTGAAATTTCTGTTTCAAATACATGAGCTTTATCTGCAAATAATTTAATATCTAAAAGTGAAGCATCACCTTTAATTGAGTGCACTGCCCTAAAAAGTTTTTCAATTGAATTCTCTAATTGATTCTGTTCAGTATTTTGTAAAACTTGATTTACTTTGAATAATTCTTCTTTAGTTGAATCAATAAATTCTTTTAATAAATTTGGATCCACATGAATAATTCCAAAAAGTTTTTGTAATGATTCTGCTGCGTTTTGTTCAGCTTCTTTAATTTCTCTTGAAAGTAAAGTTTGTTTGGTAATATCTTGAACTGTACAGACAAGATGTTCAATTTTAGAATCATTAATCACTCTTGAAAAATTAAAATTTAAAAAATACTTTTCAGAATTTACTTGAAATTCAATTTCATGAAGAGGATTTAATTCAGATAACATTTCTTCATCCATAGAAATTTGAAACATTAAATCTAAATAATCATTTAAACTTTCTTTTGATTTTTCAGAAATTTTTCCTTCAAGGATTTTAAATAAATTTTGTTTGGCTAAATTTTCATTATTTAATAAACTTTCTAGAACTTTTGAGTATTTTATCCCAATTTCAAAATTAGAATTTAAAAGAAAAATTCCTTCTTTGATATTATCCATTACTTCTCTGATTCTTTCTTCACTTTCTCTTTGAATGATTAATGCTTGACTTAGAGTTAAAATATTTAATTCGTTTTCTGCAAATACACCCATGTCTCTAATCGTTTGAAGCTCAGTTTCAGAAAGTATCCTTGGTTTACTATCAATGATACAAAGTGTACCAAGTTTTTTTCCATTTTTTGCAGTGAGTGGTTGACCAGCATAAAAAATTACAAATGGAGGGCCTGTTACAATTGGGTTATCAGAAAATCTTGGGTCTTTGGTTGCATCAGGAATATAAAACACATCTGATCCCATTATTGCATGCCCACAAAAAGAAATATCTCTTGGAGTTTCAGAAACATCTAGTCCAATACAAGATTTGAACCACTGTCGATTTGCATCAACTAAACTTACTAAAGCAATTGGAACATTAAAAACTGTTTTTACAATTCTGGTGATTCTATCGAATCTTTCTTCTGGAATTGTATCTAAAATTTTTAATGCATGAAGAGTTGCTACTCTTTCAATATCATCTTCTGGAATTGGTGCAGCTAACATAATTTCTCCTATTTGATTCCAATATTAAAATAAAATTTGTAATCTCGCCATTTGATTGGAATCACCAAAACAGGAGTCTTTAATTTATTAATAACTAGGTCCATTGAGTTACCACGAATTATAATTGGAACAGAAATATCAAATTCAGAACCAAAAGCTTTTCTTAAATTTCCAGCAATTGTGTTTGTTAATTCCCCAATCATATCATATATAGAAGTGAGATCGATTTCATCAGACATAGTAACTATTTTAGCAAGATCTACTATCATTTTTTCTTCAGCAGTGATATAAATACAACCTTGGAACGAACCAGAAATTCCAATTGCACCAGTTAAATTTAGTGTTTCAAAATTATTTTCTCTATTAAAAGGAACACCAAATTCAATTTGTTCATTTGCAATTTCTTTAAAATAATATTCTAAAACCTCACAAAAAAGTTTTACTTGTTCAGATTTCATCATTTGTTTGTTACCTTAGTTAAAGCTTCGTTTAATTTATCTGGATTAAACGGTTTAGCAACAAATGCTTTAGCTCCGAGTTTTAAAGCTTTTAAAGCTGTTGCTTGATCATTAAGTGCAGTTATAACAACTACTTTTACGTTTGGATCGATTTTCAAAATTTCAGTTAAACAAGTTAATCCATCCATTTCAGGCATAGTAATATCCATCGTGACTAAATCTGGCATATTCTTTTTGAAAATCTCAAGAGCTGTTTTTCCATCTCCAGCTTCACCAACAACTTCCCAACCTTTATCTTTCAAATAATTAGAAATTGCTTTTCTAATGATTGAGGAATCATCTACAATTAAAAGTTTCATTTCACTTCCTTTTAGGGTAATACAATTATAACTCCATAAAAAAAGTAAATTAAAAATATTATTATAAGAATTATTTCATTGAATTTTGAAATTAAATTAAAAACTGTTATCATTTAATAGTTGTTAAATGATAATATTAATTTAGTTTAAAAGATGAAGTTTGTTTAATTTATTAATTTATTTTATTTTAGACAAATAGTCTATTATTTTTACATTTATAAATTGAAATTAATTTATTTATTAAATTTTAATCTTAATAACTATTTTTTAAAATAAAAATATAAAATTTAGTGTTCGTTTCTTGCTAATTTTTGTTTTAAAAATCTAATTGGATTTGTTTTATCATAAAATTCTTTTGGAAAATCATCATTATTTAATATTAAATTTAAAATTAATTTTGCACCTAAAACAGAATTCAAAATTCCTTTAGAACCAAGTCCACTGAGAATAAATAAATTTTCATGGTAAATTGGAGTAGGAAATTCCTGGTATTGATTCCCTTTCCAAATTTCTGAATAAATTTTATTACATATATTAAAATTTGGAATTAGACCTAATATTGGAAGATGATCTTTTGAACTAGCTCTAAAACCAAACCAAGAATTTCTATTATTAATTGGAATTTTTTCATTTGGAAATTTTTTTAAAAATCTTTTCTCCAAAATTTGATTATCTTTTTCAAGGATTTCTTCAGATTTTTCTTCTGGATTAAAAGTTGAACCGATTAACGAAAACTTATCATTAAATTTTGTTAAGTAAAAGTCTTCTTCAATTAAAATTTCATTCGTATTTCTTTCAAAAATTAAAACCTGACCTCTTGTGGAAACAAGTTCATCAATTTTAGAAATAGGAAACTCATTGCTAAAATATGAATTTGCTAAAATCAAAATTTCAGTTTCAAAAATTGGTTTTTTATTTTCAAATAAAATCCAGCGATCATTTTTTTTGTCAAATTGGTCAATTTTCTGATTTAAATGTAATTGAATATTTTTCTTGGATAACAAAAATTGATTTAATTCTTTAGGATATAAAAATCCTGCATTGTTGAAAAATACTGAATTATCATATTTTGAAAAATCAATTTCATCACTTTTATTCTCCAAGTATAAATTTTTATTTTGTAAAATTTCTCTAGCACCTAATACTTCATAAATTTCTGAAGGAATATTCTTCAGTAATTTTTCTAATTCAAAAAAAGCTTTTTTATACCAGATTGATTCAAAAGAATTTTTTTTATATATTTGAGGAACAAATAAAGCACAAGGATTGGAAGATGCTTTGGAACTAATTTCTGATTCTTTTTCAAAAACATGAACTTCAAAACCTGCATTAGAAAATTGATAAGCTAAATTTGCACCAGCTAATCCAGAACCAATTATAGAAATTTGTTTTTTATTAGAAAGTATTTTGGGATACATAAACCAAGGTTTATCTTTAAGGAAAAATTTATTAGAATTAAATTTAGCAAAAAGCATTTCCCTTTTTTTTCCAAAACCTTTTAGTTTTTTTATTTCAAATCCAGCTTTTTTTAATGGATCTTTTACTGATTTGGAAACAGAATAAGTTGTTAGAGTTGCATTTGGTTTAGAATAATTTTTTATGTATTCAAAAATTTTTTCTGACCACATTTCTGGATTTTTTTTTGGATCAAATCCATCTAAAAACCAAATATCTGTTTTGATTTTAATTTTATCAATTGCAGAATTTACATCTTTATTCACTAAAAATAAATTTAATTTATCTTTAAAATTGAATTCTTGTATAGATTTTTCAGATTTTTCAGAATAAGTGTTTAAAAACCAATTTAGTTCATCTTCTAAAAAAGGAAATTTTTTGTAATACTCCTCAATTAAATATTTTGGGAATAAAAATTTTTCTATTGAATAGTATTTAATTTTAACATCTAAATCTTTGATTAAATCCAAAGTTGCAAAAAAACTCAAACCAATTCCAAAACCAAATTCAAAAATAGTAATTTCTTTTTTTTCTTGAACTTTATCTAATAGTCCCGCTGAAATTGGAAATACATATTTTTTTTCTTCAAAATCACCTGATGAATATATATCATCATAAATTTTGGAGTAAAGTTTTTCTTTATTAAAAGTAAAAATTTGATTTTCTTGTATGATTATTCATTTCCTAGTTTAATATATTTAAATTTTACATATTTGGTAAATCAATTTCATTAATATTAGCTCTATTAGATAATTTTAAAATAGCTTCAATGCATAAAAATAAATCTTCTAATGGAATTGCATAAATACTTTCTTTATTTGATTCTTTTAAATCATTTAGAACTTCTTCAGTTGCTAAGTTTCCAGGATTAATTAATGTTATTCCAATTCTAGATTTTGATAAAATTTGTCTCAAAGCAAAAACCATCCCTTTTAGACCAAATTTTGAGGAAGTATTTGAAACTTCTGGACATGATGTTAAATTCAAATTTCCAATTGCTGCACCGATTAGTATAATTTTGCCTCTTTGTGATTTTTGTAAATTTGGAATCAATTTTTGTATTAATCTGATTGGAGCTAATAAATTTATATTTAAAACATTTTCAATATCTTTATCTGAACATTCTAAAAAATTATAATCTTTAGTGAAAGCATTTTCTTCCCATGTTCCTGCTAAATATAAAACTGCATCCAACTTAACTGATTCTAATTTTTTTTCTAACTCAATAATTGATTCTAGGTTACTAAAGTCACATTGAATCCATTCTCCAAAAGCTGATTTAGCTCTTGAAGCAGTATATAATTTATCACATTTATTTTCTAAATATTTTGAAACTTCTAAACCAATTCCACCACTTCCACCTAAAATTAAAAAATTTCCGTAATTGTTCATAAATTACCTCTAAATTTGATTCTTTGAAAATAAATTTTCTGAAAAAAATTACATCTCATATTCTCTATTTAAATTGTCTGAAGTAATATACTTCACATAACTCTCTGTCGCTTTTTTTAATTCCAAATCTGAAATATGATATACATGATGAATCGCAAAGGTTGGACAAAAATTCATTTTACAAAGAACTGAAGTTTGTTGGAAAGAACGTAAATACTCACCTAACGAATGACCATTAAAATCTCCTGGTCGATAAGAGTTCAAATCCCCTGCACATGAAACTGCATGTAGCCAATCTTTACCTTTTAAATCATTTCCATCTTTTCCCCAATCCCAATCATCAAGAAGAATATCTTCTATCCATTTTTTCATCAATGGCGTACAATTGTACCAATAGATTGGATGTTGGAAAGCAATTCTATCATGTTTTTTTAAAAATTCTTTTTCTTTTTCTAATGGAATTGTATCAATAAATCTAAGCTTACCATACTCTTTATAAATATCTCGAACTGTTATATTCGGATGGTTTTTCAGCTCAGACATCATTGCTTTATTAATTCTAGACTCTTTTAGATTTGGATGAAAAACATTTACTAAAATTTTTTTCTTTTTTGTTTTATTTGTTTGAGGTGGTAACTTTGTTTCTTTTGCAGAGGTAGTAGAACTAATTCCATAAGTAATAATACCATATTTAGTAGAATTACTAATAAATTTTTTTCTGGAAAGATTTTTTTCTTTGTCTTCCATATTTCAAATCCTATATTTGTGTAGCTTCAACTATTAGACAGTAAATTAAATCTAAGTGAAGTTTTTCAATAAAGTGAGACTTGCAAACGGGATTGAAGCGGTATCAAAAAATTGTGTATACAATTTTTTGATAGTAGCTGAAAGCCCAGTTTTTTGGCGATTGAGCGAAGTCGAAATCCCAAAAAATTTGCCCTAAAATTTATTAATAAACATCTCCGATCAAACCTTCATCCAAAAGATGAATTAATCTTTTAGTTTTTTCTTCAACAACTTGATTCGTTTTGTCTGAATTAATTTCTACAGGTAACTCTTTGTATTGAAATAATTCATCTGAAATATTAAGTGCAGCTAAAACAGCTAGTTTAAGTGGTGTAGCATTTGGAATTGTAACAGATAATTCAGCCATTTTGGAACTTAAAAAACTGGCCAATCTTTGAACATATTCTGGTTCAATATCACCAGCAATTGTATAAGTTGAACCATGAATTAAAACTTCAGTTCTATTTTGAGGAGAACTCATTTGAAGTTATTTAATGTCCTCATCAATTATTAAAAAATCATCATCTTCATCTGGATCAAATAAATTAATTGTATCATCATCTGATTCATCAATTATGATGTCGTCTGAATCTTCTACAATTTGATTTGAATTTGGAGAGGGTTCAGAAATTGGTGCTGTTTCAACTTTTGGGGATTCAGCAATTTGAGATTCATTTTTTACTACTACTTCTGGGGTGTTTGTAAATTCATCTTCATCATCATCTAATAAAATAATTTCATCATTTTCTTCTGAAAAGTTAGATGAGGTTTCATGAGTAACAGAATGAGAAAGTAAATTCGTAGGTTCAGAACTGTCTTGGACTTGAACAGAATCAAATTGCTCTTGTTTAACAACTGGTGGAGTTGTTGCAATTGCTTCTTGAACTGGAGTTGGTATTGATGAAGAAAAACCTTGTTTTACTGTAGAAGAAGATTTAGCAGAAGGTAAATTGTCAAGCCTAGACATCATATCTGAAATTTTAGAATCTAATTTTCCTTCTTTGGTTTTAAATTCTTGGAGTTCTTTTTGAGCTTCAGCTAATTTTTCTCGAAGGGTTGCAATCTCTCTTTCTTTTTCTTCCATCGCTAATTTCATTTTATCGTTTTCAGCTCTTAAAGCTTCATTATCCGATTCTAAGCGATTGTTCTCTGAGCGTAAATCAGAGATAAGTTCTAGAGCCTTCATAATCTTTGCTTCTAGTTCTTCGATTGTTTCCAGTGAAATCATTTCTTACCCCTTTTGAATATCGACAAAAATTATGCTGCTAACTTTGTTTTTTCTACTAAAGCAGCAAAAGTTTCTTTGTCATTAAATGCTATTTCTGCTAATGTTTTTCTATCTAATTCTATTCCCGATTTTTTTAAAGCAGAAATAAATTTTGAATAGGACATTCCGTTTTCTCTAACTGCAGCGTTAATTCTAGTAATCCAAAGAGCTCTAAATTCTCTTTTTTTTGCACGTCTGTCTCTGTATGCCCATTGACCAGCTTTCATAACAGCTGATATTGCTGTTCTATAAAGTTTTGATCTTCCGCCTCTGAAACCTTTGGCAGCTTTTAAAACTTTGGCTCTTCTATTTTTGTGAATAGTTCCGTTTTTTACTCTAGCCATTATTTTCCTCCATAAGGTAAAAGTTTAACAATTCTACCTAAATCTGTTTCATGAACCAGTATTGTTCCACCAAGACCTGATTTTTGTTTTGGTGATTTTTTTTCTAGTTTGTGTCTCAAATGGGTTCTAGCTCTTTTAGCTTTTCCCGTTTTTGTAAATTTGAACCTTTTTGCAGCGGCTCTATTTGTTTTTAACTTTGGCATACTTACTTCCTATTTATGATTACTCGGATTGATTAACACCACAATTTGTTTACCATCTTGTGCAGGTGATTTTTCAGGAATTCCATGAAGTTTTAAGTCATCTAAAAACTTATTCATAATATTCATACCTAAATCAGTATGAGCCATTTCTCTACCTTTAAATCTTAATGTTAATTTTACCTTGTCTCCCTTTTGCAAAAAATCTATACTTTGTCTAAGCTTTATGCCATAATCGTTTCCCTCGATTCTAGGTCGAAGCTTTATTTCTTTAATTGTTATAACATGTTGCTTTTTTTTTGCTTCTTTACTTTTTTTCAAAAGTTCGAATCTATATTTTCCATAATCAATTATTTTCACAACTGATATATCTTGACCTGATGAAACTTCTACCAAATCAAGGGTTTCTTCTTGAGCTTTTTTTAGTGCAAATGCAAGTGTAACAACTTCAGTTCCAGTTTCTGTAACTAGACGAACGTTTGGTGTAGTAATTTGTTCATTAATACGTGGGGCATTAAATTTTTCATTTTGCTTAGAAGGTTTAATATTGGGTTTTTTGTGCATTCATACTCCGAGTATTACAAAAATTATTTATCTTACATAGATTTCAAGGATTTTTTAATTTTGAAAATTCTTTTTTAAATTTAATACTTTGAATCAAAAATATTTACTTTATTATTATTATATTTTTTAAAAAAGGTAAAATTTAATGGTCTAGTTTCTATACAAAACAAAGTGTAAATCAGAAAATTTTTTAATTACTTTCTAACCTCTCCTACTCTGTACGAGGTTATGTAGTGAGTTTCCGTTTTGCTAGGAGTGTAGTAAAAGCCTTAAATAGAGTGAAAGAGCAGTGAAGGTTGAATCTGCAGCTGGTTTTAGTAATAGTTAGTTAATAAAATTTTTTTTCTACTTTTCATTTAAAAATAAAAAATTTCTCTAATATTAGTTATCAACTTATAATTCAAATTTAAAGAATTTAGTTTAAAACTCCTGTTTAAAATTTTTTTCAACTTTTATGCAAAGAATCATAATACAGTTTTAAAATCGTTTTTTGTTTTTTTAAACCAACTTTTGTATCAATTTAAAAATTTGATATTATAACTAATACTAAAGCTTGATTATATTTTACTTTTTAGAATCTAAAACTTCTTCAAATGTATAATTTGAAATCAAATTCTATAAGCCATTAAAAATTATTTTTGATGCAACAGATTTTTTATTTGAATTCGATTTTAGCAACACAAAGCAGTTATTTTTAATTAAATTATATCCTTGACATTTTTAAAGGAAAATTTTAAAATTAATAAATAAAGAAGCTTAATGTTTAAATTTTTATTTTTACTCTCACTTTTTTTAAATTGTAATATTAAAAACAAAAATCCAGTTCTAAAATTCTTTTTTAGTTTGGGAAGTCAAATTACTTCTTCCAACCCGATTAATTTACCAGTTCCACAAACAATACCAACAAATAATGATCCCATCTTAGAATATTCATTATCACAATTCAATTTAATCACAAATACGATTCAACTAATCAAACCAAATCAATTTCAAAATATCAATTCATGTTCTATTTCAGAATTAATTGGTTTTGGTTTAAATTTTAACACAACAACTTGTGAAATTTCAGGAATCCCAAATTCTTATTTTCCAAATAAAACTTTTAAAATAACAGGAATAGGAAATAATACGAATGTTGAAAGAAATTTGACACTTTATTCAGATTTTTCTCCTGACTTTAATTTTCCTAGAAATAGAAAAACTTTTTACCAAAACCAATTAGCTCCAAGACAAATTCCAATTCTCACAGGACAAATTTCAGAATTTACAATTTCTCCAAGTTTACCAGCAGGATTAAGCATCAATACTTCAACTGGGCAAATTTCTGGAACTCCAACAATTACATCTATTGAAACAGAATACCAAATTACTGCAAAAAGTTTAATGGGTTCAAAAACAAAATCTATTTTTATTCGAGTTGGAGATTATACTGCAAAAACTGTTTATGGACAAAACGGAAGTTTTACAACAAACACACCCAACATAACTGGGGTAACAGCGAATACCTTAAATAGGCCAGAAGCAGCTACTTTTGATAAAGATGATAATTTATATATTTCTGATAGAGATAATAATCGAGTTTTATTTTATCCAAAAGGTTCTACAACTGCAACAAGAGTTTACGGACAAAATGGAAATTTTAATACAAATGTAGCAGGCACTAGTGCGACAAATTTATCTTTACCACTTGATTCTGCTTTAGATTCAAATGGAAATTTATATGTGTCAGATTATAACAATCATAGATTACTATTTTTTTTAAATGGAAGTACAACCGCTACAGTTGTATATGGACAAAATGGAAATTTTAATACAAATATTTCAGGAGTGACTAATACAAATTTGAATGGTCCAAGAGGAATCATATTAGATTCAAATGATAACTTGTATTTAATAGAATTTTTAAATCATAGAGGATTAGTTTTTCCAAAAGATACCACAACTGCTACAAAAGTTTTTGGACAGTTTGGAAGTTTTACTACAAATAATGTTAATAATTCAGGAATTTCAGCAAATTCACTCAGTTCTCCATGTTATTTTTTTGTAAATCATTTGAATCAAGTTTATATAGCAGATTATGCAAATCATAGAATTTTATTTTATGAAACTGGTTCAACTACTGCATCAAGAGTTTATGGGCAGAATGGAAATTTTAATACAAATAGTTCTGGTACAAACGCTAATTCATTGAGTGCTCCTTATTCTATTACTGCTGATGAAGATACTGGAGTTTATATTTCTGATTTTTCGAATAACAGAGTTTTATTTTTCCATTCTGGTGCTACTACTGCATCAAATGTAATTGGTCAAAATGATTTTGTTTCAAATTCAGCTGGAATTTCAGCAGATAAGTTTAATAATCCAATCAAAGTAATTTTAGATTCAACAGGAGCATTATGTGTGGCTGAATATGGAAATTCAAGAGTAATGTGTTTTTAAATTGATTAAAATAAAAATTTAAAAATTTGTTTTAATTTTTATTCAAAAAAATTTTATAGAATTCTTCTGAACTGCCAATTCCTTTATTTACATATTCTGCTATTTCTACTTTAAATTTCTTTGTATCAAAATATTGAAATGCATTAAAAAATTCTTCACCTGATTTTATTGTCTTTAGATAACCTAAATTTTCTAGTTCAATAGCATCAGATGAATTTTGGATTTTTTTTCCAGTGATAAGACCAAGTCCAAAATAACTAGGTTCAAGAACATTATGCACTTTATTGTGAATTGCCCCACCTACATAAGCAAGACTTGCAAATTGGTATGAATAAGCCAAAACACCAAGAACATCAAATAAAATAATTTGTTTATCCTTATCTTCTTTTTTTAAATCAGAATAAATTCCAATGGAAAAGTTTTTTAGATTAGATTTAATTTCTTCGATTCTAGATTTTTCTATTTTATGAGGAAATATCCAGATTTTAAACCCAAGAGATATAATTTTTTCTAAATTGGGAAAAATTATTTTTTCACATTCAGAATAAGTAGAAGCAAGTATTAGTAATTTAGAATATTCTAATATTCTAATTTTTTCTTCAAATTCTAAATTGGTTTTTTTAGAAATAATTTTTTTAGAAACAGAATCAAACCTAGAATCTCCACAAGAAACAACTTTTGGTTTGTTTAAAGAAAATTCTTTAAAACTTTTTTCCATTTCTTTTTTTACAGGAGAAATTCCATCAAAATTAGAAAATAATTTTTTAAAAAAAGAAAATTTGATTCTAGAAGAATTTTTATCCCATGTTGCTGAATTCAGATAAATTTTTACATTTTCTTTTTTAGCTTGATAGATCAAATTTGGCCAAGTATCCCATGCAAAAAAAATAATGGAACTTGGCTGAAAAATTTTTAATATCCAATCATAAGACCCTTGAAAATCAAGTGGAAGTCTAATGGTCAAATCTGTATTTTCAAAATCAAAATTTTTTTCAGTTACTGAATTTGAAAAAACAGTTTGTAAAATAAAAGTTTCTTTTTCGTATTTTTTGATTACCTGAGCTACTGCTTTTGCTTGGTCTAGTTCACCAACTGAAGCAGAATGTAGCCAAATTGTTTTTTTTGGAGTTGTAAAATTTTTATATTTTTCTTTTTCTACTTCTCTAATTTCTAAAAAATCATTCAGTTTTTTTGAAAATGGTTTTAAAATAAAAATCAAAATCGTTACAAAAAATAATAAAATATTATATAAAATCATTTTGAATTCTTGTTTTTTTTTCTACTCTTTTTTTTTGAGGTTCAATTGAAATTTTTTTTATTACTGATTTTTTTTGATTTAAGAAAAATTCGACAACTTCTGAGAGTTCACTGGCTTCAGTATAAGAATCACTATTTGGGTAAACTGAAATTCTTGTATCATTATAAAAATTTGTGTTCACTATATCTGCTTCAATAGTAAAAATTTTTACATCAAATTTTCTAACTTCCTCAAATAAAGAATCTGCAAAATGAGAAATTCCGGCTTTAGTTGCTGAATATGCAGAAGCCAAAGGTGATGCTTTAGAAGCTGTGCTTGAAGAAATAAAAATAATTTTACCTTTATTTTCTTTAATTTTTTTTAAAAAATATTTAGTTAATAAAATTGCTGAAGTAAAATTTGTATTTAGCATCGAAATCATTTTTTCTTCATCCAATTCTTCATGAAATCCAATTAATCCAATTCCTGCATTTAAAATTAGTAAATCTAAACTTTCAATTTCTTTGGATAAACTTTTTAGCTCTTTAATTTTTTTTAAATCAGATAAATCTTTTTCAATATGAATATAATTTTTTTCTAATTTTAAATCATTAGAATAATTTCTTGATATGCCATAAACTTTATAACCAAGTCCCAAAAGTTTTTTTGAGATTGCTAGTCCGATTCCAGAGCTTGTTCCAGTAATTAATGCAGTCAAAATTTCCATCAACTACTACAATACTCGATAATTCTAGGAAGTAAATTCTTAGCATCTTCTTTCCCAAGTTCATAACATTCTTTAACACCATCAGGATTTGTATAATCGAAAGAAGAAATTGATATTTTTTTAGATGGTTTTACTAAAAAACATTTTTCTAATAATTCTCTATTTTTTCCATATAAGGTTGTGTCTTCATAGTATATTCCAAGAATTTTACTTTTCTTAGAAAATTTTTCAATTAATAAATTATTAGTAAGTCCACCATCTAAAAAATACATACTATTGTGATTCTGAAATGAAATTACTGGTGGAATAGATGATGAATTTAAAATAATAGTTTCAATAATTTCTTGAGATTTTAAATCTCTATTTTGGTATACCAATTCTTCCATATTCCATTTTTCCATAATTAAACTTACTCGATTACAAGGAAGTCCTCTTTGTTTATCTCTTTCGTCCAACAAATAAGCTTTACTTGTTTCAGTTATCAATTTAGCTCTGGTCCAAAGATCTTCCATCAAGGTTTGTTTTTTAGGAATAGCTCTTACTGTTAAAATTTTGATTTTAACTTTTGATGTTTTAATTTTTTCGAGATTCATTCCATGGCGAATAAGTCTTCTATAAATATTTTCATGTGGGAAAGGAGAACTTCCACCAAATAAACTTAGTAATTTAAAATTTGAAGAATTTCTTTTAGTTAATTCTGCAAGGTATTCAATTGTTTCATCTTCAGTTTCAGAAAGTAAACCAAGGGCAGACGCTGCACCAGCACTAACTCCAGAAATTTCTTTAATGATAATTTTTTTTTTTCTTAGGATTGAACCAAATCCCATTGCATAAAGTGCTTTACAACCACCACCAGCAAAAGCTAAACATATTTCTAAGTTTTTTTTCTTTGAGATAAGTTTTTTTTTCATGACTCAAAGCTAGATAAAAAATGTCCTTCTTTTAAATGTTCATTTGGTTCTTTATAGGATAAAATTTTTGCTTTTAAAAACTGTCCACGTTTTAAACTTTTTGTATCAGTTTCAAATTTGACCTTCAGATAATTATCTGTGACACCTGTTTCATTATCTTCATAAATAGTTTCTAGAGTTTTACCAATATATTTTTCACCAAATTCTTTATACTTTTTTCTAGATAAAGAATTTAAAATTTGTACTCTTTCTTTTTTAACTTCTTTGGAAATTGAATCCTTTAAATTTTCAGCAGTTGTGCCTTTTCGAACTGAAAACGGAAATGCATGAATTTTTGAAATTTCTAAATCATTAACTAAATTCACTGAATCTAAAAATTCATCTTCAGTTTCTCCGGGAAATCCAGTGATAATATCTGTTCCAATAAATAGAGCAGGATTTTTTTCTTTTGCTAGTTTAATTCTTTTGTAAAAAGTTTCAGCTGTATAAGACCGTTTCATCATTTTTAAAATTCTAGAATTCCCACTTTGCATTGGAACATGTAGATAATTACAAAATCTTGGATGTAAAGTGAGATCAGCAAGTTCATGTCCCACATCTGATGGCTCAATAGATGAAATTCTAAGTCTAGAATAATCTAGTCTATCTAAAATTTTTTTTAAAAGAGTATTAAAACTTTTTTTGGATTCAGAATCTTTGTACCAACCTAAATTTACACCTGTTAAAATAATTTCTCCCACCCCTTGGTCTTGTAAATAAGAAACTTGGTTCAGAACATCTTCTTCTTTTCTTGAAACTGCTTTTCCACGAGCTGAAGGAATTTTACAATAAGAACAAACCCTATTACATCCGTCTTGGATTTTTAAATAGGCACGTGTATGAGAACTTGGCATTACATCTGAATATGAAAATCGATCAAATTCTTTTGTATCAATTTCTTTTCCATATAGTGTATTTAAAATGATACTTGGAAGTTTTGATTTTTCAGTGTTCCCTACTACACCTGTGATGCCAGGAATGTTTTCGATTATTTCTTTGTCTGTTTCCGCATAACAGCCCGTAACCCAAATTTTTGCACCGGGATTATTTTTGATTGCACCACGAATGATAGATCTATTTTTTGAATCAGCTTTATTGGTGACTGTGCAAGTGTTAATGATAATGATTTCAGGTTTTTCTAATTCGGAAACAGTTTCAATTCCTTCTTTTTTTAATGCAGTGGAAAGACCATCAGATTCAAAAATGTTTAATCTGCAACCAAGTGTGTGAAAGCTAACAGTATTTTTTTTCATTTGGGATATGTTAAAATTCTTTTTTGGTTTTCTAAAATGCTTGGCTCTTTAGAATTTTTTGCAGCAATATCAATTTCTTCTAAAGCTTGATTTAATTTTTGTTTTGCATCAGGAGATTTTTTTTGTATCAAAGATAAATAAATTTGTTCATGTAAAATAGCTAAATTATTATTTACAAATGGATTTTCAGGAGATAAAGAATTTGCCCATTTTAAGGTTAGCTCAGCTTTTTCAAAATCTTTTCTAGCAAAATATATATTAGATTCTAGTAATATAGGTCTATAGTCATTTGGATTTTCTGTTTTTAATTTTTCTAGAATTGAATTTACAAATTCAAAACGACCAAACTTTAGTAAAAGTCCAGCTTGTAAGATTTTTAATTCATATTCATTTGGAAATTTTTCAATACTAGATTCACAAAAACTTAGAGCTGTTTTTAAATTTTTTGAATTTTCAAAAAGTTTAACTAAATCAATATATGCTTTGGGATCTTCTGGTTTAAATTTTATAGCTGCTTGAAAATGATTAATGGCTGATTTATAATTTCCAAGACTCCAATAATCGTGTGCAGCCAAATAATGGTATTCATATTTTGTTCCATCTTTTAAAATTAATTCTCTAATTGTTTCAATTGATTTTTGAAATTCTGATTTTTTAAATTCATCAAGTGCTTTTTCATAAGTTAGCAAATTTTGCTCTTGCCCAAAACTTAATAGACTTATCAAAAAAAATATACTAATTCTTAACATACAAGTTTAATTTTTTGAAGTTTGGAAATAAATAAACTAGAAAAAATATTGGCGGTTTCCTTTGCGCTGCAAAGGTCAAGCTACAAAATGCTTGGTCACTTCGCAAGGCTAGTGACTCACTTCGTGACATTTTGTATCTTTAACCGTAGTATTGCAAGAATTTTATAGTTAAAATTTTTATTTGAAAATGATTTGGTTTGTAAAAAAATTTGTTGTAATTAGAAACTAGCTTTAAAAAAAACTAGTTTCTAAATCAATTATCTTTTTTTTGCAGCCTTAGCTGGAGCTGTTTTAGAAGGTTCTTCGACCACTGGCGGTGGTGAAGAAACAGCGTTTGTAGTATTCGCTCTTTCACCTGTTACAATTACACAGTCCATGTTGAAAGGTATTATAAAGGTACTTATAAGGGCTCCTAATATTGGTAGTATTGTTACAGTTTTATAATCAATAGAAGCAATTCTACCAATTTTACCATCTTCGACTGCTTTAGAAATAGATCTTCCAGGTAATGTTGTAAAAGCAGAAAGAATAATAATGCTATAAGTACAAGATTCTCCTTGTGCTTCAACCTTAGCTGGTCCAAGAGTATTACCTTGTGATATTCCATAAACATGTTCTTCTGTAATATTTAATAACAAGCTCGGTAATGGAGTTGAACAATTAAATAAAAGTAGTACAATAAATAAATAAAGTGTAATTTTTTTCATAATTATTCTCCGTGAACTATTGTGCAGTAACTATTATACAAAACCGATAAAACATTTGTATATGAGTGGTCAACACCGTAAATGTATTGAATTTTATTTTGTAAAGCAATTGTTCCAGCACTTGAAGAACCAAAACTAATTAGAAGCAAAATTCGATGAGTACAACCCTCTGCTTTTTTTGAACCAATTTTATTAAAATATGGATTTATTTCACCAGCAAATTCAGTTCCTGTAAAAATAAAACCTGAATTTGGTCCAGTTGCGCAATTTAGACTAAATAATAGTATAATTAAAATTTTTTTCATTTCACTCTCCTTTGACAATTGTGCAATTTGATTGGTATAAAAGCGTCAAAATTGAAGTTATCTCATGATCAACTGAGCCAATTTTAGTTATTTTAGCAGATTTTGCAGCTTGTTGAATGCTAGAATCACCAAATGAAATTAACCATAAAATCCCATGATTACATGATTCTCCAGTTTTAACTAGCTTTGCATCTAATGCCTGTCCAGGGCTATTCGTTTTATGGAATATTATACCATTTTTATAAATAATAATCCCATGGGCATATTGTTTATTGGGATTAGTATTTGGGATTGCACCAATCATTGCACCGTAACTCAAACCCATACAATTTTGAAAAAAAATAATTAAAAATAATAATAAAATTTTTATTTTCATTATAACTCCTTGTCATAAATATAACGAAAGTTAAGATAAGTTTGTCAAGAATATTTAAAAAAATTACATTAATTTTATTTATTTTCTTCTCCTTAGTGGAAATTTGTTAAAATTATATTTATTCTAAATTTTTCTAACTAATACAATTCAATGGATTCCAATAAAATTCTTGATTCTGTTTTAGTTTTAGAAGTGGGAAAACAAATTTCTAATTTTTCTATTTCAATATCAGATTCAAAAAAAGATTTTTTATTTAAAAATATTTGGTTTTTTTGAAAAACAAATTCAATTTTGTTTTTTGAGAGAAATTCAAATTCTTGCAAATAGATTTTTTTTTCATCTAAATCAAATTCAAATTCTTGATTTGGAAATTTAAGTTTTATAAATTTAATTTTTTTTTCTAATTTATTTTGAAAAATTAAGTTAATTTTTTTTATATCTGGTTTTGGTTTAAAACAAATTTCAGTTTTAAAATCTGATTCATCAATTGGAAAGTAAGTTTTTCCTAAATCTAGAAATTTTTCTTTAGAAAAGTAAGAGCCATAAAAATTTTTGGGAATATTTTTTTCATCCCAGTCTTCAAAATCTATTTTTTGGAAACTAAATTCTTTAGAAATTTCATTTTTAATTTTTTCTAATTTCGAATTATCAATTTTTTTTTCTTCTAAAAATCCTGAAAAAACCCAACCTTTTTTATAGGTTTCAAAAGAATAAATATAAAACCATTTTCCTTTTTTTTTACCAATTTCAATTTCTTTAAAATCTTCTTCAATTACAAATACATCTTCATCAGTGATTTTTCCAGTAGCCGGATTTTCAACTCCTGGACCAAACCTCAAATTGATATTTTTTCCTTTTGCAAAGTAGAATCTTGATTTTTCTGAATTTGAAAAAAAATAATACATTCTGTTCCAAAATTTTTCTTTAATATTTGAATTTTCTATGGACTTTTTTTTTACAAAACTAAGCAAAACTTTACTAATTAAATCTTTTTCTTTATTTGGATCAAGTTCCAAAATTTGTTTTAACTTAAAAGCAATTTGATCATCATCTATTAAATCTAATTCAATTAAAAACGATTCCAAAATATATTTTTCATAAATCTCTGAATTTTCGAGAATAGCATAGGTATTCAATCTTTCCATTTCCCATTTTAAAAAATTTAGCTTAGAAAGTTCTTTTAACTTTATTTTCTTTTCTTCTGGCGAAGCTTTTTCAAGTTCCAAATTTAAATTTAAAATGGAAAGATTTGCAAAATATTTTTCTTTATCTGTTTTAAAAGGATGCTCTTTTAGAATATTAAAGTAATTTTTTTCAGAATAATTTTTTTCTAAATATTCTGATTTTTCTTTTTTACAATTTAAGCTTAAAAAAATAAAAAAAAATAATTTAAACATTTTTAAAAAATTCAATTAAATCAGTTGTTGGTGGTTTACCTTTAATTCTTCTAATTAAAGAAGCTAGTTGTCCTCGATGATAGGTTCCATGATTTACTACATGTAATAAAATTTCGTTAATTTGAAATTCTATTAAATCACCTTTTTTATTTTTAAAAGAAATTTTTCTATATGAATTTGCTTCGTTTAAGCCAGTTAAAATTTTTTCAAATCTGGTTTTTGCTTCTAAAAAATATTTTTTAGTTGTTTGAATAGAAGGAAAAAAACTAGAATCCATAAATTTAGTTTCTAATCCTTCAATTCTATCTAACCAAATTGTATCTGCTGCTATGATATGACAAATTTTATCTCTTACTGAAGAAGTACCTTCACCAAGGTCTCTTGTGAATTCTTCTTCTGAAAAATTTTCTAGCTCATAAAAAATTTTTTCCATCGCCCAGTGATGATAGGCATGTAATTTTTTAATTGTTGCGATCAATTTGTTTTTGTCCTTTTAATTGCTTCGTTCCATTTTGCAATTTCTAAATTTCTTATTTCTTCTTTCATTGAGGGTTTGTATTCTTTGAATTTTTTTGAGTTTGCTCTGAGGCTTTCTACAGATGAAAAAACTTTTGCTTCTAGACCTGCGAGGTAAGCAGCACCTAGAACAGTAGTATCTATATTATCAGGGCGTAGAACTGTTTTACCAATTATGTCCGCTTGAAATTGCATTAAATAATCGTTTGAAGTTGCACCACCGTCTACTTTTAAAATTTTTAATTGTTTTCCAGTATCACTTTCCATAGCTTTTACAAGTTCATAAGATTGAAGTGCTACTGATTTTAATGCTGCTCTAGTGATTTGTTCTTTTGTGGTATCTCTTGTAATTCCATAAATTGCTCCACGAGCAGACATATCCCAATGTGGAGCACCTAGACCGGCAAATGATGGAACAAAAACTAAATCATCATCTTGTTTAACTGACTTCACTAACTTCAAACTCTCTTTGGACTCTTTAAAAAAATGCATATAATCTCTAAGCCATTGAATCACCGCTCCACCTATAAAGACAGATCCTTCTAATGCATAAACAGTATTACCTTCTGGACCACAAGCTAGTGTTGTTATCAAACCATTTTTAGAAATTTGAAAATCATTACCAATATTAAAAAGCAAAAAGCATCCAGTACCATAAGTATTTTTTGCTTCACCCACTTCCGTACAGAGTTGTCCAAATAAAGCACCTTGTTGGTCACCAACAAGAGCTGTTATAGGAATTCCATTTGGTAAACCTTTTACACCTTCAGTGTATCCAAAAGAATATCTTGAAGTATGCACCTCTGGTAAAATACTCTCGGGAATCGATAGTATCTTTAATAGATCATTGTCCCATTTTTTGTCTTTGATATTATAAATTAAAGTTCTTGAAGCATTTGTATGATCTGTCTTATGAGATTTACCTTTTGTTAAATTATAAAGAAGCCAAGTATCAATCGTTCCAAAAGCCAAATCTCCTTTTTCAGCTTTAGCTCTAGCACCAGGAACTGTATCTAAAATCCATTTAATTTTTGTCCCAGAAAAATACGCATCCACAACAAGACCCGTTTTATTTCTAAATTCAGATTCTAAATTTTGTTTTTTGAGATCGTTACAAATTTCAGTTGTTCTTCTACATTGCCAAACGATTGCATTGTAAATGGGCTTTGCAGTTTTTTTATCAAAGATAACAGTTGTCTCTCTTTGGTTTGTGATTCCAATACAAATTGCATCTTTTGGATTTAGTTTTCCTTTTTTAATTGCAGCTAAAATTAATTTTTCAGTTTTTGTCCAAATTTCTAAAGCATTATGTTCCACATATCCAGCTTTAGGAAAAATTTGTTTAAATTCTTCATAAGCGACAGAAATTATTTTTCCTTTTGTATCAAAACAAAATGTTCTAATTCCAGTTGTTCCAGCATCAATTCCAATAATATATTGTTTCATAAAAATACCTCAAGCAAATCCAAACATAAATTAAAATTCATTTTTGAAAAGTAGAATTTAAGTTTTTGATTTAATAGTTCTTACAGAAAAAATTTTAGTTAATTCTAAAAATATAAACAAAAAAAATGGGAGTGATGATGCTATGAAATATAAAATAAATTTTACCTATTTTTTTCCAATTGGCTCTTTCAAGAGAATTTACAAATTGAATTAACTCAGATTTATTCTTGTAGATCAAATTTCTATCATAAGCATAACCGTAAATATTTTTAAAAAAAGTTCCAAGGATTTCTTCTCTGTTTTTTTCAATTGTTTTCATGGCAGAAGATGATAGTTTTTTATCTTTTAGTTCCAAAACTAATTTAGGAATTTCAAAAAATTTATACACTACAAAAACTGAAAGTCTTGTGAATAGTGAAAATACATCCAAAAATAAATATTCTGGACTTGGTTTGGTTTTAAAAATCAAAACCAAAATATAAGATAAAAAACATCCATATCCCAAAATATTTAAAGTTATTACATAAAAATAATACAATTTTCTTTCAAATTGGTATTCTAAAAACCTATCTGAATAAAAAGGATTTGGCTGCAATTGAAACATTTTCTTAATAATTTGACTTTTTAGAACTGCATAACTATCAATTTTTACTAAAAAGCTATTTTTTTTCTTAAAAATAAAATTTTTTTCTTGATTTTAAGAACAATTTCAAATTATTAGCACTCATATATATAGAGTGCCAATTAGTAAATAGCACTTTATTATATGAGTGATAGGAGGAGAAAATGTTACTCAGTTTACTTGAAAGATCAGGTGGTTTTGGAAAAGTTTGGAAAGAGCTAGATAAGGCTCATAAAGATATGTTTTTTTCGGGTGGAATTTTAAAATCTACATTCCATCCAAGCGTTAACATTTCACAAACTGAAAATGAAGCAGTTTTGACATCAGTTTTAACAGGATTTGAGCCAGAAAATATAGACATCCAAGTGAGTGAAAACTCAGTTGAAATTTCTGGCAAAATTTCTGAAAGTGAGTTCAAAAAAGAAAATTTAATTCGTGAAGAAATTTTTCAAACTAGCTTCAAAAGAAGAATTGAATTTGGTTTTCAAATTGATAAAGATAAAGTTGAGGCAAATTTCAAAAATGGAATTCTCAGCTTAAAGTTACCAAAATCTGAAATTTCAAAACCAAAAAAAATTAACGTGGAACTTGCAAATTAAGGAGGAATATATGAATCACGAATTAACAACTGAAATCAAATGGGCGACTCCAAATGTAAATGTTTATGAAGACGAAGATAAACTTTCGTTTGTGGTGGATTTGCCTGGAATAAAAGAATCAGATGTGAAGATTGAAATAGAACAAGATATTCTTTCCATTTCAGCAAAAACTGAAGAGACTAGTTCAGATGAAAATTTGGTTTATAAAGAATATAGACAATCTTCTTATTTTAGAAAGTTTATTCTAAACCAAAAAATTGATGAACAAAATACAACTGCCAAAATGAAAAATGGAAGATTATTTTTGGAATTAAAAAAATTAAAACCAGAAATGAAAAAAATTTCCATTACAATTAATTAGGGCGAATTTTTTCCACCTAACTTTGATTAAACGATAAAATCACTAAGTTAGGTGGAAAAAACCGGGCTTTACACTACTTCCATCAACCACATTCTAAAGGATGCAGTTGATGGAAACGTTACAATCCCTTTCGCACGGCTTCACTTTATATAAAAATTATTCAGTAAATAAAGATTTGTTATTATCATTCTGATTTTAATCCAACTAAATTGTGCAACATACTTATTACATAAAATTGGTGGTTATACAGGGAAACCTTTAGATTTTGCTTTTAATCAAATTCCAGAAAAAAATAAAATTTGTAAATATGAAGATTTTGAATTTCATAAAACTAATTTTAATTATTCATATGAATTTAGTAAAGCTGGAACTATTCTAGGTCTATTAACTGACTGGGGTATTGCAATAGCTTTTGGATTATAAAATCAAACTACTTTACCAATAGCTGGAAGTACAATTTAAGCTTTTAGTAGTTTCTTTATTGCATGCAGTAATGATATTGAAGCTGAAAGAGATTTTGGTTGGGCAAATAACGACAGAAGTTTATGTTCAAATATTAGTGATTTTTATATAACTACAATTTATTCTAATTTAGAAAATTATCAATCCAGTAAATTTTCTGAGCCGACATCCAGAGAAAAATTTTATGAAGAATTAGCAAAAAATATCAATTTAGAAACAAAAAAAATTGAAAACTTAAAAAAAAATTCCTGTATTAAATTTTATAAAATAGGAAGAAGATATATTAAAAAATAATATTAGCTGTAATTTCAAATATTATATTGAATACAAATGAGGAAGAGAAGCACTGATTCAAAATTTAAAATAAATTCTTTTTTTATTTATTTCAAAATTCATAATTCCTTCACCACCCACTCTCCCAAATTCCTATCTTTAAATTCCACACCAAATAAAAACATCTTTTTATTTCCTAGAGCATATTCTGGAGATAAATATTTTTGAAAATATTTGTTTTTGTAAATTTGTTCGAGGGCGTTCTCAGCACTGTCATTTAGTTTGAATTCAAATAAAAATAAATCTTTATCATCAATCACAACATCAATTCTTCCAATATTGGTTTTTACTTCAGCAGAAATTCTGAGACCAATTAAAGTGAATATTAAATAAAAAATAGTCTGGTAGTATTTTTCTTGGTTGATGTGAAGATCATAATCAATTGATGCAAATAAAGATTCCAGTGTTTGAAAAAATAATTCAAAATCTTTTTCTCTGAGAGTTGTAATTAATTGATAGAGCTTTCCGTCGTTAATTCCATCTCTAGTATAACTTCTAAGAAAATAATGAGTAAAAGCATTTTTGACTTCAAAATTTGGATAATCTAAACCATAAAGTCTTGTTTCTTTATCATAATTTTTTAAAGTTAAATATCCTGTTTGAAGTAAAAGTGGAATTATATTTAATTCTTCCAAATCATAAGTACTAAAAGAACTTTCCTCTTGTGTAATTGGAAGTGATTCAATTTCAAAATTTTTCTTTTTCGCTAGTTTGATTAAAAAACTTGGAGTTCCTGTTTCAAACCAATGATTTCTAAATTCTTGTCTTTCAAATAACAACAAAGTAGAAAATGGATTATAAACTTTTTCACATTCTCCTGTAAAACAATATCCATTGTACCAAAATCTAATTTTATCAAGTAAATCTTCTGTGCTAATTTTTTCTTTATTAGCATAATCTAATATATATTCTTTAAAATTTTCTTGAAGTTCAGTCTGAGTAATTCCAAGCATAGCTGAATATTTTCTATCCATAGTTATATCATTCAAGTTATTTAATCCGCTAAAAACTCCAGCTTTAGCAAATTTACTCACACCTGTTAAAAAAACAAATCGAATGTATTCATCTGATGCTTTGATAATTGTGTAAAATCCTTTGAGGACTTCTCTCAGATCTTTTGCAATTTCTGTCTCTTCGATGTAGTCGATAATTGGTTTATCGTATTCATCAATTAGGATTACAATTTTTCCAAATTCTTTTAATTCTAAAATTAATTCTTCAAATCTTGAAAAGTATTCTTTGGAATTTAAAACTATTTTGTAATTTTCTGCAATAGAATCAATTTGAGTGATTATAAAATTTTTAAGTTGCTCTTTGTTTTCAGCTTTTTGTTTTGAAAAATCAATTCTGATTACAGGATATTTTTTCCATTGATAATTGGTTTCATAAATAAATAATCCTTTGAATAATTCTTTGTTTCCAAGAAAAATTTCATTCAAAGTAGAAATCAATAAACTTTTTCCAAATCTTCTTGGTCTTGATAAAAAATACACACCAGATTCATTTTTTAGCATTTTATAAATATATTTAGTTTTATCTAAATAAATATAATTTCCTTCAATGAGTTTTCTAAAAGATTGAATTCCAATTGGTAAAGACTTCATGATGTCATGTTTCAACTATTTTAGGAATTTATCAAGCTTTAGTTTAAAACCACATAACTTGATTTAATTTATCTTGAATTTTAAAAAAGTGAAGCTATGAGGATGTAGTTCTAAGTTGTGTAAAGTTTGAATCCAAAACAAAATTAGAATAAAAAAATAAATTTTGGTGAACTAGCGAAAACGATCAACTCGTGGTCAAAAAATTGTGAATACAATTTTTTTGACCGAAGAGGCGAGCGTGTTTTTTCGTAAATGTGGAATTAAAAATTGATACTAAAAATTTTTTGAATTCCAAATTATTAATTTTTAATTGTACATTTTTTTTTGCTTTGCAAAAAAAGAAAAATTCGCCCTTCTAAAAGTTTAGGCATTCCATTTAAGGGAGCACAAATAATTTTTTCTAAAAAATTTTTTCTAGTTCGTTAATTTTTTCTATTTCGATTAGATTTAATTCTTTAAATTGATTTTTGATTTCTTTTAAATTGCTTTTTGGTAAAAAAACTTTTTTGATTCCAAGACTTGTGAGTTCTTTGAGTCTTGTCGAAATAAAACTTACAGGACGAATTTCTCCCGACAAACCTATTTCACCAATCAGAGCAACTTCGTTTTGAATTGGTCTTTCTAGGTAAGAGGATAAAATAGATCCAGAAATTGCTAAATCAAGAGATGGCTCATCAATTTCTAGTCCACCAGCTAAATTACAAAACACATCACATTCAATCATCTTCAGTCCCATAAATTTTTCGAGAACTGCAGCAATTAAAATCAAACGCTTTGTGTCTAAGCCTTCTGCTGTTCTTCTTGCTTGAGAAAATGTGGTGCGTGATACAAGAGCTTGCACTTCAACTGATAATGAGCGTGAGCCTTCCATGATAACTGAAATACAAGAGCCAATTCGATTATCACGATTTTCTGAAATAAATAAATTATGTTTGTCGATCACTTCTTTTAAACCATCTGATTTCATTTCAAATACAGCAATATCACCAACTGCTCCAAAACGATTTTTAATTCCACGAAGCAAACGATAATAATGAAGTTTGTCTGAATCAAAATAAAGCACAGTGTCCACAATATGTTCTAATAGTTTTGGTCCTGCAATACTTCCTTCTTTTGTGATATGACCGATTAAAAAAATGGGGATGTTTGATTTTTTTGCAACTTCCAAAAGGGAAGAAGTACATTCCCTTAATTGAGTGACTGAGCCTTGTTGGTTTGGTAAACTTTCTTTTGAGATAGTTTGAATTGAGTCAATAAAAACTAAATCTGGATTTTCTCCACTTATCATCGCTGAAATTTTTTCTACATACACTTCACTTGAAAGCAAAATATTTTTGGAATCAATATTCATTCTTCTTGCACGAATTGAAATTTGAGAAGCAGATTCTTCTCCTGAAACATACAAAACTTTTTTATGTTTAGAAATATTTTTAGCTATCTCCAAAATTAAAGTGGATTTACCAACCCCAGGTTCTCCACCAATTAAAGTTAAACTTCCTGGAACAATTCCACCACCAAGCACCAAATCAAGTTCATTAAATCCAGTGCTTAGTCGAATTAATTTTTCTTCTTCAATTTCAGAAATAGATTTTGGTTTGGAATAATTTTCTATTTTGAATTTTTTTGCTGTGGAAAATTTTTCAGAACTTACTTCTTGTTCTGAAATTGTGTTCCAAGAATCACATGTTTCACATTTGCCAGCCCATCTAGAATATTCTGCTCCACAAGAATTGCAGATAAATAATTTCTGAGGTTTTTTCAATGTTCCAAAATGTCCTTGAGTTCTAATTTATCTAGTTCAATTTGAGTTGGTAAAAAAGAAAAACATTTTTGTGCAGTTTCATATCTTTTTTCGCGAATTAAAATTTCTGTTAATAAATGTTCCAGTGAAACCAAATATCTCACATCTTCACAAGCATATTCAATTTGATCTTTGGATAATATTTTTTTTCCCCAATCAGAACTTTGGTTTTTTTTATCCATGTTCACATCAAAAAATTCACGGATTAATTCTTTTAACCCATGTTTATCAGTATAAGTTCTTGCAAGTTTACTTGCAATTTTTGTACAGAAAATTGGGTTTACATTTATATCTAAAAATGTTTTTAAAAATAAATAATCCATTCTAGCAAAATGAAAAATTTTTGTGACCTCAGTGTTTTCAAAAAGTTTTTTTAAGTTGGGAGCTTCTTTTTGATCGGGCAAAATCTGAATTAATGAATAATAATTATTTGGACTAGCTAACTGAACAACACAAAGTCTATCTCTTTTTGGGTTTAACCCCATCATTTCACAATCAACCGCTACTCTAGTTTCTTTTTCGTAAATTTGAAAGCTTTCATCATCTAAATCCATTTGAAAAACTTTTGGTGTTATTTTTAATTGTTTTGGTTGACTCATTACCCTATTCCACAGAATTATTTTTACAAGATACAGGACAAAATGAATAAAGCTACTCTAAAATATAAAATATTTGATAAAAATTTTACAACTGATTTTATCTTAGACCCAAAAACAAAAAATTTCAAAAGTTTTGATTCTAAATTTGATTTAGTTTTACAAAAAAAAAATGAACGTGAAAAAGAAATTTATTCGTTTTTTTTAAATTGGACAGAACTTCATAGACCTTCAATTGGACTATTAATTGAAGAATTAATTATTGAACCTGGCTTTAATCCTGATTATCCTCAACTTAAAATTTTACAACATGGGTATCAATCTTGGGGTTTTGTAAAATCTTATTCTCCTCAAGAAAAAGACTCTTCTCCAAAACTTTTAAAATTTTTAAAATATGGACAAGAAAATATTTATACAAAACATAAAGGGAAAATTGGAAATTTTATTTCTGAAGGATTTTTACTTGCATATTCTGAAAATTCTAAAAAAGGATTTTTGGTTGGAGCAAATGAATCAGGAAAACAAAATGTAAAATTTGAAATTGATTTTACAAATGAAAAAATTAATAGTTTAAAATTGATTTATGAAATTTATTCTACTCCTGAATTAAAACAAGACTCACCTCTTGAATTAACTAAAATTGAATTTTCAGAATTTTCAAATATTACACCCGAATCTAAATTAGAAGATTATGCTGCAAGTCTTTCTAAAAAAGAAAAAGTTAAACTAAACCAAACAGAATCTCCAACTGGTTGGTGTTCTTGGTATTATTACTATACTGCAATTAATGAAGAAATTATTTTATCTAACTTAAGAGAAATTAAAAGAAAACATTTACCATTTCAATTTTTTCAAGTGGATGATGGTTACCAAAATGAAATTGGAGATTGGACAATAGTAAATGAAAAATTCCCACGAGGACTAAGGTTTTTGGCAGAAGAAATTAAACGTGAAAATTTGATTCCTGGAATTTGGCTTGCTCCATTTTTAATACGCAAAAAATCTCAGTTTTTTAGAAATTATCCTGAAGCCATTTTAAAAGATGAATCTGGTAGTCCTGTTCCTGCTCAATGGAATCCACTTTGGGGACTAGATTATACTTATACCTTAGATACAACTCACCCAAGATCATTAGAATTTTTAGAATCTGTTTTTAAAACTTTTGTAAAAGATTATGGATATACTTATTTAAAATTAGATTTTTTATATTCAGCATCTTTAATTGGTTCACCATATAACAAGAAGTTGTCGCCACTAGAGAGATACAAAACAGCAATTGAATTTATTAGAAAGGTTGTTGGCAAAAATATTTTTTTACTAGGTTGTGGAGCACCAATGATGTCATCCATTGGAGTATTTGATGGAATGAGAATTGGTTGTGATGTAACTCCCTATTGGGGGCGAGATTTTTTAAGAAGAATGTTACAAGATAAACATGCCCTTTGTACTGAAAAAGGTTTAATCAATACTCTAAACAGAAATTATATGCACAAAAATTTTTGGCTAAATGATCCAGACTGTGTAATTACTCGTAAAGATAAAAATAAAATGAGTTATGAACAAACAATTATGATGTGTACTGTAATGTCACTTAGTGCTGGTATACTACTAGTTAGTGATAATTTAAACACAATCACTGAGGATCGAGTAGATATATTAAAAAAATCTTTTTATTTATCTAAACTTTGCCAGAAAAAAAAATCATTTACACTTGGAATGATGAAATATGATTTTCCAAGAGGAATGTACAACGAAGCAGGAATTTTAGGAGTTTGGAATCCAACAGATAAAGAGGAATGGGTTGAACTAGAACTTCCAACAAAAATCAAATTTCAAATTACAGAAGATTATTGGACTAAAGAATTTGTTAAAGATTTGGAAATTGGAAAAACTTTAAGAGTGTTTTTAAAACCATTTCAAACAATTTTAATTGGTGTGAAATGATTTGAAAAAACTTCCAATTGGCATTCAAACTTTTTCTAAAATTATTGAAGAGAATTATTATTATAT
Source organism: Leptospirales bacterium (assembly GCA_013297885.1). GTDB lineage: Bacteria > Spirochaetota > Leptospiria > Leptospirales > Leptospiraceae > UBA2033. The sequence continues at coordinate 58,022 of JAAFIR010000007.1, read as the reverse complement.
TGATAAAACAAAATTAGTTTCTGAATTAGTAAACACTGCCAGTTATATCTTTTTATCTAGACCAAGGCGATTTGGAAAAAGTCTTTTTTTAGATACTTTAAAAGAAGCTTTTGAAGGAAATAAAGTTTTATTTAAAGGACTATTTCTTGAGCAAAACTGGGATTGGGGAAAAAAATATCCAATTTGATTGAAGCATTAGAAGAAATAAATTTTAAATCCATTAAAAAAATTTTTTATTCATTTTTTGCTTCTATTCCAAATGATTGGTATAGAAAAAATTATTTAGAAAAATATGAGGGTTATTACTCAGCAATTTTTTATACTTATTTTTCAGCTATTGGTTTAGATGTTCGGGCTGAAGAAATTACAAATCTTGGTCAAGTTGATATGACAGTATTTTATCAAGATAAAATTTTTGTGTTTGAATTTAAAGTTTCTGAACAAGCTGAATCAAAAAATCCAATAGAGCAAATTAAAACCAAAAAATACTATGAAAAATATGATATGATGGAATGTAATAAAATTTATTTAGTTGGTGTAATTTTTAACAGCCAAAATAGAAATATTGAATTTTTTGAATGGAAAAAAGTTTAAATTAAATATTTTGTTTTATTTTTTCTTTTTTCTCAATCCTATTTTTTTCTAGATTTCGTATCAAAATTGAATACAATTGAAAAAAGATTGTCAAATAGAAATGAATCTTAAGGCTTTTGTAAAAATTGAGAATAAATAATCTGTTGTCATTAGTCACACAAAATCTATAATAATATTTGTTGAAAGAATTTAATTTGAATAAAGAAAAAAATGAAAAATTAGTCTTGGAAAGAGGAATTTCTTTTGAAATTGTTTTGAATTATATAGAAAAAAATCAAGTATTAGATATTATTCAACATCCAAATCAAGAACAATATCCTGGGCAACAAATGTATTTAATTGAAATTGAAGAATATGTTTATATCGTTCCATTTGTAATTTCTGAAACTGAAATATTTTTAAAAACGATTATACCTAGTAGAAAAGCTACAAGAAATAATCTTAAAAAAGGTGATAGCGATGAAAAAAATTAAATTAGATTCTTATGAAAAATCTATTCTTAAAGATTTTGAAGCTGGTAAATTTAAACCAGTAAAAAATAAAACTAGCCTATTAAAAGAACATTCCTTAATTGCAAAACAAACTTTAAAAAAAGATAAAAGAATTAATATTAGAATTTCAAGTAAAGACCTTCAAATCCTCCAGAACAAAAGCAGTCAATCAAGGTTTACCATACCAAACTTTAATTTCAAGTTTAATAAATAAATACGTTTCTGGGCAATTAGTTGATAGAGTTTAAAAAAAATTTTTTTAAAAACTCAAATAAGCTCTTTCATCTCATCATAACCTTTTCCAATTCGTTCTATTACTAGTTCTTCACCAGTAAAATTTAAAATTGTGGAAAGTTCATTTTTTAAATTTCCACCATTTATTATTCCTTTAACTTTTGAATCAAACTCTTTTTCAATATCAGAAATATTTGTTAAAAATTCATCTTCTAGAACAACAGAAGTTGTAGTGATTAATGAATCATGAATTTTTAATAATTCAGTTAAATATATTGATAAAGGAAATCGAACTCCAATAGTTTTAGTTTTTTGGTTTACAATAGAGTATTTTGGTAAATTTTTATTGGACTTAAATACAAATGTGTATGGACCTGGTGTAATTTTTTTCATCAAACGATATGCTTCATTAGGAAGTTGTTCAATAAATTCTGAGGCTGTTGAAATATCTTTACAAAGAACAGTTAGTGGTTTGTTCTTATTCATTTCTTTAAGAGTAAAAATTTTTTCGATACCTTTTTTGGAATTGGAATCAGCGATCAGTGCATAAACTGTATCTGTGGGAAAAATATAAACTTCACCGTTTTTTAAATCTTCAGAAATTTTTTTTAAAATTCGAATTTCTGGATTATCTGGATGAAGTTCAATTAACATTAATCTTTTAGAGGATTACAAATTGTTTCTTTGCCTTTGTATTTTTGGAAAAGTTTTTTGTAGTCAACTTCACCGTCATCATTTACAAATTCTCTTTTTATAAAATGTTCTTTATTTTCATAATAATTTCCAATTGTATCACATTCATTTACATCTGAAAATTGTTTTTTTTTACAATTGGAAAATAGAATTAAAATCAAAAGAAAAATAAATTTCATTTTTTTGCAGGTGCTTCGGTTTTAGAATCTTTTTTTGGTTCATCTTTAACTGACTTGGAATCTTTAATTTCCTTAGCTACTTTTGAATCCTTAGAGTCCTTTACTTGACCAATTTTGTTTACAATATTTTTCTTAGCTTGGTCTCTTTCTTTTTCACGTTCTTTTTCTGCTTCAACTGAAACTTTACCAGAAGCATCGTCATAGTCCTTTATAAATTCTTTAGGAATAAAATCTTCTTCTAAAAGTAAATTGGCTTGGTATTTTTCTTCAGTAGTTAATTTTTTATTTTTAAATTTATTAATAGTTTGAAAAACTTTAACTATATTTAAAATTGCTGACTTGTATTCATTTAATGCATCAATATGATTTTTTTTAGAAGCATATGTTTGTGCTGAAGTAAAAAACTCATTTGCAGTTACTAAATATTTTTCTAAACTAGGATTAATTGAATTTTCTGCTTCTGAATTAATTTTAAAATCTACCAACTGGGTTGAGGCATCTGTATAAAGTTTCCCATAAAGATCAAAATATTTTTTTGAAAAGTTTTCAGCTTCTAAATTAATATCTTTTTGGTTTTGTTCAAATAATCTTCTGGAAGTTAAAAAATTTCTTTCTTGGTATTTTATATTGGCTTCAACATAACCTTTTGTAATGGCTTTGAATTTTTCTTCCATTGCATTATTTAAAAAACTACTCTTCATTTTTTTTAAACTTTTTAAATTTGCTTTTTGTAAATCTCCTGATACAGTTGCTGGGTCTAGAGTAACAGTTCCAGTTTCCATTTTTACAGGTCTACCTTCTTCTTTTTTTTCAGTTGGATTTTTTGCTGACTCTGCGGTTTTTGAATCTTTTGTGTTTTGGGAATAAATTGCTGTTACTAAAATCAATGAAGCTAAAAAACGAATCATGTGTTCACCTCTATAAAAATTTTTGAATACAAGAGTTAGGGATGCAAAGCACCTGAAAGGGTCTTGCTTGCAAGACCGAAGCGATAGCGAAGTGCGAAAGCAGCCCGACTTTGAAGCCTAAAATGGCTGAAAAGGAACTCCAGTTTCAAAATATAATTAATTATCGACAATATTTGTGCAAAGATAAATATTCTGAATATGTTTTTGGGCGAATTTTTTATTGTAAAGACGTTGCATACAATGTCTCTACAATAAAAAACCGGGCTTTCAACTACTTCTGAGACAGTGGGTTACAACCCACTGTCTCAGAACCGTTTCAATCCCTTTCGCGTAGAAAAGTAAAATCTTTTTGATAAAATAAAATTTGCTTGTAAACTTGGAATTACAGAAATTAAAACAATAACATGATAGATTTAAAAAAATTTCAAGATACAAATCCAAATGAATTGTACTCAAAAATTTTACCAGAGTTGGCTAGTGAAAATTTTTTTGGAATTTTAAATGATTCATTATCTTTTTTAGAATTTCATAAAAAACTAATTTCTTTGTCTGTTTCTGAACATGGTGTTGGAATTTCAGTTTCCATTATGGCTCAGGTAAATATCGCTGGGACTGTATTAAAATTACTTTCTGAAAAATATGAGTTCGCAAAATCATTATTAAACGATTTAATCTTAGGAAAAAAATCTATTTCACTTGGAATTTCAGAACCTCTTTGGAAAGGAAAAATTTCTAATATAAAATCAGAAATTGATGAAAATTTAATTTTAAATGCAGAAAAAACTTTTTTTACAAATGGTGGAAATTCTAGTGAATTTATTTTGGTCGTGAAAAAAAATTCTATTTTAAAATTAGTGATCTTATCCCGAAAAGAAATTTCAGAATTTGTAGAAAATTTTAATTTGGATTTTGCTATTGAAGCAACTCATGCAAGAATTAAATTAGTTAATTTTAAATTAATAGAAAATCAAATATATGATTTGAATTATAGAGAATATTCTGAAAATTTAAGACTTTCAGAAATTCTTTCTTTAAATGCAATTTTTGTTGGATATACCAGAAATCTAATTTCAAAACTAAAAGAAGAATTTAAAGAATTTGAGGAAGTGAAACTTTATAAAATTTTATTTTTTTTAAATTTATTTGAAGAAAGAATTTTGGATATAAATGAAAAACGAGATTTGAATAAAAATCTGGAACTATCTGAATTTTATCCATTTGGCTTAGAATTTTTTATGGAGGAAACTTATTTGATGTTAGAAAAAATTTTTCCAAAAGAATTAATTCAAAAATTTGATACAGAAAAAAAACTATTTTTGTTAAGAGATTTATATACTGAAATTTTAATAAAGAAGAAAGCAAAAAAAGAAATTTATTCTTTGTTGGAATAAAATTTTATTTTTTTTTCTTTATCAAAACTTTCCAAAATAGATGTAAAAATTTTATCTCGATTATTTCTTCTTTGGTGAACAAAACTTAAATATCTTAGATTTAATACAATTTTTGATTCATCTAAACTCAAAAAAACAATTGGAGTTGTTTTTCCAATTTTAACTAAAAAATCTTTTGAAACTTCAGTAAGTTCTTCATTTAATTTTGCATCAATTTTTTCTTGGTTAGAATTTTTTTTCAAAATATCCAAACAAATTTGTTTTGCTTTTATCCAATCAGATTTAACATCTAAATAAATTAAAATTTCATCCCAAATCAAATCTAAATCTTTTGATACAACAAAATACTGGTTAGTTATGCTCAAGTGATTTGGGACATGAATAAAACGATTTGTAGATAAGCCTGAACTTTCTAAATGATTCACTTCTAAAAGTGTAAATCTCATCAGACCAATATTGATTACTTCACCTTGGTTATGACCAATTTCAATTCTATCACCAACAGAAAATCCATTTCTAGAATGAATTAAAACCCAACCAATAAAATTTAAAGTAATATCTTTTGTAGAAATTACAAACGCAGCACCAGTAAATGCAATTAGTGTTGGAAGATAAGCAATCCTTTCGTAAAAAATTGGAATTATAGCAAGTATCCCAAAAATAACAGTTAAGTAACGAATAATTTTTCTTCGATGGTAAATAGATGAATTTTTTTTTACTGGGAAAAATTTATCTAATAAAAATCCAAATAGATTATAAATCAAAATTAAACAAAATAAAATATAAACATAAATTATTAAATCTTCATGAAACTCTCTAGATTTTTTCAAAATTAAAGTAAATGGATTTAATTCAAAATTCATAGTTTTTCAGAATAGATTTTATATACTTTTAAAATTTCTTCTTCAGTAATTTCATTTCCAAAACTTGGCTCACCTAATTTATCTAATAAAATAAATTTTAATTTTTTATCTGAAGTTTTTTTATCATGATACATATGTTCAATTAATTTATTCATTTTTAATTTTTTATCTATAGGTTTTATACTAAACGAGTTCAATAATTTTATTAAGTCAGAATAAATTTCTAGATTCAAACCTTTTTTAAAAATAGAAAGTTCTATAGCAAAAACTAAACCCATCGCAACAGCTTCACCATGTGAATATTTTTTATATTTGGTCAAAGATTCTATTGCATGTCCAAGAGTATGTCCCAAATTTAATATACCACGGAGTCCAATTTCTTTTTCATCTTGGGAAACAATTTCTTTTTTAAATTTAACAGATTCCAAAATCATAAATTTTAAATCATCTAAATTTTCTAAAGAACCTAAATGAAATGTTTGCATTTTTTTAAAAAAATCTTTTCCTTGAAGTAGTGAATGTTTTATAACCTCTGCAAGACCACATCTCCATTCAGTAGGTTTGAGAGTTTTTAAACTATGAATTCCAGCATACACAACAGAGGGTTGATGAAATGCACCAACCATATTTTTTCCAAAATCAACATTTACTGCAACTTTACCACCTACTGAAGAATCCACCATTGCAAGCAAAGTTGTTGGAACTTGTATAAACCTGATTCCTCTTAAAAAAGTAGAAGCTATAAATCCGGTAAAGTCTCCAACAACTCCACCACCTAGTGCAAGTAAAATGGACTTTCTATCTGCTCCATTTTTGATTAATGAATTATAAACTGGACGAACGTTTTTTATATGTTTATTTTTTTCTGAACCTTTCATAAGAATTAGTTCATGAGTCAGTTTATGTTTTTTTAAAACTTCTGAAACTTGAATATAATAAAGATCTGTTACTTTTTTTTCAGAGATTATAAAAATTTTAGAAAAATTTTTTAATTTTATAATTTCTTCCCCAAGTTCATCAAAATTTTGGGAAAGTAAAATTTCATAATTTGTTGTATTAAAAGAAATTTTTTCTCTAGAAATCATTCGTTAATCCATTCAGTTTTGAGGTATTGTATTTTTTCATTGGATGTAAAAAATTTTTTGATGTTTGGTCTCAGTTCTAGTTCTAAAATTTCTTTTTTTGGTTTATAAGCAAATTCTAATACAGATTTTTCATTTTCAGGAATAACAGGATTATGATCTTTTACTTTTACTAGAAACAAAATTTGAATAATGTGACGATTGCCTTCAGGATCTATACTTTCATTTAATAATAAAAATTCAGATGAAACATACTCAAGACTTAATTCTTCTTTAAGCTCTCTTTCAAGAGCAGATTCAATTGATTCACCAAATTCAACTCCTCCTCCAGGAATCAACCAATAAGATCGATTTTTTTTCTTTTGTTTGATTAATAAAATTTCATCTTTTTCATTTTTAATTAAAGCAGCAACTCTTACACGAAGCTTTTTTGATTTTGAAAAAAAATCGAACATTAAATTTTTCCTATTTTAATTAATAATTTTTTTGCAGAATCTAGTTTTGCAATCTGTTTACTAGTCCCTTCGCCATATTCAAACTGCTTAGTTTCAATTTCAACTTTGATTCTAAATTTTTTTTCATGGTCTGGACCAGATTCTGATTCAATTGTATAAATAGGTAATGATTGAAATTCTTTTTGAGTATATTCTTGTAAAATAGAACCATAGTCTTTATCTTTTTTTCCTGCTTTTTTAATTTCAAATATTTCTAAAATAAATTTTTCTGTCATTTCCAAACCTTGATCTAGGTAAATAGCTCCAATAAATGCTTCTAATAAATTTTCTAATGTGCTTTTATTGGAATAACCTTGGTTAAGGATTTCTCCTTTTCCAAGTCTCAAATATTTTATGATTCCTAAATGATTACAAATTTTGGATAGAGATTTTCCTGATACTAAGTCAGATTTTGATTTTGATAATTCACCCTCTGAAAAATATCTATACTTTAAAAAAAGATTTTTGCTTATAATTAAACCAAGCACAGAATCACCTAAAAACTCCAATCTTTCATTATGGAATTTTATATCTGGATTTTCATTATAATAAGATTTATGAGTAAAAGCTTCATCTAATAATTGATAATTTTGAAAATTTAATTTAAAACTTAAATTAAGTTCTTTGAGGTCGATTAGTCGTTGTTTAGAGAGAAAATTTTGGGAAATGATTTTCAAATAAAAAAAAGAAAATGAAGTAGTTTTTAAGGCTACTTCATAAAAACAGAATTAAGATTTTGCTTTTCCATCGATGTATTTTGCAACATCACCAACTGTTTGAATTTTCTCAGCATCTTCGTCAGAAATTTCGATTCCGAATTCTTCTTCTAATGCCATTACAAGCTCTACTGTGTCAAGAGAGTCTGCACCTAAATCGTCAATGAAATGTGCTTCAGGAGTTACTTCTGATTCATCAACCCCTAATTGTTCAACGATGATCGCTTTGATTTTTTCTAAGTCTGCCATTTTGTCCTCCGGCAAATAATTTTAATTTTAAAATAGAGTGCCAATAACTTTTATATAAAAAAATATTAAAGGCGAGTAGATTACTACTAAAAAGAAACTCTTTAAACAACCTTCTTTTGGCAAGCTAAAAGCATATTTTTTTGGATTTTTTTTAATTTTTTTTGGTGAGAGAAAATTACCTTTTTAAAGTGAACTAAAAGCCTTAAGATAAGGATAAGAATTATTAACAAAAGATAATTTTCAGAAAGTCATAAGTTAAATAAAAAGAATTCATTTCTTAAAAAAATATGAGCAATGAGTCATGAAAAACTAATTTTTGATAAAAAAAGAAGCGATGGAAGATTTACAAATCAAAATTCAATCACCATTTTATTTACAAATTACAAAAAACAAAATTATTCATTTTATTAGTTGAAAATTTTCGCTATAAGCTTGAAAAGATTTTTTTTAAATAGAAAATAGAAAATAGAAAAGAAATTAACTAGCAAAAAAAGGGTTTTCATTACACTAATTTAAACTTCTATTATTATTTATATTGATTAGCAATAATAATTACCTATTTTAGACAACAAAATTCAACAAGACATACAAATAGCCAAAAGTAATGGGTAATTACTTTTGGTAGCTGGTATATAATACAATTAAAAATTTTCTCAATACAATGAATGATTAAAGCAATTATGGTATTCATGTAAACTTCAAGAATGATTTTCTTATAATATATAGATTATTTCAAGTTAATAAATTTAAAAAAATTTTCTCAATTTAAAAAGTCTAATTAATGATGAGTTTAAAAATTTCTGAATTAAAAAAATCTTATTTTTTAGGAACTGAAGAAATTCCAGTTTTAAAATCTTTGTCTATAGAATTTCCTTTAAATAAAATGATTACTATTATGGGTGCTTCTGGTTCTGGTAAATCAACTTTTATGCATATTCTTTCAGGAGTAGATAAAGCTGATTCAGGAAAAATTGTTTTAGATCAAATTGAAATTACTTCACTTACTGAAAAAGAAATCACCTTATACAGAAGAGAAAAAATTGGAATTATATTTCAGTTTTTTAATTTACTACCTTATCTTTCGAGTTTAGAAAATGTTTCTATTCCATTATATTTATCAGGATTAAGTAAAATTCTTGCTCATAAAAAAGCAACTGAATCATTAATTGCAGTTGGACTTGAAAACAGAATTCATCACAAACCATCTGAACTTTCTGGTGGAGAACAACAAAGAATAGCAATTGCAAGAGCTATTGTAAATGATCCAAAATTTATTTTTGCAGATGAACCAACTGGAAATTTAGATTCTGAAAATTCAGAAAAAATTCTAACTCTTCTTAAAACCCTTCAAGTTGAAAAAAAGTTTTCTATTTTTTTAGTAACTCATAATCCTGAAATTGGGCGAGCAGGAGATATCCAAGTGATAATGAAAGATGGAAATTTGATTTGAATCTAAGAATTATTTATTTATTTCTAGTAGAGTATATTCGCACACAAAAACTCAAAACTTTTTTTTCATTTTTTGGAATTGCACTTTCAGTAGGACTATTTGTTAGCACAAATTTAAATGGAAAAAGAGCAGAAGAGGCAATGCTTGAATTTTCACTTGGGCAATTTGGTAAAAATTATGAAGGAAAATTGAAATCCAGTGACAAAATTCTTGATGATGAATTTATAGAAGAACTTTTTTATAGCGAAAAATTTAAGGTTTTAAATCAAATCACACCAAGAATACAAAAATCAGCTTATACAGAAATCAATTCTGAAATTGTACATTTTAACTTTGAGGGTATTGATTTATTAAAAGAAAGAAAATTTTTTAATTCTGAATTTAAAAATAAAAATTTTAAATTAGAAAAAGCATTTATTAGCAAAGCCTTATTTGAAAAAATAAATTCAAATAAAATAGAGTTTATTTTAGATAATAAAAAATTTTTAATTTCAGATTTACAAGTTATTGATGAAAAAGGTCTTTTTATTATTGAAGATTTATTTTATTTAAAAAAAAGATTAGGAATTAAAAACTATTCATTTTTACTATTAAATTATGAACCAAGCATTAAAACAGATATTTTTTTAAAAAAAGAATTTGAAAAATTAGATTTTGAAACAAGAGCAGAGGTTCAAAATAGATCTAGTAGTGCATTAAAATCTTTTCATTTAAATTTGATTATCATTTCACTAGTATCAATTTTAATTGCATTTTTTATGGTTTCTAATTCAATGTCTGGAATTTTTCTATCAAGAAAAAAAGAGTTTGGAATTTTTAGATGTCTTGGAATCTCAAAATCAGAAAATTTAATTTTGTTTATTTCTCAAACTTTAGTGCTTGGTATCACTGGAACAATTTTTGGAATTTTATTTGGAAATTTCTTATCGAATTTAGATTTTTTTTCAGGAGAATCAACCCTTTTAGATAAAAATTTAGCAAAATCATATACAGAACTTTCTCCCGATTTAATTTTAATTAGTTTGGCACTTGGAATTTTGGGTTCAGTATTTTCTGGGATTATACCAGCATTAAAATCATATTCAATTGAAGCAATTTTATTAGTTCGAGAAGTTCAGAATTTAAAAAAATTTGAAAACTCAAAAAAGTTTTTTATTTTTGGAATTATACTTTTAGCATTTTCAATTTATTTATCTAAATTAAAATCTCCATTTCCACTTCCAATATTTGGATTTGTTGCAATTGGATTAATCATTTTAAGTCTTGTTCTTTGTTTTCCATTTTTAATGGAAACAATATTAGTATTATTTAATATAGTATTTAAAAAATTTAATTCTAGTTTTATAACTTTAAGAATTGGATTTGAAGAAATTGTATTTAACTCTTTAAAAAATTCTTTAACAGCGGCTACACTTATGCTTGGTGTATCTTTAATTTTATGTTTGTCAACCCTTACAGATTCATATGAAAAATCTATTACAGACTGGACTGATAGAGAATTCCCTTATGATTATTCAATCATAAATTATTCAGATGTTTCCACAGGAACTAATTTTGGTGTTCCAGAAAATTTAAAAAAACAAATTCTAAATTTAGAAAATATTAAAGATGTGGATGTGTTGTTACTCAATACTAAAGCAATTATAAATGGAAAAACTTTTACTCTTCATGGATACAATTTAGAACTTGGAAAAAAATTAGAAATGGAATTTGGAAAAAATAAAAACACATATCCCGAAAAAATTTCAAAAAATGAAGTTTTGATTTCATCAAATATGTCCTATTTACAAGGATATAAGATAGGTGATATTTTAAAAATGGATACATTAAAAGGAAAAATTGATTTCAAAATTATTGGAATACGTGAACATTTTTTTTCTGAACTTGGAACTGTAATGATTTCAGATTCTGAGTTTGAAGAATATTTTGGAGTTTCAAATTATAGGAGTATAAGATTTAGTTTGAGGGATAAAATGAATTTTACTTCTTATAAAAAAATTGAAGAACTAATTTATATTGACAAAAATTTAAAAATCATCTCAAAAGAAGAATTAAAGTCTATTTATATTTCTGGTGTGAGAAAAGTTTTTACTTCTATGAATTCATTAAAATATACTGCAGTTTTTATATCACTTGTTTCACTTCTTTCATCAATCTTATACAATTTGCTTGAAAAAATTCGAGCATTAGCATCACTAAAAGCTATTGGTGGAAGTAATTTTCAGCTAATCAAAATTTTATTTTTTGAAAACTTATTTTTAAGTTTTTTTGGAATTTTTACAGGAGTCATTTTATCTCTAATTTTAAACCCAATCATTTTAGATGTAATAAATAAATCAGCATTTGGTTGGAATTTAATTCAGGCAAATGAAAATTTTCTTATCATATTATGTTTCATATCATCCCCGATTTTGTCTTTAATTGGTACAATTTATCCTGCCTTTATTTTAATTTCTATGAACTTAAAAAAAGTCTTGTCTTATGAATGATTCTTTTCCGAAAATAAAGTATGGCTGTAACTAGAGTAAAAATTCTACAAGATATTGCGAATCTCATCAAAGAAGAAAACTTAAGAGGGAAAGAAAGAATCCCTACTTCTGAAACTTTTATAAAAAAAATGATGAATTTACATTCAAAAACTGCAGAAGAAATTTTTACTTTTTTGGATAACCTTAAAGAACTTCATTTTATTTTTATAATCAGTTTAGTTCAACCAGACCAAGATCTTTATTTGGAAGGTGTAGACGGATATGTTTATGCTGATGTATCTGTTTTAAATGAAGTAAAACATAATTCAGAGCAAAAACTAGTTACTGCTTATGAAAACACTTTATATAAAAGAAAATCGGCTTTTCAAATCACAAGAGAACTTTTTAATAAAGTTAAAGAATATAATAATACTGAACTTGGTCGTGCGTTAAACGAAACAGTAATGATTGAAGATTATTTAAGAATTATTGCAAGTAATGCTTTTGAATATTCAGATTCCTATCGTAAAGAAAAACTATATAAATTATTCAAAGAAGATGAACCTGCATTACTTTCTCATCATGAAATGTTTTCAGATGAAGAGTCTTCTCAGCACGCACCAGAAAAACAAAGATATTTTGATCCTAGTAATAGTAAATGGGCAAAAGCTGCAAATCAATTTTCAGTTCCTTTTTTAATTAAAATCCATTTTAGGAAATATGAATTTGATGTTGTAAAAAAATTAATTAATACTTCTAAAATATCTATGCTTGAAGATTTAATATTTATTCGCAATACATTAAAATTTTTAGAAACCCAATTAGATAAAGATATAATTTTAAAATACCATATAGATAAAATTATTGAACTCAGAAGAATCACACAAGGAAAAATAAATATACTCCGTAAAGTGCAACAAGTTAGCGGCTGATTAAATTTTAGAGGATAGAAAATAGAAGTTTTGCATTTTTATCTTCGACTGGAATTTTGTTTTTTTAAATTTTTATTTTTTGAAAAATCATTAAACTCATCTATCCAATTTTTCAATAAATTCTTTTACTATTGCATGATCTTTTTTGTACAATTCATCCATCACATCTATTACATTTTCTTTTTCTTGAAAGGTTTCAAGTTTCATATAAGATTGATTCACAACAGTAATCAAATTACTTAATTCATAAGAATACATAACTTCATTATTTTTTTGTAAAAGAATTTTTTTTGCTACTTCAAAACATTCTTTTTGGAAATCTTGGACTGATTTATAAATATACTCCGTAATGTTTCTAATACCTTTTTTATAATTTATATAAGGGCTTAGTTTTAATAAAAAAGGATAGTATAAAAAAAAATCTTTGATATCTACATCATAAAAATATCTTGTAACATCTTCATCTATCAATTCAATTTGATTTAATAAAATTTCATTTAAAACGATTTCACATTTATCTCTATACTTTTCATTTGGCATATTCTCTAAACAAGCTATTGCAATTCCACAAATAACATTTTTATCAAAACCCAAAGCTTGTTTGATAAATACTTCTGAATTTTTGAGATTAAGATATAAGCAACTAATGCAACTTTAGCAACCTGATTGGATACATTTGGATTTTGAATCGTGACCATGGTCAATTTGACGATGTAATTTCAAGAGCTTAATATTCTTCATTTCATGCAATTTCTGCAATTTTGCTACCAAAAGATTTAAGCTTTTCTTCTCATTCCCAGACTCTAGGAAGTTTTAATAAGGAGTTTATTAAAACAAAACTTCTACCGACGCATTTTGAAAAATCGGTTTATAGATTATTTGAATATAGGGAAACAGGAGATTAAGATATTGATGTAAATATAGCTGAAGCTCTTGCCAAAGAATCTATTTTGATTGCATATGAAATTTTATCTTTAATAAAAAACTATTTGAGTGAAAATCTGGATAATTAGTAACTCAACACAATGCGAAAGTGATTGAAGCGTTTCCTTCAACCACACCCTTAAGGGTGTGGTTGAAGGAAGTAGAGTAAAGCACGGTTTTTTTGTTGTAGAGAACTTTATTATGTAATTTAGACAGCTGGTAGCTACCAGCTGCTCAGTGGGTTGAAACCCATTGTCTTACGGATTGTCTCTACAACAAAAAAATTCGCCCTAAAAAAATCGAAACAAGAACCATTTATTTTTTTCTTTAATAAAATAAGGATTGTTCAAATCTTTTTCTAATTTGTTTCCATTTTTAAATCTAATATTGATTTCAGCATTTTGGATAGAATCAAAATAAATATCCAAAAAAATTTCATCAGCTGATTCTAAAATTTCTTTAACAGTTTTAGAATTTTCATTTTTAGTGTAGGATTTTAATTTTTCAGAATCAAAAAAGAATATATCAAAATAGGAATCTTGTTTTGTAATTTCAGATTCTACTTCTTTATAAGTCCAAATAGCTTTGAGGTCGACATACACACCTTTTTGTTTTGATATAGATTCCAAAAAACATTTTTTATTTTTTTCAATTGTACATAAAATTAATTTTTTAGAAAGTAAAAATATTTTTTCAACATCAGAATCAAGGACATCATTTTTATTTTTATAAACAGAACCAATTGAAACAGGAATTTCTTGTGCAGTTAAAGAAAAGTAGAAAAAGAAAAAAAATATTTTTAGCATAAAGTTTTTGGAGACGGTGGGATTCGAACCCACGTCCTATTGCGCGTTAGCAAAGCCTCTACATGTTTATTTTGTGTTTAAATTTTCTAGTTTGTTTTACCCACAAAAAGGATTCAAACCCTATCGTCTTTAATACTCAGGTTCACCAAGCCGAAAACGTGAACATAAGACATTCGTTTAATGACAGTAGGCAACTCACCGAATGTGTAAAGTTTGCTTCCCGTTAGTAGCCTAAGCTGCTAAAGCTAATTCGTTGTTAGCGTTTATTGTTTGAAAGTTTTTAAGTAGGACTCTCACCTCTACATGCCACTGAACCTTAGCATACAACAGTCGAAACCAAAGTCGCCCCCGTGTAATACTGTTCGTAATTTGAAGAAAAAACTTTAGCGGGCGAAGGGACTCGAACCCTCTCTAAAAGCTTGGAAGGCTGTTGTGCTACCGTTACACCACGCCCGCATACATCCATTTTTTTTTAAAACGATTTTTGGTCAAACTTGTTTCAAGTTAAGTAAAATTAAAAATGATAAATGAGATATGGTTTGTAAAATAATTCTGCTAAATTAATTTCCATTTTTTAAGTAGGTAAAAAAAAAAGGGAGAATTTTTCCCAAAGGGAAAAACCGGGCTTTCAACTTCGGTCAATATTTTTTATACAAAAAATATTGACCCCGTTTTAATCCCTTTCTCAAAGATTTTTTAGAATTGAAAAATTAGTAGATTTGAAATAACTATTATTTCATTTTATTTATAAAAATTGCAAAATCGTCTGAAGCTTGGTGAATTTCTGGAATATAAACTTTACTTTCGTTTGTAGAGCCTGCAACTGCAACAGTAATTTCCCCATTTGGGTCTGGTTTTTTTTCTGGATTCCAAACACTCCAAGTTTCATAATAGGAAGACATGATTTTAAAATTTGTTACTAAATCCAAATTTTTATCAAACATATAAAATTCAGGTTCAACTCTAAATTCATCAAATGCTGGAATAATTCCAAGTGTTGCTATACAGAATGGTAAACTAAAAAAAGACCAAGCCCACCTTTTACAGTTCTTTTTTGAAAACCAGGACTCAATACTCCAACAACAATATAATCTACTTCAAAATTTTTAAATTTATAAATAGTTCCTTTTTTTGAATCTTCAGAAGTTTCTATAAATTTTTGAATTTCCTGCATTCCTGATTTACCTGTTAAATTCAAATACAATTTTTCAAGCTAGCTACTTTTTCAGAATCAATTTTTGAACTAGTTCCAGGTTTTTGATAATTGGATAAATCTTTTCCAATTCCAAATTCATTTTTTAGTGGTTTTTCATAATTGATCCCGATTGTAGCAGTTCTTCTTCTACCATAATTTTTAGAACTTTTAATATCATATGGATAAAATCCCACTAAGCCTATTTTTAGATTAGGATTATTTAAATTTACTGAAGGTTTAAATTCACGAATTACTGCTTTTCTACAATTAAACTGCAAAATAATCAAAATTAAAAATAAATATTTCATTTTTTCTCCAAAATTAAAATTCAAATAAATAATTTTGTTAAATTTATTCAATGATTTTTTTTAGTTAAAAAATAAAATCGTACTAAAGAAAACCTTTTTTTTTTTTTGAAATCATTAATTTCTTGACAAAAACTTGCACTAGTTCGTAATATTATAAAACAATTTATAGGAATAAACATGAAAAAAATTTTTATCAGTATATTTTTAATTTTAATATCACTACTATTAGTGAATTGCCCAGATAAGCCGGTTGATAACACTGGAAGAGATCTTGCCATCGTAGCTCTTGCAACTAGAAGTACTTCTGCTTCTGTTCCAGCAGCAGGTTCAACAACAACTCGTCCTAGCTCTTGTAATACATCTGGACTTGGTGCTGGTTGCACTGGATCAAGCAGACCATTTACTTGTACTGCCTCTCCAACATGTTACGCTACTTATGATGCATGTGCTGCAGATACTACTTGCCAAAGCTTTACTTATGCAACTTCAACTTTAACTAGATTAAGAATTGGCGATACAGTTAATACAACTCCAAATTCATTTCCTGGAACTAGTCCAACATTTGCAGTTACAACTGGAACATTACCAGCTGGTGTAAGTATTAATGCTACTACAGGTGCAATTACAGGAAATACAACAGCTGCTTTATCAACAACAAACGTTACAGTTACAGCAACTAACACTGCAGGAAGTATTACTGCAACTCTATCATTTAGAGTTTTCTCTGCTGCTGAAACAACTGCTGCAACTTGTAACACTACAGGTATTTCTGGTGGTTGTACTGCTGGAAATCCATTTAGTTGTAGTGCTGCAACACAATGTGCGACTACAGTAACTGCTTGTTTAAGTCTTACAGGTTGTGCATTTTAATTTAATAAACTAAAATCATCCTCTCACTAAAAAATTTCCCCTTTAGAAGTGAGAGGGATTGACCCGATGTCAAAAATTTGTATATCCCAGATAGGTGCTTCAAAGCAGCAGGGTGGACAAATTTTTGACAAAAGGGGAAAGCCCGTTTTTTGCATCGCAAAAACTCACCCAAACCAAAAATAAAAAATTTAGTAAATCATTTAGCAATGTCTAATTAATAAATATGAGTTTGTCAAAAAAACTTAAAGAAAAATTTTATAATTTTAATGATGATGATAAAGACCGTTTGATCAGAATGGGTTGGGAAGATCGTTCCACTTTTGAATCTATTCAAACACAATTTAATCTCACCCCAAATGAATTTATTCAATTTATGAGACATTCTTTGGAAAGCAATGTATTTAAAAGATGGCGTAAAAGGACAAATCACCAAGGGCAACTAAAACACGAATTTAAACGTGGATTTAAAGCTGATAGATTCAAATGCTCAAGACAATCTATAGACGGAATTACTAAAGGTTGGAAATGATTTTAAAAAATATATTTTTTTTTTACTTCCGCCAAGTTTAAATTCTTAAATCTTAAATAGACAAATACTGATTTTCTTAAAACTTGAATCTATGGAAGAAATTGAATTAAGAAAAATAATTGCTTTAGAAATTGCTCGGCATTTTTTAAAACATATCAACATTGAACTCACAAAAGAAACTGAATTTTCTCAAACAAGTGGTGTTGATAGTGGAAAATCTGGAAAAGAAGTAAACCAGGAATTAAAAAATGAATTATTAAATAGACTTCCTGAAATTGAAAAATTAGAAATTCCTGAATTTAATTTAATTAAAGAATGGGCTTTTAGAAATAAATTTATTTATAAATATGAAGATTATTCTTTTCACACTTACAATCGTTTATTTTTATATAGGCTTTTTGATTTATGTGATCCAAATGTAGAAAATAAAAAAATTTTTACAGAAACTACAACCAATTCGTTTAAAGCACTTGATTATAGGCAAAATGGTTTTTCCATTGCGTTTTTTATTCGTGTGGAAAATAATATGCGAGAAATTTTAAGAGAAATGATTTTAAAAATTCCTGAATTAAATTATGATGAAGCTTGGAAAATTGTTTTAGAGCAAAGTAAAGAATACCATGAATTAGTAAATACAGTATTTGAATCAAGGCTTGAAGAATCTATTGCTGAATCAAATAGACTTTTACATAATATTTTACCTATAGCAGTTGCAAATGAACTGAAAAAAAAAGATACTGTTGAACCTCTTTATTTTAAAAATGCAACAGTTCTATTTACTGATTTTTCTGGGTTTACTAAAATTTCTGAACATATGAATCCGAAAGATATAATTAAAGAACTAGATTTGTGTTTTTCTTTTTTTGATCAAATTATAGATCAGTTTAAAATTGAAAAAATAAAAACAATTGGTGATTCTTATATGTGTGCCTCAGGTGTGCCTGTAGAGAAAAAAAATCCTTCAATTGATATGGCTCTTGCTGCTATTAAAATGAGAGAAGCATTTAACCAAATCAAAAAATTAAAACAAGAATTAAATATTCCTTTTTGGGATATTCGAATTGGTTTTCACTCAGGTCCTTTAATTGCAGGAGTAATTGGAAAGAAAAAATTTTCATACGATATTTGGGGAGATACTGTAAACACTGCAAGTAGAATGGAATCATCTTCTGAACTTGGAAAGATTAATATTTCTGAAGAAACATATCATCAAATCTCAGAATATTTTATCTGTACACCTCGAGGAAAAATTGGAGCTAAGAATAAAGGTGAAATTTCAATGTATTTTTTGGATTCAATAAAGTCAGAATATTCCTCAAATGGAATTGATGCTAATGAGAAATTTTTAGATGTACTAGCGAGAAGGATCGAAGCAATGTCAAAAAATTTCTAAATGAAATTTTTTGACAAGAGCAAGAGCCTGATTTTTGCAGCCATCTTTTCGGCGAAGCAAAAACTCGCCTAAAAAGATATTTTAAATTTTTTATTTTTAAAATACAGTTGTAACCATAAACCAAACCACAGTAGAATTTCTTCTAAAGCTATTTGTGGTGTAATCAATTTGGTTATTTTTAACTGTGAATCTTCCTTCTCTTTCGTTTTGAATTGCATCTCCTGCTTTCATGTAAGCTGCACCAAACCAAACTGTCACATGTTCATTCCAAGAATACATCCAAGTAAAATCAATTTCATTAAATAGTCTCTTACCAAGTTTTGGTGCAACATCAAAAGGATTATTGTTTCTAACATATGGATTTGAATTTAAAACTTCAGTACTTGCAGATGTTCCAGAATTTGCCGCACCTGACACACCATACCAAGAATCTTCTATTCTTGCTTTATCATGAATAAAATAAGCAATTTGAAAAAATCCCCAAGATGTAGATTTATAGGAAAGTGAAGCTGAATAAGATTTTACGTTTTTAAAATCTATCATTTCAGAAATCCCAGAAAAATTATTCCAAATTGGAAATGTACTAAAACGAGGACCAGCAATTGTTTGAAAAGTAGAATTTGATCCTGAATTTCTATTTGGATTTCCAGAAGCATAAATATACTGACCACCTACTCTAATTTTTTTCTCAAAAGTATAACCTGCTTGAGCCACATGAAATTGTCCAGTGTAACGAACTTTTTCAGTGTACAAATTTGTGTTTGCATTACCTGAACAATTTACTCCACCACAACTTGCACCTTTTTGGTTATAAATATTTCCAGTGTTTTCAGTGATGTATGGATTTCTAACAGCAGCACCTTGGTGGTTTAAGTGTTGGGTTTGAAGTGGATCCCAACTTGCACCATTTTTTTGACCAGTGTCTCCAGATTGAAAAGCAGATTCTACAGTCCAATCAAATGATTTTTCATCAGGAAGTGAATTTGCTTTGGTTCTATTAGTAAATCTAAAACCTGTTGTATACAATTCATCTTTTTGTTTTGAGCGATCTTCAGGATAGGTTATTGCAATCGGCAAATTGTAGTTAGGTGAAGATGACGGAACCCATTTTTTTAATTGAGCAATCGAATATAAATCTAAATTAAAACCAAGTTCAGGAAGTTTTAATGTGTTATAAGTTCCTGCTAAATAAGCATCGTCAATTGAACCATTTAATCTTCCTTTCCCTGTGAGAATTCCATTTGGTGCTTCAGATTGACCAAAATAATTTTGACCTGAAGCAAATTTTATTCCAAAAGCATCTGCATTAAATCTAGAATGTTCATATGAAAATCTCACACCATCGAATGATAGACCATTTTGTAACCAATTCGCTCCACCTATAATTCTTTGGTCTCCGTAAGCCAAAATTTGTCTTCCTAATCTAATTCTAAAATTAGTAAATATATTTTTAAAATCTACAAATGCTTCTCTTATTGAAATGGGACTTCTCACAGAAGTAGAATTTTTTTCTGAAGGTGACAAACAAGTATTAAAATTGGAATTTGTGATTTGTGTATTGCTAGGGCAATTGGAATTTGCTGAAAAAGTTTGTGGGTTAATGGTATTTCCTGTTGCATCAAAATAATATTTTCTATCATCCCCTGCCTGAGCCGCACTTGCTCCACCAAAAAGGCGAGAATCTTGAATGGTAACTTTTCCTGTTATATTTGGATGTGGGTCAATTAAAAACCAAACCCCGGTTGCTAAACTTTGTCTAGAAATTCTATCATCAGTTTTTGAATTAAAATCAGTGTTTTCTCTGAATTCAGCTCTTGGTCTCACTTGAACTCCCATTCGCATAATATCATTTATCCACAAAGAGTCATTTTTAGAATACTTTCCCATCATTTCTGGTTCCAATAAAATGTTTCTTAAGTATTCAGGACTCACTCCATTTTTTTTCATTGGACTGATGTATTTTAAATTTGGGCTAAAGGGGATTTCTGATTTTTGCTTTAAAGTTTCCATTTCTTCTTTTTGTGATTTTAAATCTTTTTCAAGCTCTTCAAGTCTTTTAATTGTATCTTCTAATTTTTGTTCATTAGAAAATTTAGTTTCTTTTGCTTGTTTTGTTTCTTTTGGAGTTTTTAATTCTTCCTGAGCAGATAAAGAAATGATAAAAATAAATAAAATTAAATATCTCATAAAATATCCTAAATTAATTCTTTAAATTCATCTTTTTTAAGTAAAGATAATTTAACAGTGATTAAACGGTGATTCTTATAGAAGAAATTATTTTATTCACAAGCGAAAAAGATCGAAGCGGGGTCAAAAAATTTCGTTTATGAAATTTTTTGACCAAAGCGAGAGCTTGTTTTTTAAAGTAGGTATTGGACAAATAGATTTTTTTATCTAAATTATTTTTGCCTACTTTAAAAATTCGCCCTAAAAAAAATTATTTTTCTGAAATTACTTTTCCATCTTCTAAAATCATTTTGATTAATTTGGACATTTCAGCAGAATATTCAACATTTAATTCTTTTACAACAGATTCACAAAATCCATTTACAATTAAAAGTTTTGCATCGTCTTCTGAGAGACCTCTTGTTTGAAGATAAAATAATTGGTCTTCGTCAATTTTTGAAACAGTAGCTTCATAGTTTAAAGCTCCGTGAGATCCGGAAACATCGTTGTATGGATAAGCATGTGACTGAGAAATATTGTCCATCATTAGTCCATCACATTTGATATGAGAAAAAGAATTTTCAGAAGATGTTTCAAATTTTACTAGTCCACGATAAGAATTTACCCCACCGTCAAGTGAAACACCTTTTGCTAAAATATTGCTGCGAGTATTTTTTCCTACATGAATGATTCTTGCACCAGTATCTTGGATTTGTCCATGTCCAGCAAATGCCAGAGATAAAACAGAACCAGTTGAGTTGTCGCCTTTTAAAACAATTCCCGGATATTTAACTGTATTTGCACCAATGTTGCAATCTGTCCAAGTAATGTGAGCTCCTTCATAACAAATCCCACGTTTAACAGTCCAGTTGTACATATTTTTTTTCCAATTTTGAATTGTGGTATAATTGATTTTTGCGTTGCGATGAGAAATTAATTCTACAACTGCTGTGTGAAAATTTGTGCCTTTGTCTTGAACAGAACTACAACCCTCTGAATATTCAATTTCAGAATCATCGTCTGCAATTAGAAGTGTTCTTTCATATTGTCCACTTGAAGCTGCAGTAACTTTAAAATATGCTTGAAGAGGCATTGGAGTTTTTACACCTTTTGGGCAATATGCAAATGATCCACCGCTGAACACACATGAATTTAAAGCAGAAAATTTATTGTCTCCAATTGTGACAACTGTTCCTAAATATTTTTTTACAATTTCTGGATATTCTTTTATAGCTGTGTCGATGTCACAAAAAATAATTCCAAGATCAGTGAGTTCTTTTTTTACATTTGCATAAACTGTTTCTGAATCGTTCATCGCTTCAATGCCTGCTAAAAATTTTCTTTCGTGTTCTGGAATTCCAAGTTTTTCAAAACTGCGCATCACTTCAGGATCCACATCATCCCATGATTTTTTTTTGGATTGGTTTGATCCAACATAATGTGTATAAGAATCAATATCCACATTAAATTCTGGAAAAAAACCCCAAGAAGGAAATGGTTTGGATTCATAAACTTCAAAAGCTTTAAGTCGAAATTCAGTAAGCCAAGAGGGTTCGTTTTTTATATGAGAAATGGACTCAACCACTTTTTTGGTTAAACCTTTTGGAAAATTATCTGCTTTGTAGTATTCTTTAACTAGTTCTTGTTCCACAAATCACCTCTAATATATTAGATATTTATAATGGACAGGATGTAAAGTTTTTTTGGCAAATTTTTGCTTTGCAAAAACCGGGCTTTCCACTTCAATCTTTTGGAATCTATTTTGCTAAATAAATATTCTAAGAAGACAAAAGGATTTCCGCTTCAATCCCTTTTGCTTGGTCTACAGCTTTTAAGAAATTTATATTTTCAAATCTTACATAGTTTTAAATAGTTATTTGTAATGTAACTAATTACTATATTACAAAATTGAAATAAAATTTCTAGTTAAGAAAATAAACTTTAAACTATAAAAAAACATTTCAATTATACTTGAAATTCTAAGTCATTTAATTTAACTTGTATTAAAATTCATTTTAAGAGAGATTGTAACTTTTTTTAATTTAAAATATATGCCCACGATACTATTTTTAATCTTTTCCAATTTAATCTAACATGGCTTTCATCGAAATTTTTATTATTTTATTTTTAGTAGCAATTAATGGTTTTTTTGTAGCAAGTGAATTTGCTTTGGTTTCTCTCCGTCCATCTCGTTTAGAAGAATTAATCAAAGAGAATAAACCTTTAGCAAACACTACAAAATCTGTTGTGGCAAGACTAAACGATATGTTGTCTGTTTGCCAAGTTGGAATTACAATTGCCAGTCTTTTACTAGGTTGGTTAGGTGAAAAGTTTGTAGCTCAACAAATGTTAGAACTTGCAACATTTTTAAATTTGGATATGAGCCAATCAAACCTACATGGAATTTCCATCACAATTTCATTTATATTAATTACTTTTTTACATATTTCATTAGGTGAATTAATACCAAAAACTATCGCAATTCAATCCACTGAAGTAGTAGCACTGAATTCATCTGTTCCACTTTTATTTTTTTATTATTTATTTTATCCAATTACTTTTTTTATGAATGCATTTACAAATAAATTTATGAAAGCATTTAAATTGAATAATTTAAATCATAAATTTGTACATTCTGCTGAAGAGTTGATGATCCTTTTACAGGAACACACAAAACATTCAAGTCTTGATAATGAAGAATTAAAAATTATTCAGAACACTTTTGAATTTTCTGAACATGAAGCAAAAGAAGTAATGACACATCGTTTGAGCATCATTGGTTTTTCTGTAGAAGAAAAAATTAAAGATATTCTTCCTGTGATTGCTAAAAATCATTTTTCACGTTACCCTGTCTACAACAAAACAACTGATAAAATTATTGGAGTCATTCATGTTCAAGCTGTTATCGAATGGCTTTCTAGAAATCAAAAAAATAAAACTGCAACTGTAAAATCGATTATGCAAGCTCCGGTATTTGTTCCTGAAAGTTTGTCTATTGAAAAAATTTTACAAAAACTTAGAAAGCATAAACAACATATGGCGATTGTTGTTGATGAATATGGTGGAGTTGCTGGGCTTTTAACATTAGATGATATTATTGAAGAAGTCTTAGGTCCAATTCACGATGAAACTGATGTGAACTTAGAAGCATTAAATGATATAAACATTGATACTTACAATCTAGATGGAGAAACAGAACTAGATGAATTAGAAGATATTATAGATGAATCTGAACTTAAAAATATGGAAGATGTTAGAACTATTGCAGGTTTCTTTTTAGAAAAACATGAAGATATGCCAAATGTAGGTTCAAAAATTTCAACAAATAAAGGCACACTTACTGTAGTAAAAATGCAAGGTAATAAAATTTTACAAGTTCGGTTTGTTAGAAATCACACTGAATCAGCTAAAACAAATGAAGTCTGAAAAATTAATTTTAATTGCTGTCACTGGAAGCATTGCAGCATTTAAAACTTGTGAATTAGTTAGAAGTCTAGTAAAACAAAATTTTCCTGTTCAAGTTATCATGACTAAAAATGCAACTGAGTTTGTTGGTAAAATCACATTTGAAGCTTTGACTGGTCGTGAAGTTAGAATAAATGAATATGATCATGGAATGGCTCATATTGAAATGAAAAATTTGGCAGCTGTACTAGCTATTGTTCCTGCTTCAGCCAATTCAATAGGAAAATTTGCAAATGGAATTGCAGATGATTTAGTCAGCTCTACTTACCTAGCAAATACTTCTCCTGTTATAATTGCTCCTGCAATGAACCCCGGAATGTACAATAATAAGGCAGTTCAGCGAAATCTTCAAACTCTTCAAAAAGATGGAGTTATAATTCTAGACCCAACAGAAGGAATTGTGATTTGTGGGGATGAAGGTAAAGGAAAATTAGCTGATTTAAATCAAATTGAAAAAAAAATTATTGAAATTTACTCAACTAATTTATAATTTTTGGCACAATAATTGCTAAATATAGTCTAACATATAATTTTAAAAGTACGATTTTAGGGGGACTTAATGTTTCAAAAAAAGACTCTATTTAGCACACTACTCATGGTTATGTTTGTGCTAATTCCAAATATTTTATTCGGTGAAGATGCGCCAGGGACACCAGCTCCTGCAGCAGCTCCTACTCCAACATTAGACAAAGCTGATACAACTTGGTTAATTGTATCTTCTGCTTTAGTATTTTTTATGATTCCAGGGCTAGCCTTATTTTACGGCGGTATTGTAAAATCTAAAAACGTATTATCTACTATGATGCATAGTTTTATTGCAATCATTGTCCTCACGCTTCAATGGACAATTTTTGGATATAGTTTTGCTTTTTCTGGTTCAAATCCATATTACGGTGATTTTAGTTTAGCTTTTTTAAATGGAATCGATGTTGACACTCTTGAAGGAACAATTCCTAAATTTGTGCATTTTTTATTTCAAGGTATGTTTGCTTTAATTACTCCGGCACTTATTTCTGGTGCAATTGCTGAAAGAATTAAACTTTCTGGATATGTAGTATTTATTTTCTTATGGGCAACTCTAGTTTATGATCCAGTCGCTCATTGGGTTTGGGCAGCTGATGGTTGGTTGCTTAAAGAAGGTGCACTTGACTTTGCTGGTGGAACAGTGGTACATTTAATTTCTGGTATTGCTGGTCTTGCATGTGCATTAGTAATTGGAAAAAGAAAAGGTGATCCAGGATCACTCACTCATCCAAACAATATGACTTACACTTTACTAGGTTCTGGTCTATTATGGTTTGGTTGGTTTGGTTTTAATGCTGGTTCAGGACTTGCAATTAATGGTCTTGCTGCAAGAGCGTTTGTTGTAACTTTAGTTGCTCCTGCTGCTGCCGGTGCTTCATGGTTGTTAATTGAATGGATTCATACCAAAAGAGCAACTGCACTTGGTGCTGCTTCTGGTATCGTAGCTGGTTTAGTTGTTATTACTCCTGCATCAGGTTTTGTAGATGCTAAAGCTGCAATCATAATGGGTCTATTAGTATCTCCACTATGTTATGGTGCAATTTTATTAAAAGGCAAACTTGGTTACGATGATACACTTGATGCATTTGGTGTTCATGGAATTGGTGGTGCTTTTGGTGCAATTCTAACAGGTGTTTTTGCATTATCACTTGCTGAAGGTGTTACTCGTGGAATGCAAATTAAAGTTCAAGTAATTTCAGTTATTGCAACTGGTCTTTACTCTTTTGTGGTTTCATACATTTTAGCATTCCTCATTGAAAAATCTATTGGTTTTAGAATTGAAGAAGAAAAAGAAATTAATGGTCTTGACCAAGAGATTCATGGCGAGAATGGTTACGGGATATAAGGAGATTTAAATGAAATTAGTTGTAGCAATTATTCAACCACATAAATTAGAAGAAGTAAAAGCGGAGCTTACTAAAAATGAAATTTATCGTTTAACAGTAAGTGATGTGCAAGGTTACGGACAACAAAAAGGCAAAACAGAAGTATTCAGAGGACACGAATACCAAGTTAACCTTTTAAGAAAAGTAAGATTAGAAATTGTTGTAAATGATGATTTTGTAAAACCTACAGTTGATGCAATTTTAAAATCTGCAAAAACTGGTGAAGGTAAAATTGGTGACGGAAAAATTTTTGTAATGCCAATCGAAGAAGTAATCAGAATCAGAAACGGTGAAAGAGGCTCAGCAGCAATCTAAAACTTTTTTCAAAGTAAAATAAAAGAAAGCAACTCATTTTGGGTTGCTTTTTTTTTGTCCATAAAGTGTTGAAAAAAAAATGATAGAAACTATTTTTTTTGATCAAATATTTTTTAATAGACTTTTATATAACTAAAAAGAATATTTCTAGTTTGAGGATTATATGCCATCTATTAAAATTCAAACAAAATTTTTAAACTCTTTTTTTCCTGCGAACCAATTAGAATCAAACTTAAAAAAATCTTTAGCTGCGAGAGAATTATTAGATTCAAAATCTGGAAAAGGCTCTGAGTTTTTAGGTTGGGTTAATTTACCAAAATCGATTTCCAAATCTGAAATTGAAAAAGTTTTACAAGTATCCAAACAAATCAAATCTAGTTCAGAATATTTAGTTGTGATTGGAATTGGTGGGTCTTATCTTGGTGCAAGAGCAATAATCGAAGCAAATATAAATTCGTTTTCAAACTTTCAGAGATCAGGAAGTCCAAAAATTATTTATGCAGGTCATCATATTGATTCTGATTACCACAAAGAGCTTTTGGATTTTTTAGAAGACAAAGATTTTTCAGTAAACGTAATTTCCAAATCAGGCACAACAACTGAACCAGCTCTTGCATTTCGCTCCATCTTGTCTTTAGTGGAAAGAAAATACGGCAAATCAAAGTTAAACGAAAGAATTTTTGCAACCACTGATAAAGCCAAAGGTGCGTTAAAAAAATTAGCCGATGAATTTGGCTTAACTAGTTTTGTGATTCTAGATGATGTGGGAGGAAGATTTTCAGTTCTCACTCCAGTTGGTTTACTTCCAATTTCAGCTGCTGGAATTAATATCGAAGAATTTATTTCTGGTGCAGTGGAAATGCAGAATTTTATTGAAAGTACAAAAAATCCTGAGAAAAATTTATCTTTGTATTATGCATCTTTACGAAATACTCTTTATCAGTCTGGAAAAAAAATTGAGCTTCTTGTAAACTACAATCCAAAACTTCAATACTTTACAGAATGGTGGAAACAACTTTTTGGTGAAAGTGAAGGCAAAGAAAAAAAAGGAATTTTTCCTGCTGGTGTAAATTTTACAACTGATCTTCATTCAATGGGACAATACATCCAAGATGGACTTCGAGAAATTTTTGAAACAGTAATTCGTGTTGAATCTGCAAATCAAAATTTAGATGTTAAAGAATTTCCTGGAGATCCAGATGGACTGAATTATATTTCTGGAAAAAATTTATCTTATATCAATTCAAAAGCAATTGAAGGAACTTTACTTGCCCATTATGAAGGCGGTGTTCCAAATATTGAAATCCTAATTCCAAAATTAAATCCTGCCACTTTAGGTGAGCTAGTTTATTTTTTTGAATATGCTTGTGGTGTGTCTGGTTATATGCTTGGCGTAAATCCATTTGATCAACCAGGAGTTGAAGATTATAAAAATAATATGTTTGCTTTACTTGGAAAAAAAGGTTTTGAAGAAATGAAAAAAACTGTGGAAGCAAAATTAAATTCTTTAGGCAAATCATGATCAAAGAAAATCCACTAGTAAAAAAACTTGCGGATGTAAAATCTGAAATTGGCAAAAGTATCATCGGATAAAACAAAATTGGAATTTGCAATTGAAGTTGCTTCCACTTTAGCTTTTTCAGCAAATAAAATAAAGATAGTTCCAAAAAGTTTTGGAAGATACAGTCTGGTAATTTTAAATCAACGAGAATTTTTTAAAATATCCAAAGCTTTTTGTTTTAAAATTGGATGAACGACAAAATCGTTAGGGTCCAGTTCATTATTTTCAGTCGCTTCAGGTGTTTTAAATTTATCACGACCAATCCAAACTGAAAGTGCATAAATCATTCTTTGGAAAATTTCATCAATTTTTTTTGCATATCCAGCTTTTTTATAATAACCATAAGCCAAGATCGGCATATTTTTATCATACATGTAATAATCACCAAGCCGAATCAAACCATCTTTATAATCTGCTTTGAGAAATAATTCTTTTGCTTTATAATAATCTTTTGAATTAAATGCAGCATTGCCTTCTCGAATTAAACTAGCTCTTTCTTTTGGATCCATAATTTTATTATCGGACATAATCCTTTTTTTTTCAATCAGAATTTATTATGTTTTTTTAGCGATTCGAAGTATTTAATTTTTAGAAAGAAATTTCTACTAAACTTGCGAAAAGGGATTGAAGTGTAAATCCTTTGTGAGGAACGAACAAAGATTGGAACGAAAAGCCCGGTTTTTTTATTGTAGTTTACTAGCCTTTGTGTAAACTACAATAAAAAAATTCGCCAAAAAAATAATATAAAAATTAGATTAAAAAAATCTTGAAATTTTTTAGGATTAAATTAAATTAAAGTTAGGAGTTTAAGAATGCAAGAAAAAGAGAAAGATAATTTTTGGGGTTTACCAATTGGTAAAGAAACATCAACTGAAGCTTTTCTAAAAGACTTTTGGGATCCTACTACTGAAGAAATGTTTCCAGCAAAAAACTTCTTAGGTGTAGGCTGGGGAACTAATTTTTATGCAATTGCAAAAAAATTAGGTCTTTTAAAATAAAAATGTCTTTACGAATTTTTAATTTCAAATATCCTGCTCGAAAAATTTAAGAGCAGGTTTTTTAATGACAAATATGACTTCCCCTTTGACTGAAATTACATTTGAATGCCCAAGTTGTAAAAAAAAGTCAAAATTGGCATCTAAAGCCAAGTCAGAAATTTTTACTGTAAGATGTTATTATTGTAAACATGAAGCAGATGTAAAATGCATTACAACAAATGGCCAGTTAAAAATTGTTCCTCATAGTTATGAAACTTTTCAAAAAATTGAGCTGCCCATTTTTAATGATGAAAAACCTGTAGAAATTAGTCCAGCTTCCTATAAACAAACAAACTCATATAACGCAATTAAATTGGATAACACTGAAGATAGCATTGAAACACTTAGAGGAACTGAAATTATGCCAGCTCTTGGACCAAGCAAAACCAGTTTTTTTCAAGCTTTAAAAGAAGATTTTGTGACTTTGCTAAATATCCAAACAATTGAAACATCAAGCCATGTTCCAATTTTTGGAATTGTAAAACAAAAGAAAAAAGATTAATTTATTTTGATGACATCTTGTAAATAAACAATTTCATTTTAATCGGTGATTCAAAATTACCTTCATAATTTGCAAATAAGAAAGTTGAAGTTTGTGGATTTATTGTAATTTTACTAGTATAATTATTTTTTATTTTTTCCATTGAATACATAGAATAGGATTTTACTTTTTTTATATCAGAAAGTTTTCTAGCTTCTACCCAAGCATAATCATCTTCATAAACAATTGCTGAATCTTCAAAAATAACTATTCTATCACCTGAGGTTTTACTTTTAACTTCTTTAGTCAGTTTTTTTGATGCCATATCCAGTATATAGTATTCACCTCTTTGGTTTGCATAATAAATAATTTTTCCGGGAACTGTCATAGTTGTAGCATAAACTGTATGTTGCCCTGGAAAAGTTTCCATCTTACCTGTTTCTAATTCACAATAATATGCTAAACCAATTGGATTGTTATTATGCCCGTCTTCGATATCTGAATAATCAAACATAAGAACAAATTTTTCATCTGCTGAAATAAAAGGAGTTGTTCTGAGGTTTGGTAATCGAACCAAACTTTCACCTGTTCTTTTTTGTTCAGCTTCTCTTTTAGTGGTTTGGTCTAGTTTAATTTTTTTTAACTTTTCACTACAAGCTACATTTTCAGTGAATTCCATTTCAGGAAAGTTGATTCTAAATAGTCTTCCATCTAAATCTGAAAACCATTGGATTGCATCTTTCTGAAAATCACCCTCGTTTGTATAAGCTAAACCAAAGTTAGGGTCTACTTGAATTTTTTTTATTTCCGTTATCTCTTTGCTTTTTAAATCTAACTTTGCAAGGTATCTATGATATCCATCTTTTGAATTAATTGATAAAACTAAAATTGCAAATCCTTGTTCTGAATTCAAATACCAAAGTTCAGGTCCAATATACATTCCACCTTTTGGTTTGTCTTTTTCACAATTGTAATTATTTTCTTTTTTAGCTAATGAACAAAATTGATTAAATGAAAAACTAATTTCTTCAAATTCTTTAATTTCTATTGGAGTTTTTAAAACAGTATTATTCATTACAGGGTTCTTTATTAAATAAAATCTATAATTCTCAGGGTATCCAAAATCTCGCCCGACTAAAATTCTTTTTCCATTGTCAAAGTAAAGATTATTCATGTCTCTACTACTATCAGTCATTTTATCTAAAATTTTTACACTATCAAAACTAGCGATTTTTTTTAAGTTAACTGAAAATAAACCACTAGCTAAACTAAAAACGATAAATGGTAGAATAAAGCAGATTTTTTTAAACATATTTTTCTCCTGAAGAAAATTTCCATTATTTATTTAGCATATTGGAAAATTCTAAGCATAACTTTTTTATTTTTAGAATCAAATTGTCAATAAATTTTTTATTAACTTTTGCTGACCAAAGTTAAATTACTTTTAACAGAATCATTTTTTAAATAAATAAATTTTTTTCTAGTTTCATCTTGTTTGAAATTTTCAAAATCTTGTTCAGATTGAAATTCTAAAATATGAATTTCAAATGGAATTCCAATTTCAGTTTGGATGATTTGTTCTTTGTTCGGTTTTATTCTGAATAAAATTTTTGCATTGTATTTTGGTAATAATTCCAAAACAATTTTTTCAAATTCTTCAAAAATTTTTTCTTTGTTTTCTTGGATATAAATACAGTCAGTGATTTGAAGCATTTAAATTGCTACTAAACACCTACATAAGTTTCGCAAGATAAATTTTCAGTTTCTTGTTCAGTTTGAAAACTAAATCCATCAGGGTCAAATTGATGTAAATGATTTAGAAAAATTTCTAAATTTTCAGAAGTGACTAGTTTGTGACGTAGTTCAGAAACTCCACGGAAATTTTTTAAGTATTTGGAAACATGTTTTCTAAATAATACCACTCCGAATTGTTCACCATAAAAACTAGTCATCAATGCAAGATGTCTTAAAATCATTTCTTTAATTTCAAAAAAACTTAAAGTGGATTTGTCAATATCAGAAAAAATCCATGGATTTCCAATTGCTGCTCTACCAATTAACACACCGTCAACTTTTGATTCAGCAATTCTTTTTTTTGCTTCCGCAAAAGATTGAATATCCCCGTTTCCAAAAATTGGAACTTTTGCAAATGATTTGATTTCAGAAATAATGTTCCAGTCTGCAACTCCAGTATATGCCATTGATTTTGTGCGTCCATGAACTGAGATGCAAGACACACCAGACTCTTGTAGCACATGAACAATTTCTTTATAATTTAAACTTTGGTGATCCCACCCAATTCTAATTTTTGCAGTGATTGGAACTTTTACAGATTTTTTCATCGACTCAATAATTTTTCCCACATAAGGTGGATTGCGAAGAAGACCTGCCCCTGAGCCTTTATGTGCAACTTTTGCAACAGAACAACCCATGTTCAGATCAATCACATCTGGATTTAAGTCTTCAATGATTTTACAAGCTTCAGTGATGACTTCGCATTTGTTTCCAAATATTTGAAAAAAAATGGGACGTTCCATTTCTTGAAATCGAAATAGATCAATTGATTTTTTGGAATGATGACTAATTCCGTCAGTGCTAACAAATTCAGTATAGGCAAAACCAGAACCCATCTCCCTACAAATTTGTCTGTAAGGAGAATCTGAAACACCAGCCATTGGAGAAAGGATGATGTTGTTTTCGATTTTGACATTGTCTATATTAATCATATATTAGGATTTTCTAATATAATTGCAATTCCTTGTCCACCACCAATACAAAGAGATGCAATTCCATATTTTACTTTTCTTCGATTCATTTCGTAAGCAAGTGTCAATGTTACTCTTGTTCCAGATGCTCCAAGTGGATGACCAATTGCAATTGCACCACCGTTTACATTTGTAATTTCTGGATTGAGTTTGAGTTCTTTTGCAACAGCTAAATATTGTGCTGCAAATGCTTCATTGATTTCAAAAAGTCCAATGTCTTTTAAATCTAATCCACATGCTTTTAGTGCATTTGGAATTGCAAGAGCAGGACCAATTCCCATTTTTGCAGGATCACAACCCGAATGACCATATGCTTTTATAACTGCGAGGGGAGACTTGCCAATTTTCTTCGCATAACTTTCATTAGCCACAACAACAGCAGCAGCACCATCATTTATACCAGAAGCATTTCCAGCTGTAACTGATCCGTCTTTTTTAAATGCAGGTTTGAGTGTTCCCATTTTATCTTTGGAAGCAGCTCCACGAATAAATTCATCTTTATCAAATACAATTGGAGTTTTTCCGGCAATTGTAACTGCTGTAATTTCGTTATTAAGAGTTCCATCTTTAGTTGCTTTTTCAGCACGCTCTTGTGAAATGCCCGCCCAAGAATCTTGCTCTTCACGTGAAATGGAATATTGAGTTGCTAAATTTTCTGCAGTCATTCCCATTGGGAGCTCGACATACATATCTGTTAAACCTTGGGCTAAACTATCTTCAAATTCAGTTGCACCATATTTTACACCCCATCTCGCATTGCGAACCACATATGGTGCTTGACTCATTGATTCTGAACCACCAGCGAGAACAAGAGATGATTCATTTAGATAAATCTTTTTTGCTGCAAGAATAATTGCTTCAAGACCTGAGCCACAAAGTCGATTTATCGTTAGTGCAGGAGTTTCAACAGTGAGACCAGATTTTAAACCAATATGACGTGCCAAATAAATTGCATCTTTACCAGCTGGAACCACATTACCAAAAATGCTTTCTCCAATCTCAGAAGCGTTTACACCTGATTTTTCAATTGCTTTTTTGGAAACGATAACACCCATATCCACAGCAGAAATATCTTTTAGGGTTCCGCCAAAACTTCCAAATGCGGTTCTTGCACCATCTAAAATAACAGCTTTTTCCATAACTTACTCCTTATACTCATGTTTCACGATAGTATCGTTTCATGATAGTAAAAATAATTTTAAATATATAAAAACTATTTACCATTTTTTCCTAAAAAGCTGATTTGGAAATAGAAATTTATTTTTGTTTTTTGGGCGAGTTTTTCTTTTCTGCTCTGCAGAAAAAATGAAGAATTAAAAATTTGGAATTAAAAATTTGAAAAAGCATTTTTAATTTTTAATTCTTCATTTACGAAAAACCGTGTTATGACCCCCCTGCTTCTTTGAAGCACCAAGCCAAGCTATGCTACTTCTTAAAGCAGTGGGTCAGACCTGGGGTCGAGACCCACTGTTTTAAGAAACGCTTCAATCACTCTCGCTTTGCTTCCAGTATTGAAAAATTTTATTTATTTTGTATGATTTTTTTGGAATACAAATTCTGATTCTTCATAAGATTTGATATATTCTTTTGGAATACTTTTATCATAATAACGAATTGTTTTTAATTCATTTTCTTTGATTTTAAGAACTATAAACACTTCAGTTTCATAATCAAATAATTTTGTAGTTGGTTCGTTTTTATTATTTGGATTAGAAAGTTTTTCACAAATAGGCAATAAAGTATATACATAAATTGAATTATCTTTTTCAGAATATTTCATTTTTTTTAAACTGATTGTGTGACAATTTTGTTCAACATCATGAGTGGTTATTCCAAAAAGATCATAATAAAGAATCTTATTTTCTAAAAAAAAATAAATCCTCTCACCCCAAGAGCCACAACAACATAAACAATACTGAATGCTGGTTATTAGAACATTTTTTTTGTAGTAGAGAATGTTTTCTGAATAAATTTCTGGACCTTTGTGTTCAATTTTATTTAAATTATCTATAATAGATAAATAATTATCTTGGTCACAATTTTTTTCTGATTTATTCATTATATTTCTAAAGCTATATCTTTCATTTAATTTCTCTTCAACAAAATTTTTATCATTTTTTAAGATCGGTTTTTGCAAAGCTTTTGATTCAGATCGTTCTAAAATATCGAATAAACTATAAAAATATTTTATTAACTGGGAGTCTAAAAATGTTTTTGTCCCATCTGGTGAGGATTTAGTTGGTTTTACTTCAGACTCAATATAAGTTTCGTTTAAAATAGAAACATTTTTATCAATAAAATTAGTTAAAAAATTTTTATCTTTGTGTAAATTTACAAAACCAGAAAATATCCAACCTTTTTTTGATTCATAGTCAGTGTAAATCCAATAGCCAAGTCTATTTGAAATTGTCATAACTCTGCTATCTTTTAAAATAACTTTTCCAACAAAATGAAGAGGTAATAAATCTAACTTTTTTGAATTTTGATCTGCTCTTTCTCTAAGAATCAAACCTGATTTAGGGTTTACTCTGTAATATTCACTTGATTTTTCTATTCCAACTGTTACTGATTCAATATCAACATAACCAAATTGATTCTCAGCATATTCAACAGAATACGCTTTCTGATATTTTGCTTTTAAAATTAATTTAGTTTCATCATCAATTTTTACTTTGAATTTTGTTTTTTCTTGATCAAAATAAATATTTACCCCTTCAGCTTGAGTTATTGAAAGATAAATTTTTTTTAAAGTATCTTCAACAATTCCTTCTTTAATATATTCATTTTCTGTATCAGAAATAACTTTATAATAATTTGAATCAAATTTTTCCACAACTTCAGCTTCAACTTCTAAAACTGAGCCGAAAGTATAACGTTTTCCTTTTTCTTTAATATGATTTGAAAATGGATTAAAAAGATTTTCTTTATATATAATTTCACTTTCGACTCCATCAATTTCATTTATATAAACTGTTTTCTTTTTACAAGAAAAACTAAATTGAATCATTAAAACTAAAATAATTAGTTTGATAATTTTAAAATAACGTTTCATTTTTTCAAAATAAATAAGCTGTTTTGAACAAGCAAGATAGAATTTAAAAATACTTAACTTTTATTTGAATCTAATTTTCTCACTTCAAATTCTTCGGGAAAAAAGTTTTGAAATTTATGTAAAGTTTTTTTGAAAGAAAAAAAGGATTTTATTATTTTAATAAATAAAAGTATTAAAATGAATAATCCATATTCTATAAATAGCTCAAAAAAAGATCTCGTTATAAAATTATTTTCAAATGAATTTTTAGTTCCAAAAAATTTATATTTTATCCAAAACAGACTTAAAATTAAAAGAGTTAAATTTATAAAATAAATTTGGAAAGGAATTCTTATGGTAATAAATATTTT
The DNA here is from genome assembly GCA_013297885.1 of Leptospirales bacterium. Classification (GTDB taxonomy): domain Bacteria; phylum Spirochaetota; class Leptospiria; order Leptospirales; family Leptospiraceae; genus UBA2033. Next base: position 22,151 of record JAAFIR010000007.1, on the reverse strand, counting down.
AGATTTATTTTTTTCTTCTTCAATTATTTTTCCCTGAATTAAAATTTCATCTGCTAAGTAGGAAATTGGATGAGTGTTGTATTTTAATAAAAAACGATTTCCTGATTGTTCTGAATAAAATTTTTCGTTAAATATAAAAATTGGTTTTCTGATATAAGTTGGTAAAGTTTCGTCAGTATTCTTCAAAATGTACATGGACAAATTGTAATAATTTGTTTTGGCTTCAAATACATATTTTCTAAACAAAAAAATATACTGAAAGTACTTGTTTAAAATTATTTTATTTATAAAATTCATTTAAAGAATTAGAATTTACTACCATCAAACAATAGTATTGTCAAATGATAGTAATTATTAAACTATAAAAAAGATTCTATTTCTTTTTCAATTTCAGATGGAGTAGATTTTGGTGAATAACGTTTCACTACTTTACCATTTTTATCTACTAAAAATTTTTGAAAGTTCCATTCAATTTCACCTTCAAAACCAGAATTAGTTTCTTTAGAAGTTAAGTATTTGTATAGCTCTGACTTTTCATCACCTTTGACTTTTACTTTTGAAAATAGTGGGAAGGTTACGTTGTATTTTGTAGAACAAAAATTTTGAATTTCTTCTTCTGTGCCAGGCTCTTGCCCCATAAAATCATTGGATGGAAATCCTAAAATTTCAAATCCTTTGCTGTTGAATTTTTTGTAAATTGATTCAAGTCCTTCATATTGTGGAGTGAGTCCACATTTAGATGCAACATTTACTATTAAGACAGTTTTGCCTTTGTATGAATTCAAATTGATTTCTTTACCTTCAATAGATTTTACTGTAAAATTTAATGGTTCATTCATTTAATACTCCTGAGTTTTAGACTAGGATTTAATCAATTAAAAATGTAAAATTAAAATATTAATTGGTATGATTGAGCATTCCTTTTGAGTTTAGGAATATATTTTTTTTGAATAAAAGAATTTTATTTTTTCTAAACTCAAAAGTCGTGCTTTCTGCTCTTGTCAAAATTTTTTATATAAAAAATTTTGACACCGCTTCAATCACTAATGCTAGAATTGGAAAACTTTTTTAAATACGGTTTAACCATGCGAGAAGGATCGAAGCAATGTCAAAAAATTTATGAATGAAATTTTTTGACAAGAGCGAGAGCCTGATTTTTGCAGCCATCTTTTCGGCGAAGCAAAAACTCGTCCTAAATTTTATAAACCAAATCCAAAACGAAAACCATTTTCAATTGCATAACCAGATCTTCCTAAATCACCAATTATTGTTGCGTTATAATATTCTAAACTGAGAAAAATTTTTGAATAAAAAAATCTTGTTCCAAATATTGTAGAAGTTTTATAAGCCTGTGAAGGATTTAATGAACCTTCTAAAATTTTTCCATATCCAAGTCTTGTATAAAAATCAAAATTGGAAATTGGAAAATGAAAACTTAATTCCAAATCTATTGTGCTGATTCTTGCATTCAAATCTCTTCTTAGTAAAGTTGTGTAGTTTGAAAATTCTGGTGGAGAATTTTTTGGACTTGGTGGTGTGAGTCCAAGTGAATACAAAATTAAATAATCTCCCGGTAAAACATTTGTAACTTTTGTATTGCTATTATTAATTGAAGAACCAATTCCCAAATATTTAAAAACTGCATATTCAATTCCAAACCGTGTATGATTATTGATGATTTTTGATTCTTTAAATTCTGAAAGTTTGTATAGTCCAAGATTTCTTCTTTCTTCATTTTGAGACTGGATTAGTGGATTCAAATCATAATAAAAATATAATGTAGAAAAAGTTTCAGCACTTGCTGCATCTGAGACTTTTGTGTTTAAGTTTCCATAACCAAAATCAAAATAGAATTTATTTTTTTCAAAATTTTTAGATTCTGAAAAAATTGTCAAAGTAAATAGAAATAAAAAAAGTTTCATATCTTTTTGACTGTTTTAAATTAGAATTATCTATAAGCACCTATTGCAGTTCCTGCTGTTCTAGTATTTCCATCTCGGTCCAGTGAATTTCCGCAAGCTGTGTTAAAAGCTGATTCATCAGCACCATTTAAAATATTTGTGTGAGTTGAAGCATCTAAGCGGAAATTATTTCCAGCTAAATTTGTAAACATGGGTGTATTTATTAAATTGCCATTTCCAGTTGGATTAGAAAGAAGACCTGAACCTGGACAACCACCTCGACCAAAATTCCCACTACAAAATGTATCATGTGAATCTGGTCCTCTTCTGTAAAACACTGAAGAACAAGCTGTAAAAGAATTTTTTGCGAGAGTGCCGTTATAATTAGTTGCAGGGGTTTCATTTATACAATTTGTTAAAGGACCATTTCCAAATAAAATATTTTGATCAATTCGTAATCCAGTATAACCTGAAATTCCATTAAAATTTACAAGTGATGCAATTCCTCCGCTAACTATCGTTGGTCCAATTATTGTATTGCCCATAATGATTGCACCACCATTTAACACACCAAGTTGTAATCCGGAAGCGTTCCCTGGATTTGTTCTTCCACCTCCGACAATCAAATTGCTACAAAAACGATAATTTGGATTTGAATTTGGAGCTAAATCAACAGCAATTGGTGTACCTGTTCCATTTGATTCATTTATAAAAGTATTTCTTTGGATATCCGTTGGACCACCAGATGGATGTTCACGTCTAAAAGCTGTGCGATTTACACCAAGAGTTCCAGAGCGAATTGTATTTCCATTCATGGTTAAACTCGATGCCCCAGCGAATCTAAATCCCGTTTGAGCTGTTGTTGCTGTTCCAACATTTATATTATTATTTGTAAATATACTTGTACTAGCAAACAAAATATTTGCTCCCCATGTATTTACCCCTGTTCCACTTGAGATTGTGTTATTGTCAAAATTAAAAGTAGCTGAAGTTGTAGTGTTGGAAGCAATTCCATTTGCATTGCAAGTTGCTCCAGTACAATTTCCTGATGTAATATTATTATTTGTAAAATTAAAACCAGATCCACTTGCTGAATTTGCATTTGAAAAAAATCCAGAAGTAGTGCAATTATTTCCGCTACAAGTTCCTGAAGAAATTGTATTTCCAGTTGAATTTAAAGTTATAATTCCTGCAGAAGCGTTAAATATGCCTGTCGCAATGCAACTTGCTGTTGTACAAGATCCAGTACTGTTGATTGTATTTCCTGAAATAGTATGTGTCCCAGCTGAATTCAAATAGATCCCAGATGTTGTACAGGTTGCTCCAGTACATGCTCCAGAAGATAATTGATTATTTGTTATAATTGTATCCATTGGATTATTCGTCTCAATGGCTGAGCTAATACAATTACTTGCAACACATGAACCTCCAGTAAGTACATTATTACTAATTGTATGTGTTCCAGTTGATTGAAAAAGAATTACTGCTGTTGAACCATTTGTGCCACCACTTCCAGATGTAATTGTATTGTCTGTAATGGAAAAGTTTGAAGTTGAAGAATTAGTTGAAATTCCTTTTGAAGAAGTTGATCCATTGCCAGAGGTAATACTATTTTTAGAAATAATCAATCCACTTCCATCTACAGCATTAATTCCATATGAATCCGTACCTATTGCTGAAGTAATTGTGTTTTCAGTTATACTCATTGCACCAGAAGTTGAAAAATCAGCAGTAATACCAATTGAATTTACTAAACTAGAAACTGGACCTTTGATTGTATTTTTGGTTAAGGTAATCATTCCTGCTTTAGTTCCTCCCTCAGAAAAAAATCCTGAACCACTTGCACTAGAAATGCTTGAATCCAGATTTGAATTGGAAATAGTAATTGCACTTCCAAGATGAAAAATATTATATCTAACACCGTACCTAGTTGAAATTGACACAGATGTTGTTGAAGCTTTGAGAATAGAATTGTCTATAAGAATAGTACCAAAATTGGAAACTGAAGAAAAACCTGAAGAAGTGACATTATTTGAATCAGATAAATCATTACAAATTGAATTTCTCAAAATAAATCCAGCACCAGACTGTAAATTTACAGATCCAATTGGAGCAACAAAACTAGTAGCAGTTGCAGAAACTGGACCATTTACAACAACACCATCAATAATGGATTTATTCTGCAATCCAACATAAGAAACAAATTTTAATGTTGAATATGGACTTGTAATAGTTGCACTTGCAGAAGGGATATTCACTGATGTATCCTTCAAAATACTATCGTATGGCGATAGCATTGTTTTATCAGCTCTTCTTTTTGTCCAATCAGTAGAATGAAATCCACCAAAGATAGAAGTATTCAGTGGCATAGTGATGCTTCCACTAATTAGGTATTCTCCACCTTTGATACCAATTGCACATCTATCCAAACACCCAGTTGAAGCTGATGTGAGAGATGCTAAAATAGTTTTCATTGGAGCTTCTGTTGTTCCTAAATTAGTATCTACTCCTAAAACTGAATCTACATAAATAACTTTTTCTGCGACATATAAATTGATGTTCGGGTTTGATGTGATAATAGCTGTTCCAGATTTTGAAACACAATTTTGAAATGTAAGTGCTTGTGCTGTTTCCACTCCTAAAGTCCAACCAGCTGAACTTGGAGTAAATTTTGTAACTGAAGAATTTGATTCAATTGTAAAATTTTGTTTTGTTGTGCCTAGAAAAATTTCACAAGTCGAAATCTCTACTCCAAAATTAAATTCTAAAACCTTATCTTTTGGAATTAAAATTGGTGCTAAGGTTTCACTTGAATAAAAATTATTCGTATAGTTGGAAATTGTGACTGGGCTTGGAGTTACAGGAACTGGAGCAGGAATTGGAGTTGGAAGAGTTGAAAAAAGACTATCAATTCTAAATCTTGAAATATAACTTAAAATTGGAAATAAATTTTTTTTATCAACTTCATTACAATTAGTAAGTAATAATTGGAATAGAAGAAAAAACTTCAGTAGATTTGCTTTCAAAATAAAATCCTTAAATACTTCTAAAAATAAGCTTAATATTATTAATAAATCAACAAAAAAACGAATTATATTGATTTTTAAAAAAAATATTCTAAAGTAAAAAAAACAACTTGTAAAAATTCTTTAAAACTTATTTTATGCTTTTTTCTATGCCTAAGAAGGAAACTATAAAAAAAACCAATAAGAAAGAAACGGTAGCAAAAAAAAAGCCCGTTACAAAAGTTCTTGCTGAAAAAAAGACAGAGTTAAAACCTAAAACCAAAAAACTATCTTTAGAGAATAATGGTCTTGGAAAAAAATTCACTTGTTACAGTTGCGGGACTAAGTTTTATGATTTTGGAAAAGAAGATAAAATTTGCCCAAAATGTAGTGCTGATCAAAATGTTAAGCCTGTTGTGAAACAAAAAATTATAAAAGCAAAGATTTCAGAATTTGATGTTGTAGATGAAAACGTCATTCCTAGAGGACTTGGGGAAGAGGACATGCTTTTAGATCCTGATGCAGAAGTTGATGAAAATGAGGAAATTGAAAATGGAGAAGAAAGAGAATAGAAAAAACTATTATCCTTCTTACTGGTCCAACAGGCAGTGGTAAAACTGAAATTTGTGAACACCTAGATTCAAACCTATTTGAAATCATTTCATTTGATTCTAGGCAAGTTTATAAAAATATTCCAATAGCTTCTGCTCAAGCCACTCCTGAATTAAAAAAAAATCTCATACATCATTTAACAGAAATTTTTGATCCTGAAGAAAAAATTAATGCAAGCATTTATGCAAAATTAGCTTTTCAGTCCATAAATGAAATTTTTTTAAAAAATAAAATTCCTATTTTAACTTCTGGAACAGGTTTTTATTTAAAAGCATTTCTATATGGAATGTTTCCGGTAACAGAAATTAACGAAGATACAAAAAATAGTATAAAAAATTTAAACCAAACCCAAAAATGGAATTTGTTAAAAGAAAAAGATTTTGAAGCTACTAAATTAATTTCTGAAAATGATGAATATAGAATTTCTAGAGCTTTGGAAATTTGTGGAAGTGGAAAACTTTGGTCTGAAATACAAAATGAAAGAGTGGATTCTTTTTTAGAAAAATTTCAAGGTGAATTGATAGGAATTTTTTTAGATTTGGATAGAAAAGAATTATACAAAAAAATAAATTCTAGATGTAAAAAAATGATAGAGACAGGTTTTTTGGAAGAAGCAAAATTTATTTATGAAAAATACGGAGAATCCTCGGCTGCTTTTAAATCTCTGGGATTTAATTTTGCACTTGATTATATGAACGGCAAAAAAACTATGGAAGTGTTTTTAGAAGAGTTCTCCCAATCCCATAGAAATTATGCTAAAAAGCAAATTACTTGGTTTAAAAAAGTAACTCTCTTAAAAAAGTTAGATTGGAATTCTGCACTTGCAGAAATAAAAAAAATAGAGAAGCGGTTAAGACATGTCAGCTAAAAATAATATTCAAGACCATATTTTGAACACAGCACGAAAAGAAAAAATTGAGCTAACAGTTTATTTACTCAATGGAGTTCCATTAAAAGGAAAAGTTTACAGCTTTGATAATTTTACCATCATCATTGAAAATGAAACAAAACAACAATTAATTTATAAACACGCTGTATCTACCATCATTCCTGCTAAACCAATCAGATTTATGCAAGAAGATCCAAAAGACATTATTACTGAATGAAAAAAGTTTTAAGTGACAAACCAGTTGTATTAATTATGGCTGGTGGGAAAGGTGAAAGATTCTGGCCTAGATCTAGAATCAACACTCCAAAACAATTACAAAAAGTATACTCCAATAAAACTCTTCTAAAAGAAACAATTGATAGAGCATTAACTATCACTACACTAGATAGAATTTTTATTGGAACAAATGCAAATTTAAAAAAATCTATTCTTAAACAAGAAAAATCTTTTCCTGAAAAAAATTTCATCATTGAACCAGAAGGAAAAAACACTGCTCCAATCATTGCACTTGCTTCACTTTACTTTCAACAAAAATTTGGTAATCCTCTACAAGTTGTTTTATCTGCAGACGCATATATAAACCCAATTAAAGATTTTGTTTCAACAATGAACACTGCTATTTCAGAAGCAGAAGATTCAATGGTGTTACTTGGAATTAAACCAAACCGTCCAGAAATTGGATATGGTTATATCTCAACTGGAAAACAAAAAAAATCAGCTTTTGCAGTAAATGCTTTTTTTGAAAAACCAGATATGAAACTTGCACAAAAATATATTAAAAGAAAAAATTTTTTTTGGAATCCAGGAATATTCTTATGGAGAACCGAATTTATTTTATCTGAATTTGAAAAACATGCACCAGCAATTTTATCTCCTTTAAAATCAAAATTTCCATTTTCCAATTTTGGAGAACTTTCAAATGCTTTTAAAACTTTACCATCAGATGCAATTGACACTGCTATTATGGAAAAAAGTAGAAATATCAAAATGGTTAAAGCTGAATTTGAATGGGATGATGTTGGTTCTTGGTTATCCTTGGAGAGAGTCACAAAAGGTGATTCCAATTCCAATAATCATGTTGGAAAATCTGCTTTTTATTTTAAATCAAAAGGTAATATTTCTTCTACAAAAAAAGAACTGGTTTGTTTTCTCGGTGTAGATAATCTAATTCTTGTTGAAGAAGACGATGTATTACTTGTTACTAATAAGTCTGGTGTAAAAGACATCAAACTTCTTTTAGCTGAATTGAAAAAAAATAAAAATTTAGAAAAGTACTTATTATAAATTTTAAAAAAGGAGTCTATGGATGCCATCTGGTAAAAAAAGAAAAAGAAAAAAAATCGCTACTCATAAGAGAAAGAAAAAAAGAAGAGCGAACAGACATAAGAAAAAAGGTAAATAGAATCGTTTTTTAAATAAAAAAACTCAATAAAGTTCCGAAAATAAACTATATGTTTATTCGAGGAACTGAAGTTTACCGTTCAAGTTGGAAGAGGAATAAGACTCTTCCTAAAGGATTTTCAAAATCATTTCGATCAACAACACCCACAGGTGATGAACTACAAGTTGATTTTAATTTCCATGAAAATTTAGTTAGATTAGGTTTAACTATTTCTTTTGAAAAAGGAAGAAATTACACTACTACTATAAAAAATGGGACTATTATTCGTGAAAGAGATGTTTTAAATGGAGTGAATACTTCTTTAAAAAAGAAATTTATTCCATTTAAAGAAATTTTTTCTGCAATCCCTGATGAAGATATTTTAGAAACAATTGGTGGTGTTTATGATATTAATAAAACTCCAATGTTAAAATATGAAAATGAAGATTCTGAAAATCAAATTTCAACTTCAAAGTCAATTGAAACTGTTAAAATAAAACCAACACTTAAAGAAAAACTCAATTCATTATACAAAAATTTAAAACTAAGAATTCTTGATGATATCTATGATACTTTGCTTGGAGTTTCATTATGTACTGCAATTTATCTTCATTTTTTTGATATGGTTGTATTAGGTTTTGCACTTGGATTTATGGGAGTATTTTTCGGAGTCTTAGACTGGATGTTTAGAAATAGAAATCCAATGTTTATAAAAGTGATAAGTTTTTTATTTAGTGGTGGATATTATTTCTACTTAGGATATACTAGATTTTAGGTGGTTTATGGCTGAAGAAAAAAATCATTTAAGTGAGCAATACATTACATTCACTATTGGTGAAGAAGATTATGCAATTTCAATTATCAATGTTGAAGAAATTGTTAAAGTGACAAACTTAATCAAAGTTCCAAAATCTCAAAACTATTTTGTTGGGTTAATGGATATTCGTGGTAAAATTGTAAATATGATTGATTTAAGTAAAAAAATCATGAATAAAAAATCAAATGATTCTCAACTCAACCGTGCTATCATAGTTAAAATCCAAAATAAATCTCTTGGAATCATTGTAGATAAAGTTTCTCATGTTGTTCATTTTGCCCCAAATCAAATAGACCCCCCTCCTCCTTCTGTTAAAGGAATGTCTTCAAATTATATATTAGGCGTAGCAAAAAAAGATAATCGATTTATTATTTTAATGGACATTGAAAAAATTCTCACTGCTGATGAATTAAACGAAGTTACTGCTTTTAAATAGTATTTAATTTTTTGAGCTTAGTAATAGACTTTGTTTTAGGTTTTATTCTATTTAATTTTTTAGTTTTATTTTTAATTTTCTTATACATTTTTTTTCTTTCATTTTTTAAAGTAAAACTAGAAGATTTAAATCAAAATTATTCTACTACTTTTGATGAATTACAAAAAAGAGAATTTCTTGATGGTGAATATAGTGGATTATTATATTCCGAAAAAAATATTCCTAAAAATTTTATTTCTGTTCCAGCAAGATTTAATTTTCAAAAAAATGGAGATATTTTAGTAACTTCAAAAATTGATGCTTTAAATAAAAATGAAATTTGGACTTTTCAATTTGGTTCAATGGTGTTAAAAAATATAGAAAATGCAGATTTAGAATTTGACTATCATCTAAAGCAAAGTTTCGGTTTAAAGATTGAGTTTGAAAATGGTTCTATTTCCATTTTGAACTTTTATTCTCAATCAGATAAAGTTAATTTTTTTTGGAATTTTCCAGATGGTCCTTAATTTATTTCAACGACTAATTTGGAAGTATGCATTTAAATTTGAAAAACTTGACGCAATTTTAGTTGATTATAAAGATTATCATTAAAGAAGAATTTCTGATTAGAAGAAAACCTACTCATTCCGGTGAAGTATTATTTGAAGATAAATCAAACCTCTTGAACTTAGCATAACTGCTGCTAGCATTAATTTAGGAATATCAAGAAAAGCTTTATCTGAATTAGTACATGGAAAATGTTCTGTGACTCCAGCTACAGCAATAAGAATTGCTAAAGCTGCAAATACTTCTCCTGAAAGTTGGTTAAATATGCAGTTAAAATTTGATATCTGGAAAGCTTACCAAAATGAACCAAAAAATATAATTAAATTTACAGTCTAGTGAAGCAATACATGAAAAATTCATAAAAAAAATATTTTACATTCAAAATTTTTAATTCAAAATTTACTCTATTTTGTCTTGCAGAAAATTAGAATGATAAATTAGAATTGAATAAAGGTGTTATATGAGTAAAGAGCTAGACGTTGTTTTTGATGTATTTAGAAGTACTGCAAAATCAGAAAGAGAAAAAGGAGAATATTTTGAAGAAATTGTCCAAATATTTTTACAGAATGAGATAAATAAAATATGAAACGTAACGAAAATATAAAACAGTTTCTAGATGATTATGTGAGCCACATTGAGCCAGGTTTTGCCGTAATGTTAACTGGGAATTGGGGTTGCGGAAAAACTCATTTTATAGAAAACTATCGTGAAGAAAAGCAAGAAAAAACAAAAGATTCTTTTCTCTATGTATCATTGAATGGGTTAAAATCGACAGAGCAAATAGATTCTGAAATTTTTTCTGTTTTACATCCGGTTATGGCATCTAAAGGAATGAAACTATTAACATCTGTTTTACTTTCAGGAATCAGCAAATTTGGTTTCGATATCAAGGAAGGAATGTTTGATGGAACTAAAATTGAAGCTTCTATACCAAAAGTAAACGTCATTGATTTATTCGATAATATAGTATCAAAAACTCTTATCTTTGATGATCTAGAGAGATGTTTGCTATCGCCTTCTGAAACTCTTGGATATATAAATAAATACGTAGAGCAAAATAAATTAAGAGTTATTATAATTGCTAATGAAGATGAAATTGATGAATCGGAGAAATTACAAAAAGATTTTGAACAGAAAAATAATGCGGATAATGCTCATTTAGCAAAGATCGAGAATAATCAGAATCAATCAAAATACAAAATTATAAAAGAAAAATTAATTGGTAAATCCTTTCGTATTCAGGGAGATATTGACTCAGCACTAGAATCATTTATCAAAAAGTATACTGAGAAGAATGGCAGTTTCCCAGATACGGTTATAAGAAATAATATTCATATAATAAAAGAAGTATATACCACATTTGGAAAAGATAATCTTCGAATCCTAATGCAAACTTTCTATGATTGGCGAATTTTTTGGAATCATTTAGATGATAAGGTAAAGGGCAAGAATGATCTAATCCAACAATTGATACAAATATTTTTTATATTTTCCTTTGAAATTAAAGCAGGATTTAATCCAGAAAAATTAAGGAATCTGGAAAAGGATTTTATAGATAATTTTCATGAACAAAAAAACAAAACTGTATCAAATGAAGAAAATACTTATACCGTTTTTGGAAAATACGGTGTCTCATTTATTAGTTCAAATAGTTTAATTATTTCAGTGGAAAATTGGGTTTATTTTTTTGTAAATGGTATTCCGAATAAGGAAGCGATAACAAAGGAATTACTTCAGTCTGAGTATTTCTTTAAAGAAAATACCCCTGCTTGGAAAAAGCTACAAAGCTTCAGAGATATTTCAGATGAAGACTTTTTAAAGCTGTTTACGATTATTGAAAATGAAATTAAAGCACATGAAATAAAAAATCCAGAAATATTTTTGGAAATTTTAAAAACGTATTTATATTTACTAGAGAATAATCTTTTTCCAGGAAAGAAAAATAAAGAGCAAGTCATGAAAGAAATGAAATATTACATTCTAGAAATGGGTAAAAAGGGTTATCTATCTGATCCAAATTGGCTAGCAAATAGCTCATGTGGATTTTATGGTCTTCGTTTTCAAATGGATAATTCTGATTTTCTTAAAATCTTTAAATTCTTAAGATATCAAATTAAAAAAAAATCTAAGCCTTTCTATCAAGAAGAAGCAAAAAAATTACTCGGATTCTTAATTGAAAAGAATCCTGAGCAGTTTAAATTAGAAATCTATCACAATCCGAATTACACTTATGCTGAATTTCCAATTTTTACTTATTTCAATGCAAGTGAATTCCTGAATGTAATAACTGAGTTGGATAATCCACAAATTCAGTATTTATCCTATTTATTTAAAAATAGATATAATGGAAATGCAAGTCAACTTCTTACTGAATTAGAATTTCTACGGGATTTAAAACAAGGCATCGAATTAAAAATTGAAGGTAATTCGGATAAACCAATTCAGAATTTAAGTTTAAATCAATTTATAATAGCTTTAACCGATGGCATTGATAAACTTCAATCTTATAAATCGAATCTAACTTTGAACAAGCAAGAAATGATTTCTCGATAATATGAAACTAACCACCCAAGATGTAATAAAAGATTTCAAAAAAGTTCACTTGAATAAGTATGATTATTCGAAAGTTGAGTATGAAAACGCTATAACTAAAGTTGAAATTATTTGTAAAAGACATGGTGAGTTTCTTTTAACACCAAATAAGCATAAAAGCGGGGTGGGTTGTCCTAAATGTGTTGGTCGAGGATTTTCTACAGAAGAAATTATTCAAGACTTCAAGAAAATTCATGGAGATAAATACGATTATTCGAAAGCAAGCTATATTAACACAACAAAGCCTATTCTAATTATTTGTCGAGAGCATGGAGATTTTTTACAAAGAGTTAGTCATCATAGGAGTGGTGTTGGTTGTCCAAAATGTGCGGGTCGTGGATTAACCACAGAAGAAATTATTCTGGAATTTAAAAAAGTTCATGGGAATAAATACGATTATTCCAAAGTAAATTATATTAAAGGAATGACACCCGTTACTATCATTTGTCCGGAACATGGTAAATTTTCACAGACTCCTAGTGAACATAAAAGTGGAAAAGGCTGTGCTAAATGCGGAGGAAGAGTAAAATTAACTACTGACGAAGTGATTAAAGATTTTAGAAAAGTACATGGAAAGAAATATGATTATTCAAAAGTAGAGTATGAGAATACTGATTCGAAAGTAATCATAATATGTAAAAAACATGGCAAGTTTGAACAGTTGCCTTATGCTCATAAAAAAGGTGCTGGCTGTCCTGTATGCAGTGGAAATATAAAACTCTCATTCGAACAAGTTATTCATGATTTCAAAAAAGTTCACGGGGACAAATACGATTATTCTAAAGTCGTCTATGCAAATAATTTAGAAGTTGTAATAATTATCTGTCCGGAGCATGGAGAATTCTTACAAACACCTGGAAATCATAAATCAGGACAAGGATGTTCTAAGTGTTTTGGTAAAATGTTATTAACCAAAGATGAAGTCATAAAAGACTTTAGAAAAATACATGGAGATAAATACGATTATTCGGAATTAATATATTTAAACGCAAGAACTCCGGTTAAAATTATTTGCAATATTCATGGTGGGTTTTTGCAAATACCTGATAGTCATAAACGTGGAACAGGCTGCCCTACTTGCAACCTCGGCTGGTCTAAACCAAAAATCCTAGAATTCCTCCACTCCATAGAAAACCAAGACCTTCTACAAATGGATGCGGTCGAGTTACAAATGATAATCAACCAAGGCAGACTACCTGAAACATTCAGAGACTTAGTCTTCACGGATGAGGATAACAAAGAAAATACTCTAAAAGCACTTAAAGAAAGATTAGAAACAGAAACTGAAAGCATAGAATTCGAAGAGCTATCATCGAATCAGGAAATACAAGAAGAAGACTGGAACCAAGACGAAGTAGAAACAGAAGATATTGAAATAAATGCTAATGAAGAAAGTTATGAATCTGCCGAAGCAGAAAACAAAAAAAAGAAATTACTCTCGCTAAACGATACTAATGAAGATCTGCATGTGTTAGACCATGACTTGGTTTCATCCTGTGATGCGGAGACGATTGAGTTTTTGATTCAATATAAACTGAGAAAGATTTGGAATCAAGTTTTGAATAAAGATTTTTCTGTTAAAAAGTTTAAGACAGAAACCGGTGGCATAAATTTCACTCTTTTGCAAAAATATTTCTTTGATGAATACAACGAAGTATTGAAGTATTCACCACCTGACGGATATTCATTTCCGTATGTGCCGAATCTCATGCAGAAGTTAACAGTCTTTAGACTCTTAAAGCATAAACGTTATGGCAACTGGTCGGGAACGGGTGCGGGGAAAACTCTTTCGTTTATATTGAGTAGTCGAAGTGTTGATGCAAGGCTTACACTTCTCATAGGTCTAAATTCTACAATTGAACAATTGAGTAAAAATATTTTGCAAGCCTATCCTGATAGTAAGGTATTTACTCAATATAAATCAGGACAAAAGTTTATGCGTAAAAATAAGAATTATCTAATTCTAAATTATGATAAATTCCAACAAGGATATTCAGAAGAACTATTTCAAGACCTAACGGATAACAACCAAATTGATTTTATTGCAATTGATGAAATTCACAATGCAAAACAGCGAACAGAAAAACAAGAAAGTATTCGTAGAGGAACTATCAAGAGACTTATCGGTCGAGCTGCTGAGAATAAAAATCTTTATGTTCTTGGAATGAGTGCGACTCCTGTAATCAATAATCTCACAGAAGCAAAGTCTCTATTGGAAATGGTGACTGGCAAGGACTACAAAGACTTTAACACAATGAAAACCTTGGCGAATGCGCTTGAAGCCTTTAAACATCTAAGTCTAAATGGATTAAGATATATTCCGAAATATGAAATTCAAATAAAAGAATTAACAGGTGAGAATACTCCAAAGTTAAAATTAGATGGAAAAGATTTACTTGAAGAATTACTTTCTATTTCAAATACCAATTACATTAAAGCAGAACAAATTTTACTTCCTAAAAAATTGACTGCAATTCATCATTATCTTCAATCAGGAGTAATTTTATATACTCATTATACAACTGGAATGATTGAACCGATTATCGACTTTGTAAAATCCTGCGGTTTCAAATTTGGAACTTATACTGGTGAGGAATCTTTAGAAGAAAGAGAATTAGCTAAGAACAAATTCCTGAACGGAGAAATCGATATACTCATTGGTTCACGTCCCATTGGAACTGGAGTTGATGGACTCCAAGAAAAATGTAATCGTATGATTATACTTTCGCTCCCTTGGACTGATTCAGAATATACGCAGTTAAAAGGAAGAATCTATAGGCAAGGCTCTAAGTTCGGGGAAGTAGAAATTCTAATTCCTCAAGTCTATATTCAATTAGAAGAAAAAGAATGGTCTTGGGATATGCAGAGAATTCATCTAATAAGAAATAAAAAAACTCTTGCTGATGCTGCCATTGATGGAGTCGTTCCTTCAAAAAAAATTCCGTCTCTAGATACACTTTTTAAAAAATCGCAAGAGGCACTCCGAGATTGGAAAGAAAGAATTGGAGACGGCAAAATCTTTATAATCCAGAGAAAGGATTTAATTTTTCCACTCCGTCCTGAAATAGTTGAACAACTTTCTAGAACGTTAGGAGATTTCTCAGAACTTAATCGTATTTGGAGTATCTCGAATTCTAAGACAACTAACACAAAACTAAAAGAAAATCCAGAAGACTGGTACTATTACCATACACTTTACAAAGAACGAAGAAAAGATTGGAAAGAAATTCCTTATGTAGAAATCGGTAAGATGATTACTCGTAAAGAAATGATTGTTGCAGATTTAGGTTGTGGAGAGGATTTACTTCGAAAAGAAATTTCAAATAAAGTTTTAGCTTTTGATCATGTTGCGATTAATACAAATGTAAAAGCTTGTGATATTTCTAAGTTACCCCTTGAAAACAACTCAATTGACATTGCCGTTTTTTCACTTTCATTGATGGGATCAAATTATAAGGATTATCTTAATGAGGCATATCGTATTCTAAAAATTATGGGTGTTGTTATAATTGCAGAGCCTTTTCAAAAATGGGAGAATAGAGAAGACGAACTAAAAGAAATTCTTCTTAAAATTGGTTTTGATAAACTTACTTTCAAACAAACCAAACAATTCATATATATAACCGGTTTAAAGTTTCTAATTTAATAAAGACAATCTTTCTAAAGAGCTGCCTCGCATTCCTCGTGCTGTATCGGTTAGCGATTTTTGGACGTTATCCGATATTGGTCGCAAACTTGCAAAAATTCATCTGAACTATGAATCTGCAAAATTGTATCCAGTTAAAATTGAACACGGCAAAGTCACGAAGCCTGACCACTATTATGTTCGTAAAATGAAATTTGCAAAAAAAGAAGATAAGTCTAGAGTTGTTTACAACGAGTTTATCACTCTATCTGAAATTCCACTAGAAGCATACAAATATATAGTAAACGGAAAACCTGCTCTTGAATGGATAATGGAGCGTTATGCGGTAACTACAGACAAAGATTCTGGTATCACAAATGACGCAAACGACTATGCACTCGAAACAGAGAATAATCCAAAGTATATCTTGGAGCTTTTTCAAAGAGTGATAGCAGTGAGTTTGGAAACGGTGAAGTTAGTGGGTGAGATTCCGAGGTTGGGGTTGTGATGGGTGGAAAAAGAAATATATTTATTTCGATTAACACATATTGAGAATATTCCTCATATTCTTAAAAATGGAATTACTCATGTTGATTCAGAAAATAGAAATAAAGATTATATTTCAATCGGTGATTCCAGTTTGATTAATACCAGAACCGAAATTATTTTGGGTAATGGAAAAAAAATAAGTGAATATACTCCTTTTTATTTTGGGACAAGAATGCCAATGTTATATGTAATTCAAAATGGTCATAATGGAGTTAAGCAAGTTTCAAAAGAAAATATCGTTTACTCGGTCTCATCTATTCAGAAAATTATTTCCGTTAATTTAGATTATGTTTTTTTTGACGGGCATGCAAGAAATAGTTTTAGTCAATGTTATAGTTCTGAAGACGTGGGTGAGATAAATGAAATTTTAGATTGGAATGCTATTAACAGCCGATACTGGAAAAATGAAAATGATACAGATTTGAAAAGGAGAAAAGCAGCTGAATTTTTAGTTCACGGAGATATTTCCTATTCAGCTATAATAAATTTTTTAGTTTCAGGTCAAAATTCAATGAAAAAATTAATTGATTTTGGAGTGTCAGAAAATATGATAAAAACGAGTGGGGAATGGTTCTTTTAAAATGATAGAATATAAAGAAGGAAATCTATTTGATACCGATGCTCAGGTTTTAGTCAACACTGTTAACACTGTTGGAGTCATGGGAAAAGGAATTGCTTTACAATTTAAAAAAAATTTTCCTGATAATTTTAAATTATATAAAAAAGCTTGTGAGACTGAACAAATAAAAATTGGTGAATTATTTTTAACTGAAGAAGAATCACTAGTTTTTGGAAAAAAAATTATTCTAAACTTCCCAACTAAAACTGATTGGAAAAAACCTTCAGAGTATGACTATATTGAACAAGGCTTAAAAGATTTAGTAAAATTAATTTCTGAAAAAAAGTTTACTTCTGTTGCAATACCTCCTTTGGGGTCAGGTCAAGGTGGACTTGAATGGAAGAAAGTAAAATCTATTATGGAAAAATATTTAAAAAACTTAAATTGTAAAATTATTATTTATGAACCTGATACTTTAATAAAAGAAATTTTAAAATCAGAAAGAGTCAAATTAACTCCTGCAAGGGCTATGTTGTTAAATGTTTTATTTGATTTAGTTCGAAATGAAGAGTTTGTTTCGGAGTTTGCTGCTGAAAAAGTTTCTTATTTTCTTCAAAGACTAGGTGCAAAAGAGCAATTTAAATTAAATTTTACTCAGAACTTTTATGGACCTTATTCTGGAAAAGTTAGACATGTTTTATCTATTTTAAATGGAAGTTATATTTCTGGATTTAGTTCTATGGACAAAAAAGCTTTTGATGATTTACAATTGAATTTTGATGCTGAAATGGATATTATAAATTTTCTGAATAAATCTGAAAACCTTAAATTTTTAAAAATTGCAAATAAAACAAAATCATTTTTAACTGGTTTTTATTCAAATTTTGCTTTAGAATTATTATCAACAATTGATTATATCAAAACAGAAAAAAAAATATTTAATTTGGATGAAATCAAATCTTACATTGAAAATTGGAGTGACAGAAAAAAAATGCTTTTTGCAAAACCGAAATTTATTGAAATAGCATTTAAAAAATTGACAGAATTAGAAAGCTAATTTTTATCTTGAATTCAATTTATCTATGATGATCTGAATTTTATAATCAAAAACAACCAAATAAAATCAATTTAAAAGTTTTTCGTGGCATATTGAAAACTGTTTTATATCTCAATCTAAAATGTTATTAAAGATTCCTTTGTTGAATAGAAATAAAAACATTAATTCAATCAAAAACAAAATTCCCCTCAACACAATGCGAAAGTGATTGAAACGGGGTCAATTTTTTTTGTATAAAAAAAATTGACCGAAGTTGAAAGCACAGTTTTTTTGTGTAGTAGATAACAGGCATACCTTTCATTTTATTAAAAATTCCGACACAAAAAATTCGCCCAGAAATATTTTACTCAATGCTTTCAAATATATCGTAAACGGAAAATCTGCACTCGACTGGATTGTAGAACGCTACTGTATTAAAATCGATAAAGATTCTGGGATCGAAAACGACGCAAACGCTTGGGGCATCGAAGTAGAAAATAATCCAGCCTACCCACTAGAACTTTTTCAACGTGTGATCACTGTGAGTTTGGAGACTAGAAAGATTGTGGATGCGCTGCCGGTGTTGGAGTTGTGATGTGATGTGTGGGGGATTGGGGATTGTTTTTGGTATTGTATCTTGATTTATTAATTGGGAAAAAATGTAATAGGTCGATAGTATAATTATTTTAGATTAGTTTACAAAACTATAAGCATAAAATATACTTAGTCTAGGGGAGAATAGATGGCTAGTTCAAAACATTTGAGACAAATTTTTCAATTTGCAAAGTCCGGTGATAATGATTCTTTCGAAAAAGTAGCAGTTGAAATTATACAAGAAGAAAGAGAAAAGCAACATCATCTTTTGGCTAATGATTTAGAAGAAATTCTTTATGGAAAAGTTTCTAAGGTGATTTCGTTTAATTTATTAAAAGAAGATATACCAACTGACAAAGAAAAAAGTTTACCTCTCTTAACGGTTTATACACCCACAAGGTCAATCAATGATATTGTGCTTTCATCTGAAAATGTTTTCCAAATAGAAAGAATATTATTAGAAAATAGAAAATCAGAAGTTTTAAAATCTTATGGACTCAAATCGATTGATAAAATTTTATTTTATGGTCCTCCCGGTTCCGGTAAAACAATTTCTGCCGAAGCAATTGCTTATGAACTGGAATTACCATTTGTAGTGATTAGAATTGATTCAATCGTTTCTTCATTCTTAGGAGAAACATCATCGAACTTAAGAAAAATTTTTGATTATATTCAAAAAAATAGGATGGTTGTTTTATTTGATGAGTTTGATTCGATTGGAAGAGAAAGATCCGATACTTCTGAACATGGAGAAATCAAAAGAGTTGTAAACGCACTATTGCAAATGTTTGATACCTATAATGGAAATAGTATTTTAATTGCGGCAACCAATCATGAAAAAAATTTAGACAGTGCTGTTTGGCGAAGATTTGAAGAAGTGTTATATTTCTCTTTACCTGATAATAATCAAATTATGAAACTTCTCGAAATGAAGTTAAGAGGAGTTCGTCGAAATTTAAAAAAAGAAATTCCTAGTTTAGCAATTTTATTCAAACAAATGAGCCATGCCGATATAGAAAGAATTATCCGTAGGGCGATTAAAAATATGATTTTGGAAAGTAGAGAATTTTTAGAAGATCAAGATATTTTAAATTCTATTTCAAAAGAAAAATCGAGAATCAAAAATACGAAGCTTAAAAAATAATGCCAGCAATTTATGAACATATTAAATTTAATAGAGAAACAAATTTCACAGATCGAAGACCAAAAAAGGGATTTGGAGGAAAACAATTTTCTGCTGATCCTTTAAAGCTCTCGAATAGCCTTAGATCTGATATTCAAACTTTAAAAGAAGAATCAGAGGAAATAAAAGGTTTTGATGATAGACGCTTAATTAAACTAAATGTAGAAGATAATTTTGATCCTACAGCATTTGAATCCATTACAGGCATAGAGTTAGTATCGCAAGAAGATAAATATCTATTGTATTATTATTTTTAACCGAACAGGCTTTAGAAGAGTTTGAAAAACGTATAACTAGTTTTGGAAAAAATAATGGAATTGTTACCAGAAAAGAATTAATAGAAGCAACTCAGTCAATCGGTCTTTGGAAGGCCGAAGATAGAATTGGAAATGGAATTAAAAATGAGGTGATTCCTCAATCTAAAGATTTTATTTTAGATGTAGAACTTTGGCCTCAAGAAAATAATAATATTCGAACCACTATGATTGAAGCATTTAGAAATTTTTCTGAAAATGAAAATTTTAATATTCTAGATTTTGTGAATAATTCATACATTATCCTTATAAGAATACGATGTTCAAAAAAACAATATGAGAAAATTCTAAATTATAGAGATGTAAGGACTGTTGATTTACCTCCTAGATATTCTTTGGATTACTCATTACTTGAGACTTCAATTTCAGAAATTCCAAATCCTGATTCTTTAAAAAAAGATGCTCCAAGTATTGCCGTTTTGGATTCTGGTATTAGTACAAATCATCCTTTATTAAGAACTTCTATAGGGGACACCAGATCGTATAATGAAGATGGAAATAGCAATGATGAGACTGGACATGGTACGGCTGTTTCAGGGATAGCACTGTATGGTGATATTGAGGATTCAATTAAAAGTAAGAAATTTATTCCTTATTTTTATATTTTGAGTGGAAAAGTTTTAGAAGACAAGCAATCAATGTCGGAAACTTTTCTGGAAAATAAAATAGAAAAAGCAGTTAAGGAATTTTACGGTGAATATAATTGTAAAATATTTAATTTTTCAATTGCATTCATCGATAAACCTTATCAAGGTGGAAAGGTAAGTTCTTTAACTTTAACACTTGATAATCTTTCGCATGAACTCGGAGTCCTTTTTATTATCTCTGCTGGAAATTTGAGTCTTAATGATATTCGAAGTAAACTTGATGCCAAAAGAAAATACCCAAATTATCTTTTAGAAAATTCCAACATACTTGAACCAGCAAATTCGATAAATTCCTTAACTGTTGGCAGTTATACAAAATATGATATGGGGAAAGTAGCAAAAAGTTATCCTAAAGACCCGACATACAAACCTTTAGCCCCAGTTAATTCCATTTCACCATTTTCAAGGATTGGCTTTGGAATTGGTGGAGGTATAAAACCAGAACTTATTGCACATGGTGGAAATTTAAGTATAGACCTTAGATCAAAAAATTTGAATAAAAATGAATTGGGTGTAATCAGTTTGAATTCCAAATTTGTGGGAAATAATGTTTTCTCTGAAGATATCGGTACGAGTTTTTCTGCTCCCTATATAACTCATTTAGCTGGTCGAATTTTATCGAATTCGAAGGGCTATTCGATTACATTCATCAAAGCATTATTAATTGCTTCAGCTGATTCTAGTCTTGTAAAAATTCATAATATAACGGATAAAAATGATTTAGTGAAAATGAAAGGTTACGGAAAAGTTGATGAAGATTTTTTATTCAAATCTGGTGAAGAATCAGTCATTTTGTTTTCTAGCGACAAAATTCAAAATAACAAAAATCATTTTTATGAAATTCCAATACCAGAAAGTTTTTTTGACGGAAAAAAAAGAAAAAGACAAATAACTGTTTCTTTATCTTATAATTCTTCAGCAAGAAACACAAGAATCAGTTATAGAGCTTCAAGAATTTCTTTTAGGTTTGTAAAATCAACCTCGTTAGAGGAGGTAACAAAAATGTTTAATAAAGCTACTACAGCTGATGAATATGAAAATATTAAGGAATATTCTTCGAATAGAAATATTAGCTCTAAATTACGATCAAAAGGTACGAACCAATCTTCTACTTGGCAATTTCAACAACCAAAAAAATCAAGAGATAAGTTTTTTGTCATAGTTACTAGAAATGATTTTCCTTGGGGAGACAAGGTAGGTAAAGAAGAAGAAGAATATTCTCTTGTGATTTCAATTCAAGATAAAGAAGCTATAGAACCAAAATTGTACACTCAAATTAAAGAAAAATTAGACCAAAAAATAAAAACGTCCCAAATCAAAAATTAGTTTCCCAATACAAAGCGAACTCTATGGTTCAAAAAGTCAAATCATTTTTTAAAAATTGGGTTAATAGAAACAAAATTAGGTAGATAAGGTTTGTTGCTTTTAATAATCGCGATTATTATTTTAAGAATTTTGTTTGCTA
>JAAFIR010000054.1 GCA_013297885.1 Leptospirales bacterium | reverse complement strand
TTTGTTTTAATACAATTGCTTTATTGTAATCTTCAATTGCACCTTTTTAATTTCCTGAATATAATTTTTTATTTCCTTGATAATAATAATTTTATACATTTAAAAAAACTTTCACTAGAAATAATGATCTGGATAAGAAGAATTGGTATTTTTAATTTTTTAAGAATGAGCATAATATTTATATTTCAAAAAAATGTTTGCTTTAAACAATTCAATTTTATTCAAAAACTATTAAGTCTTGTATTTGATAATCCTCATAGATTTTTTTTAAAGCAACTTTTTTTTGTTGTATAAAACTTTACAATCCGAATTTATTAATTATGAAAAAAATTTTTATATTAGCTATTCTAATTTTATTACGCTGCAAAATAGATGAAAAAAATTCTACACGCTTTGAAATCAAAAATAAAATAGAAATAAAAAAATATGTGGCTGGTAAAAATATTTCTGTTTTTGATAACTCAAAAAATAAAATTATTTTTAAAATAAATGAAGGTGAAATTTTTACAATAGAAAGTGTTTTTGGAAAAGATAATTGGAGAAAAATTGAATTTGAAGGAAAAACTGGCTATATTGAAAATTCAGATAAAAATTTTGTTTTTTTAGATAAAAATTTAAAATATCAAAATTTTTTGGTAATTCATAAAGATGGCGTTCTAATTTGTAAAATTCCCTCTAATGAGTTTCAATGTGATAATCCAATCAAAAAAATAAACTACCTAGAAAAATTAACTTTATTAGATCCAAATTTAATAAATGGATTTGGAAATTATATAAAAGTTAAACAAAATGATTTAGTTGGATTTGTAAAATTAGCTGATACAGTTCCTGAAGAAATTTTGAATCAAAAAAAAGTAGAATCATTTGTGAAAAAATTTCAGAAAATTTGTCCTTCAAAAGAATATAAATCAAATATTTGCCTCTCGACTGAAAAATTTTTAAGTGGTGATGATGGAGAAGAGTGGTCTGAGCGAGTAGCATTTTCAATTCATGAACATTCTAATGGATTTTATTATGGAAGAAAATATATTGAAACTTTTGGAATTTTATTCAATGTAGAATTAATAAAAAAAAGTGAATATAAAATTTATTATTTAGATAGCTACGATTATATTGAAAAAAGTTTCATTTTAGAATTGGATTTGAATAAAAAATCAATTTATGCACCTTCCCCTGAAACTGTAAACGCAGGTTCTTATCCACATCTTTCAAGAGCTTTAAAATTTCAAAATGGATTTAAAGATCGTTACGGAAAAGTTTCAGCAAAAAAAAATAAAAAACTCAACTAAGTTCGTTTCTGTGCAAACTTTTTCTTCTCAAAATCAGTTTAATAAATATGAAATCAATATTTATTTTTACGAATAAACAAACTGCCGAAATTAATGAAATGGAAGAAGTTGTTGAAACATCCTGTACGCTTTTGATACCAAAAGAGTATTGGGAAGAACTTCATTTGAAACTAGAAAATTTTGGAAGTTTGAAAAACTATTTTGCATACTTGCTAAGGAAGTATGAAATTTATTTGAAGAGTGGAATTATTCCTCATTCTTGTAGATTAAAAACTGAGTATCAAGCTAAAGGACAAAATTTGATTCGGAAAGATTTTGAGCCTTGGAAAAAAGATTGGTTTATGATGAAATTGTATAGAGCTGCATTTAATTTTTCGATTAACAAACTTTTTGTGTTGTTGCTCCGCCTTGACTTGTTTGACTTTGCAGAAGTGGTGAACTCTACCGCAAAACTTGACTTACCCGTTGCTACGGGTGAAGAGCAGGTTTTTAAATACGGAGGATTCTTTCAAGACAGCAAAATTCCCCAATACGAACGAGTTTTCGAGTTCGGATAGATTTTTCAGCACAGAAAAGTCCACTCACCTGAGAAATTTCACAATAAAAATAAAATTATTCAATATAGCTATCCAAAAAAAAATTTCGACAAAGAAATTTTCTCAACAAAATGCGTTCCAATCTATAAAACTTCTCTTCGCTGTGCAAACCCATTCTTGCTTTACAAGCGAAAGGGATTGAAACGGCATCAAAAAATTTCATGTGAAATTTTTTGATGGGAGTGGAAAGCCCGGTTTTTTTCCACCAATTAGAAATCAAATTTATCGCTTAATTAATATTAGGTGGTAAAAAATTCGCCCTTCGACTAGCTCAGGGAACACCAAAAAAATTTCAATGAGCTTCTTCCCAGTTAGAACCAAATTTTCCTTGTGCTACAATTGGCACGTTTAGTTTGATTGCTTTTTCCATTTCTTTTTTTGCCATTTCATAAACTTCGTCTTTTTCTTTTTTATGCACTTCAAAAACTAATTCGTCATGAACTTGCATGATTAATTTGGATTTTAGTTTTTTTAATTTTTGGTGAATCGAAATCATCGCAAGTTTAATCATGTCCGCAGATGTTCCTTGAATCGGAGTGTTGATTGCAATTCTTCTTGCACCTTCACGCTCCATCATCTTGGTAGAAAGTATTGCAGGAATATATCTTTTACGACCTAAGAAAGTTTCGACATAACCTTTCTCTTCACAGAATGCACAAATTTCATCCATATATTTTTTTACACCGGGATAATTCTGAAAGTATTTATCAATAAAAATTCCTGCTTCTGATTTTGTGAGTTTGAGATTTTGGCTGAGACCAAAAGAAGAAATTCCATATATCACAGAAAAATTTACAATCTTAGATTTATTTCTCATTTCAGATGTAACATCTTTTTCGCTCACTCCATAAATTGCCATTGCAGTTTCTTTGTGAATGTCTCGATTGTTTTTATAAGCTGAAATCATATTTTTATCATTTGAATAATGAGCCATGATACGAAGTTCAATTTGAGAATAATCCAAACTTAAAATTTCAAATTCTTTTCCTGAAGAAATAAAACCTTTACGAATGAGTTTTCCTTCTTCATCTTTGATAGGAATATTTTGTAAATTTGGATCTGTCGAAGAAAGTCTTCCAGTTGCTGCAATTGTTTGTTGGTAATTGGTGTGAATTTTTCCAGAAGTGGGATTTATCAAAACAGGAAGAGTATCAATATAAGTTGATTTTAATTTTGTGTACTTTCGATACTCTAACAAATCTTCAATGATGGGATGAGTGCCAAGGAGATTTTCAAGAACAGAATGATCTGTGGAATAACCAGTTTTTGTTTTTTTATCGGATGGAAGTTTTAATTCTTCAAATAAAACAATTTGTAATTCCTGAGTGGAAGCAATATTAAATTCTTTATTTGCGTGAACATGGATTTTCTTTTCGAGCTTTTTAATTTTTTTATCAAAGTCTTTTGACAAAGTTCCAAAATATTCTGAATCAATTTTTACACCTTGATTTTCCATATCAGCAAGCACATCAATTAAAGGTATATCAAATGTTTTTAGAATTTTTAAATCATCTTCTTTGATTTTTTGTTTTAAAACATTATAAAGTCTTAATGTGATAAATGCATCTTCAGCAGCATATTCAGCTACTTTTTCAAGCTCCACTTCATAAAGAGGTTTTCTTTTTTTTCCAACACCAGTCAGTTCATCATAAGTAATGGTTTTGTATCCAAGCAAATCTTCTGCCATTGGATCCATTCCATGTCGCCTTGAATCTGGTGCGAGGATAAACGAAGCAAGCATGGTATCAAATAAAATTCCTTTTAATTCAATATCATATTTTTTTAAAACTAATAGATCATATTTTAAATTCTGTCCAATTTTTAGTATATTAGAATTTTCTAATATAGGTTTAAATTCTTTTAGGACTAAATCCAAAGACAAACATTTTGCTGAAAACAAAGATGCTTCATATTTTACAGGAATATAATATCCCAGCTCTTCATCCATACTAATTGAAATTCCTAGAAGTTCAGCACTAACTGCATTTACAGAAGTGGTTTCTGTATCAAATGAAATCAATTTATTTTTTTCAATTTCTTTTAGTAATGTTTTAAATTCTTTTTCTTCTGTGATTAAAACAGTTTTACCTTTATTAGAATTTCCTAATATAGTTGGAGTTTCATCTTTAAAAGATTTTGTTTCTTCTTTTTTTTCGATTTTGATTCCTGCTTGTTTGGCTAAATCTTGTGTGAGTTTATTATAACCTTTTTTCTGAAAAATTTCAATTTTTTGCGGATCTAAAAAATTGGGAATATCAAATGAATTTTCATTGATGTCAAGTTCCAAATCTGTTTTTAAAGTTGCTAAATCTCTAGACAAAAAAGCATTCTCTTTGTTTTTAATTAATTTTTCTTTTAGAGATGGATTTTTGATGTTCTCAATTTTTTTGTAAATGGTTTCAAGGTTTCCATATTCTTGAATTAATTTTGCTGCACCTTTTTCTCCAATTCCATGCACTCCTGGAATATTATCAGAACTATCTCCAACAATTCCCATATAATCTGTAACTTGATTTGGTTTAATGCCGAGCTGGTTATCAAGCCATGCTTCATCTATTTCGATAAATTCAGATGCACCTTTTGAACCACGAAACATTTTGATATTTGGATTTAGTGTTTGAAACAAATCTTTGTCACCAGAAAAAATCCAAATTTCATTTTTCTTTTTTGCATAATCTTTACAAAGTGTTCCTATTATATCATCAGCTTCATGACCATCAATTTTGAATAAAGGAAATTCTAATTCTCGTAAAATTTCGATCACTTCTTTCACTTGAGGTTTTAAATCTTCAGGCATTGGCTTTCGTTGTGCTTTGTATTCAGGAAAAATTTTTCCTCTTTCCAGTGGAGTGGATGGATCAAAAGTTACAGCAATATGAGTGGGTTTAAAATCTGTAATGATTTTAAATAACATTTTAAAAAAACCAAATGTAGCTCCTGATGGAAGTCCAGTAATTGAATTTTTTAAACTAGCAGTTTGAAAAGCGTAGTAAGCACGAAATACAAAAGCATGTCCGTCAACAATCATTAATTTCATTTTGTTGTCCTAAGTAATGAATTATAAATTTGTAAAGTTTTCTCAATTGTATTCTCAACAGAAAATTCTTTTACTTTTTCTTTATTTAATTTTCCAAATTCTTTTCTTAATTTTTCACTTTCTATTAATTTGATAAAATCTTTTGTGAGAGAAGTATAATCTCCTATATTTTCCAAAAATGAACCAGAATTTTTTTCTAACATTTCTGCAATCCCACCACCACGTGTGGCAATGATTGGAAGTGAAGCAGACATTGCATCCAAGATAGAAGTTCCAAGTCCTTCTTCTTTAGAAGTTAAAGTAAAAATATTCATTGCTTTATAATAATCCAAAATATTTTTTTTGTAACCAGTAAAAATAATTTTATCTTCCACTCTTAATTCTTTTGCCAAATATTTTAAATCTTGTTCTAGCTCACCTTCACCAATTATCATGAACATAAATTTATTTTTTGTTTTAATCATTGGAATAGCCCGAATAAGTGTGGCTTGGTCTTTGTGATCCACAAGAGCAGCTACATTTCCAATTAAAATTGTATCTTCAGAAATTCCATGTTCATTCCGAATATCAATTTCAGTTTGGTGATTTGGAAATTTTTCAAGATCAATTCCAGAGTGAACTGTGAGTAATTTTTTTGGATTCACTCCATCTTTGTACAAAACTTCTTTAATTTTATTTGACACACATAAAAAATAATCTACTTTCTCTGAAAGATATTTTCTTTTGCTCAAAGGATTTTTGCTAATTGGAAAATCCACTCTTCTTGAAACAAGCAAAAATAATTTTGGTAAAAATAATTTTGTAAGTAATCCAATCGAATGAGAATTAGCAGTGTGAGTGTGAATTAATTTAACTTCTCTCTCTTCACAAATTTTTTTGATTTTCCAAACTGAAAATAAATCATATTCATTTTTCATGTTCACTGGGATAAATTCTACTTTGTCTTTTAAACGTGATTCTAGTTCAGAGCCTGGTTTACCAATTACAATTTGTGGAATATTTTTTTTGGCAAGACCAGTTGCTAAATAATAAAGTTGTTGTTCTCCACCTCTCCAAGTTTTAGCATTATTTAAATGTAATATCATGTTCTCTCAAGTAGTAATAAAAGATAATAGCTCAGAAGAAAATCCTGGACCCATTGCAGTCATCGTTCCTATCTCTCCCAGTTTAAATTCTTTCTGTTTGAGAAATTCTTCAATCACAAAAAAAATTGTTGGTGAAGAAAGATTGCCAAAATTTTTTAAAATTTTGTGAGAATATTTTAATTGCTCCAACTCAATTTCTAAACATCTAGCAAAAGCTTTTAAAACTTTCATTCCACCGGGATGATACAAAAAATGTTTCATCTCTTTGTGATTTAGTCCGTTTTCATTTAAGAATTCTTCATAAAACTCTTTAAAATACTTTAATATCAAGGCTGGAATTGATTTGTCAAAAATTACTTGAAGCCCATCATTTGCGACTTCCCAACCCATCACATCAAGAGAATTTCTCCATTTGCGACTTTTGGAATTTAAAACTTGAATGGAATTTTTTTTTGGTATTGAAGAAACAACCATGCTTGAAGCTCCATCTGAAAATAAAGATAGTGCAACAAGATTTGCTGTTCTTTTGTCTGATGGTCGAAATGTTAAAGTACAAGTTTCAACTGTAGTGATTAAAATTTTTTTATTTGGAAAAATTTTTGAATATTCCATCGCACGAGCAAGTGAATAAGCTCCACCACAACAACCAAGACCTGTCAGAGGAAGTCGCAACGCATCAGTGGATAATTGAAGTTTGTCGATGAGAGTTGCATCAAGTGTAGGAGTCACAAACCCAGAACTAGTCACCAAAATAAAAACACCAATTTCTTCAGGAGAAATTTTTTCTTGTTCTAAACATTTGCGAATAGATTTTTCAGAAAGCTCCAAAGCTTTTTCAAAAAACAAATCATTTTTTTCTTTAAAAGTTTTATCTTTTGAATAATACTCAATTGGCATGAGGATCGGTCTTTGGTCTATTTCAGTATTTTGAAAAATTGGTCTGTACTTATCCAAATCTAAACTTGAATTTTTAAAAAGTTCTTCTGCAAGTTTTTCTACTGCAATTTGATCTATAAAAGTTTCAGGAGTTTGATGTGCTACAGAATGAATGAACATAATGTCATTTTCTAATTTAGGAAAAACACCGCAAGGGTGTTATTCTTGTATAAAGTTTTTGATGCTTCTTTTAAAAAATTCTTAATTGAAATTTAAAATTTAATTTTCAAATTTTTTAAAAGTAAGAACTAAATTGGTTAAGTTCTCACTCTTAAAAATTTGTCTTGTAAATCTCAAGGTCTATTTTTGTCTTTCACTAATACTAAATAAAGTGATGGTAAAACATGAAGCATTAATATTAATCCAGAAGTGAGTCCACCCACTATGACAGTTGCTAGAGGTCTTTGCACGTCTGAACCAACACCAGTTCCAAACATAGCAGGAATTAGACCTAGAAGTGCGAGTAACATAGTCATCATTAATGGTCTAAATTGAATTTTAGCAGCTTTTTCTACAGCTTCACGTATGGACATATCTTCATCTTGTGATAAAATTAAATTGGTTCTAGAAACATATAATACACCAGAAATTGTTGCGACACCAAAAAGTGAAATAAAACCAATTCCAGCAGACACGTTAAAATAATAACCACGAATCATCAGTGCAATCATTCCCCCAATTAATGAAAATGGTAAACAAGACATTGCAACTAGAACATGGCTGAAGTTCCTAAATAAAATGTATAAGACTCCAAAAATAATTACAATGGTTAAAGGAAGCACGATTGATAGCTGAGTTGATACTCTACTTAAATTTTCAAACTGTCCTCCCCATTTAATAAAATATCCATCAGGCATTTTAACTTTTTCTGCGATTTTTTTTTGTGCTTCTGCCACAAAACTACCTTGGTCACGACCACGTATATTTGTTCTAACTGTAATATTTCTTTTTCCTTCTTGGCGGAATATTAAAGTTGCTCCATTTAATAATTCTATTTTTGCAAGTTGTGAAAGTGGAATCCTTTCACCACTTGGAGAAATCACTGGAATGTCTTCAATTGATTTTATCGAAGCACGATAATCTGCAGAATACCGCACAACAATTCCAAATCTCCAAGGTCCTTCATATAGAGTTGAAATTCTTGATGCACCAATTGCAGCTTCAATGATTTGTTGAATATCTGCAACATTAATTCCAAACCTTGCAGATTTCTCTCTATCAATTGTAATTGTCAACTGTGTTTGTTCACCCTCTTGTTCAATTCCAAATTCAGATGCACCTTTGATATCTTTTACAATTGCTAAAATTTGCTCTGCAATTTTTCTCATTTCACCAAGGTCATCACCGTTTACAAAAATTGCTAAGTCAGCAATTGTTCCCATGATTGCTTCCGATAAATTATCCATAATAGGTTGTGAAAAACTGAACCTCACACCGGGAAAATTTGATTCGAGTTCATTTTTCATTCTAAGAAGTAAATCTGTTTTGGTAATTTTTTCTTCCCATTTGGAATAATCTCGAAGTCCGATGTACACTTCTAAACGGTTTGGTCCAAGTGGATCTGTTCCATCATCATTTCTTCCAAGTTGGGTTAAAATTACATTTACTTGTTTGTTTCTATTGATTATTTCTCTCATCTTTCCTGTGTATTTTCTAACTTCTTGAAGATGAATTCCAACTGGCCAGAATGCTCTCATTGTAATTCCACCTTCATCTAGTTCAGGTAAAAATTCTGTTCCAATTATTTTTGCTCCAATAGCAGTTACAACAATCACTACACCAAAAGCAACCCTAACTGTTTTTTTGGAATCATCAATAAATTTTCCAATATAAGCATCATACTTATGACTTAAATAATGAACAATTGGATTATGCCATTCAATATTTTTTAAATCTCCTGCTTCAAATCTTTTTCGATAAATAAATGTCATCATCACTGGAACAAAAGTTAAAGCAAGTAACATGGAACCACCAATCGCATAAGAGAGAGTAAACGCCATTGGTGAAAATAATCTTCCTTCGATTCTTTGGAAAGTAAAAATAGGTAAATAAGCTAAAATGATAATCATAATGGAAAAGAAAATTTCTTTTCCAACCTCAGAAGCTGAATGATAAGTGAAAGGAATAATTCCTTTTACTCGATCTTTTGGTTCTGAGTCTCTATAAGTCCTCATGATATTTTCAACAATTACAACAGAACCATCAACGATGATACCAAAATCAATTGCACCAAGCGATAATAAATTTGCTGTTACACCAGTTGTTTTCATCAATATAAATGCAAATAGTAAAGATAGTGGAATAGTTGCTGCAACTACCAGTGCTGCTTCAATCGATCCCATAAAGAAAATCAAAACTAAAATAACAATTACTATTCCTTCCAGTAAAGTAACACCAATCGTTCTTAAAGTATAATTTACTAAATCCCCTCTGTCATAAGTTGTTCTTAAGAATACACCTTTTGGAAGATATTTTTCATTGATCTCTTGGATTTTAGCCTTGATACGTTTTCCCATTTCTTCGGTATCACCCCATCGTCTCATTGCGACTAGACCTTGGATGGAAGAATCAACTTCAATATCAGCACGACCATCGCCCATATCTTGGAAAGAATAACCGAGTACACCTGTTGGAAGTGAAGGATATGGTTCAACGGAGCCTATATCTTTTACAAATACAGGTACTCCATTTACTTCTTTTAAAATAATATTTTCAATATCTTTGATTTCTCTAATTGCCCCGAGTGAACGAATTGGAAAACCCATTTCACCCTGCCGTAAAATATTTCCACCAGTGTTCAAATTATTATCTTTAATAGATTGAATCACATCTGAAAGTTTTAATTTGTATTGAATTAATTTTTCAGGATCAGTTACTACATGATATTGTTTCATGAGACCACCAAATGTTACAACATCAGCAATCCCTTGAATCGATAAAAGTTTTGGATATACAACCCAGTCTTGAAGAGTGCGAAGTTCCATAGCTGTGTGATTTTCTGTACTCTCTATCACATAACGATAAATTTCCCCAACTGGTGAACTCATAGGACCAAGCTGTGGATCAACACCTTCTGGAATTTCAGCTTCACGCACTTTTTCTAAAAGTCTAGTTCTTGCAAAATAGTCATCTGTTCCTTCTTCAAATACAAATTGAAATACTACAAGTCCGTTTATTGTTCTTGAACGTCTCACAAATACTTTTGGAATTGCGTTTAATACCCTTTCGATGGGAAGAGTTACTCTTTCTTCAACTTCAAGTGCTGAACGACCTGGAAATTTTGCAATTAGTCGCACTTGTGTATCAGCAATATCTGAATAAGCTTCTTTACGAATTATAATCCAACAATAAATTCCAACTATAAAAATTACTATGGAAGCAATTATAGTTAAGATACGATTTTTTAAAGCATAGTCTAATAATTTATTAATCATTTATTCTTACCAAAGTCAAACAAGTACCCAAATTGGAAAATCAGTTGTGGGTCTCTATAAGTTCCTCTTCCCATACCTGCTCCAAGTTGTAAAAAAAATCCATCTAGATAAACATCATAAGAAAGACCAATATAGTTTTGAGAAAAAGTTTGGTATTGCCTATCTCTATAATAATAATCTAAAGCAAAAGCTAAATTTGGATTTTGATCTGCAATATATTTTCTGATAAAACCATCTAAGTAAGTTGGACTAGAATTTTGGTAACCAGGAAATGCAGAATTGTCTTGGTATAAATTTTGTCCACCAGCACCTACAGCAGGATTAAATGGATTTACAATATATCTTCCCAAATTTAGTGAAAATCCCATTATTACTTCTTTAGTTTTATACCAAGAATATCCAAGATCACCTTGTATTCCATTCCATTTAGAAGTATAGTACATTCCTGAACCACGAATTACAAAACGATCAAAATAATATCCAATGTTTAAATTACCAGATGCTGGTGTACCAATAGAACCACCTAAAACTAAAAAATTGGATTTTCTTCCATCAACTAAAAAATCAGGTTCTTCTCTTCTTTCTTTTTTTTTAGATTCAAGTTCATTAACTCTGTCTTTTTTTTCGTTGATGATTTTTCTATTTTCTTTTACAAACTCTGCATTTTTTTCATTCTCTTTTTCATAAGAAGAATTATCTTCAGAAAAAATTTGTATCGAAAATAAAATGATTATATAAAATAAAAATTTCATTTTAGTAACCAATGCTTAAGCCTTTGAGTAGAAGCGTTCCAGATACAACAACTTCTTCACCCCAATTTAAACCTTTGATCACTTCAACTTTTGTTTTATCAGAGTTTCCTAAAATTAAAGGTCTCTTTTCAAAAACACCCGGAGTTTTTTGAACAAATGCAAAAGCGTTTCCTTCAACTGTAAAAATAGAAGTAAAAGGAATTACAAAAGAGGCACCAACAGTATCACCAAATTCTACATGAGCAAACATACCCGGTTTAAATTGATTTTTTTCGTTATGCATTGCAATTCTAACTTTTACTGTTCTAGTTGTTGGATCTACATTATCTCCAATTGCCTCAGCAACCCCACGTAAATCTAGTTCAGGAAAAGAAGTAAATTTAATTTTTACTTTTTTCCCTTTTTCTACGTTGTTTAAATCAGATTCTGGTACATCACATATTAACCAAACTGTATCTCTTTTAACTCTATCAAGTTCTGCAGGATTAAAACCAAGAGCTCTAATTTTTCCTTCTGATTCAGCAAGCTCTGCTCTAGCATTATTTGCATCTGTTTCTGCATCAATGATATCTTTTTCAGTAGCCACTTGGTTTTTGTACATATCTTTTAGTCGATTTAAGTTTTTAACTGTTCTAGTCATTGCATTTCTACTACGAATATAATCTGCATAAAGTGTGTTGATGTCTGCTGATTCAAAAAGAACTATTTGATTTCCACCAGAAACAGATTGTGTGATAGATGCAATAATCCTTGCTGGAGCACCTACTGTGATGAACTCAGAGCCTTTTTCTATTTTAGCAACTTTGATTCTATCTAGTCCAATACTATCTTCTTTAAACTGTACAACATTTCCATTTTCTAAAACTTCAGGTCTTGTAAGTTTTGGATTTGTTACTTCAGGTTTTTTTTTCATTTTGATAATAATAATTACTGCTAATACACCGATTCCAACAGTGATTAAAATTTTTAACAAATTAGATTTTCTAATTTTGTCTATAATAAGATTTAATTTCTCTTTCATGTTAATTTCCTTCCGATTGAATGCTTATGATTTTTTTTCCAACCGAATAATTTAGTCTTTCTATCGCTTGAACTCTTTCAGTTTGAAGTTTTAGTACCTGAATAATTGAGTTTCTATAAGTTTCAAAAAAGTCTGCAAACTCAATAATTGTTAAATATCTTTTTTGGTAATTTGAAACCATTAGTTTAGATAATTCTTTGTATTCTTCAGTAAAAGTATTTCTAAATTCTTTGTAAATTCTATCTTTTTCGATTGCACGATTTAAATCTATAGATACTTCATTTTCAATCAAGATTCTTTGGTTTTCAAGTCCTGCTCTTCTTTCTAAGATAGATTTCTCAGCCGATTCAATATTACCTTGGTTTCTATCAAACAAAGGAATATTCATTTGGACTGTAACTCCCCAATAATTTGGAATATAGGTTCCTGCTCTATTGTAAACTGGACCAAAAGCCAAATCTGGAATTGCATTAGCTTTTTGAAGAGCTAGATTTGCTTCTTCATATTTTACTGCTTGAATCGCAATTCTCAAGTCAGGTCTATATTGTCGTGCAATGGTCAAAGCTTCTTCCAATTTAATTTGTTCAATTGTAACGTTTTCTAAAGTAGGGATGTTGAACACAGGAGTTAAGTCTTTATCAAATAAATTTGGATCATTTAATAAAATCCTTAGTGCTGTTTGTTCTTCTTTAGCCCTAACAATTATATCTGTTTTTTCATTTTCCAAAAAAAATAATAAAGCTTTAATACGTAAAACTTCAGCTTTAAGAATTGCACGATTTTGGTATGCTTTTTCTGTATTCTCGACAGTCTTTTTTAAAGTTTCAGTACTTTGGTCATAAAACTGAATTGCTTGTTTTAAAAAATATAACGATGCAAAACTACTTCTTAGCTCATAATTCAAAGCTCTTAATAAATCTTTAAATCTTTCTTCACTTAACTTTTGATTTATTTCTGCAACTTTTATTCTTTTATCAATTTTTCCACCGAGTAGAAATAATTGTTGAATTTGAACAACTGTTTGTCCATTTCTGGTTGTATCAAAATAACGGTCTGTCTTATCGTTAAAAACATTCTGCTCCAAAAAAATATTTGGGTTAGCATAAAGTTCTGCTTGTTTAATTAGAGCTTTTTTTGCATCTATTTGGAATTTAGCTGCAATTAAAGATAAATTATTTTTGATAAACCTAGTTTCAGCTTCTTGTAAAGAAAGCTTGAATTCTT
This sequence comes from Leptospirales bacterium, assembly GCA_013297885.1. Taxonomy (GTDB): domain Bacteria; phylum Spirochaetota; class Leptospiria; order Leptospirales; family Leptospiraceae; genus UBA2033. The sequence goes on along the minus strand of JAAFIR010000054.1, from coordinate 4,505 downwards.
CTTGTTTTTCTCTTGGTTCCACTTTTTTTTGAGTGTACAAAGATAGTATTATTAAAAATTGTATAATTATAAATTTGGTCATTTTTTCTCCTTCGTTTAATTTAAGTTAAGCGAAGTTAGGTGGGGGTCTTGAAAAATAAAATTTTATTTTTTCAAATTGGATTTCAAAGATTTTATAATTCAAAAAAGAAACGGGAATAAGTTTAACTAATTCTGAAATTTTTAACTCATTAAAAAAGACATCTTCTCTTTGAAAACCAAGCTCTTCAGAATCAATTTGCTCTAATTCTTCATAACTCAAATTAAGTTTGATTTGTTTGGATTGAAATTTATTTGGAATGGAAAAATCAAGATTTGTAAATAAAAATATTATTATTAAAAAAAACATATTTACTCTTTGAAATAAGACCACAAAAAACATAAGAAATTTGAATATGAATTTAATCAATTAGAAAGTAAATATAATAAAAAGTTTTTGTATTTAAAATTTTTTTTATTCTAAAAGAATTATATCCACACGTCTTGAAAGTTTCTTTCCTAGTTTTTCTTCTTTTTTTTCTCCCCATCTCCCACCAGCAAATCCAAGTAATATATTTTCTTCAGGAATATTTCTTGTCAGTAAATATTCTTTTACAGACTCTGCTCTAGCTTCTGAAAGGGAACTTTCACGTCCTTTTCCATTTGACCATTCAGAATGGCCGATTAATAAAATCTTAAATTTAGAATACTTTTTATTATAGTCCTCAGAAAAATTATCTAATTTTATTATTTCAACATCTTCTAAATCTGCATTATTTTTAGAAAATAAAATTGTATTAGGTTTACCATTTTCATCACTTGAATCAATGTTTTTTAGATAATTTTTAATTATTGGAAAATTACTTTCTTTAGGTATAGTTACTTTTTCTTTTGAAACAGAATCCTCATCCTCTATTTGGAGTTTTGTTTTCCTTTGAGTTGAATCTTTTTCATCTTGAGTTTCTTCATCTGAATTTTTATTTATTTGTTTTATTTTGTTTTGGAAATATTCTTTTTTAGAAACTGCGACCATTCCAGTACTACAAGTTTCAACTTCGATGGTATAAGTTAAAGATGTTAATGGAAATAATAAATTCCAAAAAAAATCTCCTGGTCTTAAAATATTTTTATAACGAATCATTTTTTGATTTGAAATTTCTACCTGTTCTTCTTTAGAAAAATCATTTAAAGGAACAAAAAATAAAATTGTATGAATTCTTTTATGTCTTAAAACTGTGCAGTCATCTCCTGCATGCCCTAGTAAAACATAGTTGGAAGTGGATTTATTTTCAATTTTATTTAAAGTTAAAGAAGCAGGATCTGCTCTAAAACCTGTTTCAGAACAATTTAATATAAAAATTAATACCAAGAATATATATTTCATCTTCTCTCCTAATCAATATACAATAACATAGAATACAAACTCAAAACTCCACCTGATGCAAAATTGATTGCAACTATTCTCAATTTTTTCGCAACAGTATCAATGATTGGATCACCCATACTAGAACCAATACCTGACCCAAAGCTAGAAGTCAAATTTTTTCTTGTACAACTAGTACCTGTCATATTACACCTATTTAATAGGATCGAGTTACTTGCAGTTAAATCATAAGATAAAATTAATAATTTATTATTATATGGATCAACGACAATTTTATTTTTTAATCCAGAATTTCCAGTATTAAAAATTGTTTGGTGAGCACAACCAGTCATATCTGGATTACAAGTTATAAGCTTTGGAATTGTTGTTCCTGCTCCACCATTATTTGCCATTGAGACAATAATATAAATTTTATTAGTTGCTTGGTGATATATTCCATGAGAATGTTTTACAAATAAAGGAGCTGCATCTGGCATCATTCCAATTGTGCTTGAAAAAGTTGTTGGAGCAGAACACCCAGTATAATCCAAATTGCACTGGACATAAGAAAATTCTTTTGTTCCAATCACTGCTTCGTTTTGATATAGAATTGTAATTTTATTGTTAACTGGATCCAGTATGGAGCTAGTATTTGTTGTTGTGCTGTCCAAATTTGGAGTGTTGATTACAACAGGTGTATTGAGCGTTGCACCAGAATTATCAAATGAATAAAGGTTTATATCATTAACCAAATTTCCACTAGATAAAATTTTTGAGTTTGTTGCATCCCAAACCGCAGTTGGGTTTATTCCCGTATTATTCAATGTATTAAATTTTGTAGCTCCACTCATATCTTCATGAGCCCATGTACCAAGCACACCATGAAATAAATTCATTCTACCATTCGGTTGGTTTTCAGAAACTACAATTCCATTTGGTCCAGCTATTACTGCATTTAATTGTTTTGCATTATAGTTACTTGGAGACTCAAGCACAACAGAATTAAGACTTGAACAAACTGTAAAATTAGATTCACATTTGAACGCTTTGACAGTGCTTGTAGTTATCCCAACACTACAACGCCCTGCAATTAACATTCTAACTCCATTATAAGAAGTAGATACTTCATGACAAGTTGGACCCATTCCATCATCCACAGCCATTTGTTCTATTGGATCATTATCTGTAATTGTGATGACTTGGTTAATCGTTGTTACACCAGCACCAGAAAAACTAAGTGTAGAATTTTTGTTGTCTATATAAAAATTTTCATTAGCATTGATAGTAATATTTTGTGGTGTAAAATAATCTAAGTTTGTAAATGTTAAAGTAGAAGAACCAACTCCAGAATTTGCTGGATCAATTACATAAGTTGGAGTAAGCACATATCCCGGCACAATTGGTGAAGTCATTGGAGCTGAAATTGTAACAGTATAAGGTGAAGCAGGTGGTTCAAAATTTAATCTGACTGAAAAATTTAAACTACTTCCTTCATTCACTATATTTGTTCCAGAAAGATTATTCACTATTAAAGCAAGTGTGTTTATATCATTCACTGTAATATTTGTATTTGCAGTAACTAGTCCTGCTCCTGTTGCACTTAGCACGACTGTTTCATTTGTTACATTTGGATCTGAAATTCCATTTAACAAAACATTTTGCGGAACATTCCAGTTACTAGAATTAAAAATTAAACTGCTAGGTGAAGTTGTTAATGCAGAGGGGTTTGCAGAAGTTAGTGTTACAGTTACTGGGTTAATAGGATTACCAGAAAGTGCAACTGTTGCCATTGCGTTTCCACTTTCAGAAACAGAACTTGCACCACCAAACACTCCACGAATATCATCATCAATTGTGCTAATGTTTGCTGTTCCGGAAATCGCTCCACCAGCACTTGCAGTAATTGTTATATTTTCAGAATTTTGGTTTGCTTCGTTTACACCATTTAATGTAATCACTTGTGGTGTGCTCCAACAATTTGGTCCTGGGCAAACATTATCAAATGTAATTGTAGTTGTGCCAACAGTAAGTGAACTAGGATCACTTGAAGTAATTGTAACAGTAGTAGAAGGACTTGGCTCATTTGATAACGAAACTGAAATTGTACTTGTTCCATTTTCATTTGTTGTTGGACCAGAAGAAGTAACTTGCACTCTCATTGTATCATCATCAACAGTAGTGAGATTATAATTTATGGACACAAGTCCAATTCCTGTTGTAGTTACTAAAACTGGTTCAACAACTGTATTATTATCTTGAAGACCACTAACTGAAATTAATTGAGGACTATTCCAATTACTTGAATCAAAAGTTAATGTAGTTGGTGAAAGTGCAACCGCTAAAGGATTATCCACTGTAAAACTTACATTTCTACTTAGATGTGGATTTCCAGAAAGCGTAACTGATAGAAAAATAAATCCACCTTCAGTCACTACCACTGGTCCAGAAATTATTGGTCTTGTATCATCGTCAATAGTTTGGTAAGAAGTGATGACAGTAGGCACACCAAGTGCTGTAGCAGTAATTGTTTCTAATTCAGAAGTTTCATTTGCATCCACAACTGCGTTTACTGTAACAGTTTGAGGAGAACTCCAACAATTTACACCGGGACAAACATTATCAAATGTCAAACTAGCAGCACTTACACTTAGTGAAGTCATATTACTAGAAGCTAAATTCACTGTTAAACTTGGGCTTGGCTCATGAGTGAGGGAAACGGAATATGTTGTGGAAGTATTTTCATTTAACGTGTTTGAAGCAGTGCTAACATTCATCAACAGCACATCATTGTCAACTGTGTTGATACTACCGGCAGACGATACTAGTCCCACTCCACTTGCATTGATACTCACAGTTTCAGAAACTATATTAGCATCTTCTAGTCCGTTTATCTGTACTGCTTGTGGTATATTCCAATTGTTTTGGTCAAAGTTTAGTGAAGTTGAGCTTAATGTCACTGCGAGTATATTAGAACTTGCTAATGTAACAGTGCGAGCCATTCCTGGATTTCCACTCAGTGCAACATTGAGCAGTGTGTTTGTATTTTCGTTTACTGTGGCAGCATGTGTCAGTGTAATTGTAATATCATTATCTAATGTAGTGTAATTTGAATTTACTGTTGTTG
>JAAFIR010000036.1 GCA_013297885.1 Leptospirales bacterium | reverse complement strand
TTATAAGCAGAAAAGTTTCTCAACAAGAGGCAATTTTTCCTAACTCTACAAAATCCCACAATACAAATATGCCTTACCAATGTACGAAAGTTTATGAATTCTACTTTTTTAGGAAAAAGCCTTCCAATAAAATTCAAATTCTGCATAACTATTTGGATTTAGTTAGGTTATTCAACACAAAAAGGTTTTAGATACTGAAAATTAGTTCAATACTATCCAATTTTTCAACTCAAGAGTTAGGGATTGAAGCGTTTCTTTTATAAACATGAGACCTATGTCTCATGTTTATAAAAGAAGTAGCGAAAAGCCCGACCATTCAGAGGACTTTTTATTCCTCTGAATGGGAACTCCCAAAACTTTTGCATAACTATTCACAAAATTCTACAAAATTTGACTTTACTAGATTGTAAAAAATGAATTTCCAAGTCCAGTTTGTAATGAGAAATGGAATTATGACTTATAATTTTAATGCTGGTCCTGCAATGCTTCCAAAAGAAGTGATGGAAATTGCAAAAAATGAATTTTTAGATTATCAAAATTCTGGAATTTCGGTAATGGAGATGAGCCACCGAGGTGTCCATTTTGATGAGGTGATTAAAACAGCCGAATCAGATCTGCGTAAACTTTTAAATATTTCTGATAACTATTCAGTAATTTTTTATTCAGGTGGTGCTACTTTGCAATTTTCAGCAGTGCCAATGAATTTACTTTTGGAAAATGAAAAAGCTGATTACGTTCTGACAGGTGTGTGGGCTAAAAAATCTTTTGAAGAAGCAAAAAAATTAGGTTACAAGGTTAGAGGAATTCTAGACCAAAAAGAAAATAATTATACAGTCATTCCTGAAATCAAAAAATCAGATATAGAGGAAGGTATAAAATATCTATACATCACCTCTAATAATACTTTGTATGGTTCTAGGTATAAAAATTTTCCTGATCATGGAATTCCACTTGTGGCTGATATGACAAGCGAGTTATTATCTCGTGAAATTAACATCAATTCCTTTGCTTGTATTTTTGCTGGTGCTCAAAAAAATATTGGGCCATCGGGCTTAAGCATTTTGATAATTAAAAATTCTTATTTGAACAAACAAACTAAACCTATTCCAGTGCTACTTGATTATTCATTGATGGCAAAAAATAAATCTTTGTATAATACCCCACCAACATTTTCAGTTTATATTGCAAAGTTAGTTTTTGAATGGTGTTTAAAAAAAGGTGGAGTAGGGGAGCTTGAAAAATTAAATGAAGAAAAAGCAAATTTATTGTACAGTTTTTTAGATAAATCAGAATTTTATTTTGCACCTGTTGAAAAAAATTCTCGCTCCTCTATGAATGTAGTTTTTTTATTAAAAAATAATTCTCTTGAAAAAAATTTTTTAGAAGAAGCAGAGCTAGCTGGTCTTCACGGACTAGCAGGGCATAGAGATGTCGGTGGATTTCGAGCATCCATTTATAATGCTATGCCAAAAGAAGGAATTGAATCTTTGATCAATTTTTTAGAAGACTTTAAAAAGAAAAATTCTTGAGCTTTAAAAATTCTCAAGAATTTAAAAACAAAGTTTTAGCTTGTTCACTTTGTCCAAAAATGCAAGGCAAACCAGTGATTGGTTTTGTAGATAAAAAAACTGAAATTTTATCTATTGGACAAGCTCCTGGAATTCACGAAGAAAAATTTGGCAAACCATTTGCTTACACTGCTGGAAAAACTCTATTCAAATGGTTTAGCTCTATTGGACTAGATGAAGAATCTTACAGAAAAAATATAAATATGTCAGCAGTATGCAGATGTTTTCCCGGAAAAGAAAAAGCTGGTGATCGAAAACCAGATAAGACAGAAATTGAAAATTGTAAAATTTATTTGGACTATGAAATCAATTACCACAAACCAAAACTAATTATTCCAATTGGTAAAATGGCTATTGACCAAATCCATGATAGCGGTAAATACAAGTTAAATGAAATCATCGGAAAAAAATTTAGCACAACAAAATTTGGTCATAGTTTTGAATATATCCCACTTCCTCATCCTTCTGGCTTAAATGTTTGGAATCATACCAAAGAAGGTTTGGAACTAATTGAAGTCGCGATGAAATTAATTAGTGAACATACAAGTTTTAAGAAAATTTTAGTTTGAATTTAGGGCGAATCTGAATGCTAATACTTCTGTCTTGCGATACTATCACGAAATGATAGCATTCAGTCAGGCTCTCCTCTTTTGTCAAAAAAATTTATTTACACTTCGACCCTCCCTAACTTCTATCTAAGTTCCTAGTCAAGCTAATGCTCAGTGTAAAAAATTTTTTGACATCGAGTCGATCCTTTTCGCAAGCTATACTAAGTTGGGTAATTTTTTTTGTATTGATAAATTTTTTAGTGAAATTGCTTTTGTAGTTTATAAAAATCTATCCGAACCCAAAAATCATTTCGTATTGGGGAATTTTATAGTTTTCGTGGAATCCCCCAATTGAAAAACCCACTTCTTACCCGTTGCAACGGGGAAGTTTATGTTCACGGTTGATTCCACCTCTTCAGCAAAATTCATCAAGTCAATGCGGAGCAACAAGACAAAAAGTTTGTTAATCGAAAAATTAAATAAAATCAGATGTATCTAATTCCAATTCAAATTCTTTTTTTATTGGATTTGAGGAGCTATAAATTTGAATCCCGTTTGGATCATAATTCGCATCAATATCAGCTGAAATACAAGCAAAATATTTTTTTGATTTTGAAAATTCTGGATTACCCTAAATATTTACTTCTTAACTATTTGACAAATTGTATAATAATCACGACTTTCCAATACTTCATCAAATCTTTTATTTAAAGCTTTTAATTCAAGTCTTCTACTTATTGCTTTAACTTTCCAAGCAAATGCAAGAATTGTATTCTGAACTCTAACTTTTAATCCGTCTTTCATAAAAACAATATCGTACTTTTTAAGCAGAAACTAAAATTGGGGGAAACTTTTTCTTATTATTAAAAGAGATTTACCCTCTTAGCCGAGAGCCTGATATTTCATCTGCAAATAAAGGGCTTTGATTTAGTGGTTGCAGATGAAAGGACTCGTCCCAAAAAATTTCTTTTGAAGATTTGGTTTAGATTTAATTTGTGCATATCTGTCTTTTTTTAAAAAAATTTAAACTAAAAAATTTTTTATTATTAGTTTTTATTTGTGGACAAATTTAAAAAATGAAAGTTGCAAAAATAATTTTAATTCCTTAACTGCGATTTAAGGAATTAAAATTAAAAGTTTAAAGAGATTTTCTGTTATTAAAATATTTTACTAAAACTGAATTGTTCCACCGCCTCCACCACCTCCGCCGCCCCCACCGCTTCCACCACCACCACCTCTGGAACCACCTCCACTACTTCTACTCCCACTGCCACTACTTCTTCTCGAAGAATTTCTAGAGCCCCCACTATTGCTATCCCCTTTACAACCACCATCACAGCTTCTATAAATTGATTCACATAATATTAATCCAGAAGGATTATTTCTTAAAGTTGAATAACATAATCCTTTGTCTCCTTCGCATCTTATTAAACAAGACTCATAACTTGCTTTATTTGCACCTTCACAATAACTTAAAAAAGTTAATATTAAAAAAAATATTAAAGTTCTCATCCTAGTTTACCTAATTCCTCTATGAATTGATTTTTTATTTTCTATTTTCAAATATAATTTATTCTCTAAATTTAGATTTAAAATTAAATTTATCTCTCTTAAAATTTCTATATTTATTTTACGGCTCTTTCTTTGATTTGTGACAATTTTATTTTCGCTAGAAAAAACTATCAAATTGAATATAGAAAAAATAGTCATTACTGTTTTCACGTTTTTTACCTCTAAAAATAATATAGCAAAAAAAATACTTTTTACAATAGGGGTTATCCGTATTGTAGGTAAATACCCATGATTTTAGGGGATTATAACTAAATGAATTTTTGGTGATAGGGGTAAATACCTATGAAATTTTTTTCACAATTAGATAAAAAGGTATATTTTTTAATTTTTTATATAACAATGATGACTCTTTGGATTTCTGAAGAGTTAATTTCTCATTATTATAGTTTTAATTTTCTTCGGTCATCACAAAAACTTTTTTCTTATATGGAAATTTTTATGGCTATACTTTCTGCTTTAGGTATATTTTACCTGGTGAAGTTGCTTGCTGAAAATAAGCACCAAGTTAATGAAGCTAAAGAATTAATATCAAATTTAAAAAATCAAAATAAATTATTATCTTCAGATAACACAAGTTTCTGGAACTCATTACAATCTCAATTTAAATCTTGGAATTTATCAACAGCAGAAAAAGAAATTTCTATTTATATTTTAAGAGGTTTATCCAATCAACAAATTGCAGCAATCAGAAATAAAAGTTTAAAAACAATTGAGAACCAGACATTTTCAATTTTTCAAAAATCAGGAACAACTGGAAAATTGGAATTTATTGCTTATTTTATTTCTCCACTTTTACCAGAAGAAGATTAATTTTTTAATATCTAATACTGTTGATTTTTAGATTCCATCAATTATCTTACCAAATTTTTCATCTACTGCTTTAACAATTTTTGGGTCAGGAACTAAAACTTCAGGATACCAATCTTTGAGTCTTGCATCAATTATAATTGGAGAGTTATAAGAAATATGATTTCTGATCACTTCATAATTTCCATAAATATCTCCAGCAGGTTCAAACCTGGTAAATATATTCCATAAAAAATCATGATCTGATTTTGTTGCATCGATTGAATCATCCACTAAAAATACAAATAAAAATTCTTCTATAGAATTTTCTTTTAAAAGTTCATAAGCTAATTCATCACCTCGTTTATATTTTGTTCCTTGAACCACAAGTGCTCCTGGAATAAAAACTTGTGGGAGTGAGAATTTTTTACTTTTAAATTTACCATCAAAAGTTTTTTTCAAATTGTTTCGTTTTTCTCCAACACCAAGTAAAACCATCTTAGAGCCTTTATTTACTTCTGGTCCTGTGTAGTCTAAAGTGTCTTGTGAAATATTTGAAAATATATGAAGGTCAGTTCGTATATTAGTTCTTTCTAATATAGTTAAAAAAGTATTTTTAAAATCTTTTAAGTTAATTTTTTCATTTGTAATAAACATACATTTGGATAATGACAAATGACCTTCACCAAGAATCCTTAGAGCTGCTGTAAAAGCTTCTTTTGGGTATCTTTCTTTTACAACAGCAGCAGCAAGAGTGTGTACACCTGATTCTTCATAAGCCCAAACTGATTCCACTTTTGGCATTACAATTGGAAACATAGGTGAAAGTAATTCTTGTAAAAATTCAGCGATAAAATGATCTTCTTGAGGAGGACGACCAACCACAGTTGCAGGCCAAATTGCATCTTTTCTATGAAATAATCTTTTTACATTTAAAACAGGATATTCATGTTGAAGTGCATAATACCCATAATGATCACCAAATGGACCTTCAGGTCTTCTAAGTTTAACAGGAATTTCACCAATAAAAGTAAAATCAGTATCCGATACAATTGGTAGTGGAGAAATTTTGGGGTTACGAGTAATTTTTAGTCTTTCGCCGAGCAGCAATGATGCGATGATTAGTTCTGAAAGTTCTTCGGGCATTGGAGCTATGGATGCTAATGTCATTGCAGGTGGTCCACCAACATAAAGATGACATGGTAAATTTTTCCCCATTTGTTCAGCTTCAAAGTAATGAAATCCACCCCCACGATGAATTTGGATATGCATTCCAGTTGTGCTTTTGTCGTGGAATTGGATTCGATACATTCCCAAATTTCCTTTTCCATTTACTAAACTTTCAGTGTACACTAGAGGCAAAGTTACAAATCTTCCGCCATCTTTTGGCCAAGATTTAATAGCTGGAAGTTTCATAATGTCAACAGGGGTAATTTCAGAATCTAATGCTCTTGGAGAATTTTCTTTTTTTAGTCCAACTTTTAATGCTTCAAATGCTAAATTCCTTGCTTCCCAAATTTTTTTGGGAGTAGGTGGCATTATTTTCTGAGCTGTTTCAGCAATTTGTTTGATTAAATTAACTGGTCTATGACCAAAAGCAATTTCAATTCTTTTAGTTGAACCATAAAGATTTGTGGCAACAGGAAAGTCAAATCCTTTTGGATTTGTGAATAAAATAGCTGGACCTTTCTTTGCTACAACTCTTCTTTGAACTTCAGCGAGTTCTTGATTAACATCAATTTCAGAATCAAAAATAAAAACTTCTTTTTCTTCTTTTAATCTATCTATAAATTCTTTAGTGGAATGGATTGGTTTGTGATTCATAAAATTACCTTTAAAATTTTTTTTGAAATGGAAGATGGAAATTCTTTTTCAAGCTCAGAAATATTTATCCATTTTGATTCCAAATTATCTAATTCTGAAATAAATTCTGTTTTATTATTTTTATCTAATTTATAATTTGAATAAATAAGATTTATTTTGTGATGAGTAATAGAATGTTTTCCAAAATTGTTTTTATCTAAATTTAAATTTTTTAGTAACATTCCTAATTTAGACTTATCTAAATAAGTTTTTGGCAAATCTTTTCCAAAAATCAAATAAGGTAAAGAAAAAATAGTTTTAAAAAATCTTCTATTCTTTGTTTTAGTAAGTAAAATTTTTTTATTTTCTTCTATTATAAAAAAAACTAAATCAATTGGAATATCTTTTTTAAGTCTAACTGAAATTGGAAGTCTGTTAGTTAAATTTTCTTGATATGCAATACAAGTTTCATTTAAAGGACAATACATACAAATTGGGTTTTCAATACAAACTAATGAACCAAGTTCCATTAAAGCTTGGTTATGATCAGATGAAAAATTTTTATTTAAAAAACTATCTGCAAGTTCCTGAAGCTCATTATGATTCTTTGGTTCTGAAATATTTTTTTCAAATTTAAAATATCTAGACAAAACTCTTTTTACATTTCCATCTAAAACTGCATAAGGCAAATTAAAAGCAATAGACAAAATCGCTCTTGCAGTATAGGGTCCAATTCCTTTAATTTTTAAAATTTCATCTAAGTCTTTTGGGAATTCACCGTTATATTTTTCTAAAATTTCTGAAGCAGATTTTTTTAAATTAATTGCTCGGGAATAATATCCAAGTCCTCTCCATTCTGAAATAACTTCATCTTCACTGGCTAATGCTAAAGACTTAAGATCAGGAAAACGTGTTATAAATCGAATATAAATTGGAAGCATAGATTGCATTCTAGTTTGTTGTAGCATAATTTCGCTAACCCAAATTTGGTATGGATTTTTATTTTTTCGAAATGGCAAATCTCTTTTATTTTTTAAATACCAATTTCTTAGTTTTGTTTCAGGATTCATTAAACCAAATTCATCAAATTAAAAAATAATTCTGATATTAAAAAATTATCTAAACCGGGAATTTTTTTATGTAAATCTTTTTTAAATTCAAAAATTTTTTCTAAAATTATATCTTTGTTTTTTAATTCTGATTTTGAATAAGAATTAATTAAACAAATCGAAAAAAATTCCAAAAATTCAGTAAAATCAAAATCTTCTTCCCATTCAGGATGATTATTTTTATAAACATAAATCCATTCTTCTAATTTAATTAATTCAATTGAATCTGAAATAGAAGATTCCACTTTTGAACGAATCATCTGAATTGCTTCTGGTGGTATTTCATAAGGGAAAATACTTCCTCCAAAAAAATCTTCACTATAAATTTCATTTTTTTCAGAAATACTTTTGACTAGTTTTATACTTAACGATTGAAATGGAATTAAAACAGCTCTACTTGTAATTGTTTGTCTTAATTTTTTTATATCATCTATTATAAAAATAAATCTTGTATGACTTGGTGGCTCCTCTAAAGATTTTAATAAAGCAGATTCAGCTTCATCATTTATGAGACTAGCATCTGGAATTAGAATTAATCTCTTTTTGGAAAGATGAGGTTTGTAATTGAGACGTTTATTTTGTAACCAGCGAATTGTAAATTCTTCAGGATTTTTATCATCACCAATTGCCACTTTAGTACTAAATGGGAATTGAATAAAATCCGGATGAGAATGATTCATAAAACTTTTACAAGAACCACAAATATTACATCCTGTTCCATTTTCACATAAAACTTGGTAAGCAAATCTTTCAGCTAAAGATAATTTTCCAACTGAATTAGGTCCGTGAAATATGAGAAGTGGTGGAATTTTTTCAATATCAGAAATATATTTTTCGATATAATTTAAAGCAGTTTCCTGACCTAAAATTTCATCAATTTTAAAACTCATTCTATTAAATTTTTAACTTCATTGATTGTTTTTTTTTGGGAATAAATAATGTAGCCTAGCAAAAGTAAAATCAATAGAAGTGAAATTTGATAAACTAAATTTAACCCTTTTAATCTTTCTTGTTCTTCTTCAATTGCTTTAATCGATTCTAAATGTGAAATTAACAAATAAAATTTATCAATATCTTTATAATCTTTTCTTGCTTCAGATCTTATGGAGGTAATTAAGCTGGCAGTTTCTTCTTTACTCAGTTTAGAAATAGAATTAAAACTCTCTTGTTCAGAAAGTGAAAAAAAATCTTTAACAGATAAATTTTTTTTATCTTCCGAAACAATGAAAAAGATAAAAAAAAAGAACAAAAAAAATTTCATTATATTTCGTTATAACCTAATTTGTCTTTTAGTTCTTGCATAAATGGATTTTTATAAAAAACTAAAATAAATCCGAGCAATATAGTGTAGATGGAAAAACTGAAACTTAAAGTCCAAATAACTAAGTTTAATGTTTTAGAATCTTTAATTAAACTAGGTTCAGCACAAATTATTAAAATTGGTGAAAAAAATAACAAAAACATAATCCAAAGGGAAACCTTAATGTATTTAAAAGGGATGATTCTAGCAAAAAAATTGGTTTTAAGATTTGTCATAATTCTCAATACTCCTTTTTAAACTTTCTTTAGCACGAAGTAAATTACTTTTTAATGTATTTAGCTTTATATTTAATTTTTCAGAAATTTCTTTATAACTCATATTTTCAAAATAATAAAGTTTTAAAACATCAGAATATGATTTTGGTAATTTTGAAATAAAATGAGAAATTTTTGTTTTTAATTCTGATTCAATAATTTGTATTTCTGGTGTATTATTTTCTTTTGGAATTGAAATTTCATCATTTAATTCTGTTGCTGAAATAGTTTTTTTTCTAAATTTCATTTTGATTTCGTTTGAAGAAATTCTATAAATCCAAGTTGATAATGCTGATTCACCTCGAAATTTTGAAAGAGATTCGAATACTTTTATAAAAATATCTTGAACTAAATCTTCTAATTCTTCTTCAGAATTTGTAAATCTAACAGCTTGAGATTTTATTAAATTTTCATACTTCTCGATAATTTTTTCAAATAAATCATAATTACCTTCTAGAATAGATATTACTAATTTAAAATCTGCTGTATGCTCTGCTGAAATTTTTTCTATTTCTGCATTTTGTAATATGTCAATAGACTGAGACCAATCGCTAATGGGATTACCCCTCCTAACATCGCTAAAGAATTACCTAAAACGAGGATAAACACTATTAATAAAGCTATACCTGTAAAACTAAGAACTAAGCCAACAAAAAAAGAATATACTCTGAAGTTAAATCCACTAGATTTATAAAGTCCAGCCCTGATTAACTCAAGTCTTTGTTTGTACCAAAAATAGGCAATCACAGAAATTAAAACTGATCCAAAGACAATTCCAAAAATTGGAACTAAAAATAAAACAATTTTATAACCATTACTAGGTTCATAATTTTGTATTAAATCAAGTATTAATTCTTGATTTTTTAAAATCTGCTCTAAAATTTTTTGGTTATCCATCTCATCACTTTAAATAAAATTTCTGTCAATCAGAAACACACATTATTGTATCATGAAATGATAAGATTTGTCAAGATGAATTTTGAAGAATTAAAATGTTAAATTCATCTAAAGTTTCTAACTTTTGTTAAAAACATATACATAATAGAGACCGGATATTATTACAAGACTGTATTGTTTTATTAATCCAAAATAAATCTTTTGCAGTATGATCTCCAACAATACCATTTGCTAAAGCTGTACTTTCTGTACCACCTATGCATGTATTACTGGTATCAACAACTCCACCACTATTTTTTGTAAATGTCCAATAAGGAAAGTATGAAACTTGAGCTGTAATCATTGAGTTTAAAATTGAATTACCAGTTGTTAAATCATTCCAGTTGTTTGCAACTCTAATATTTGTAGGAGATACAATTGGAAGGGAACTATCAAAAAGATACTTTGTTGCCATATCAACTATATTATCTCCGTTAAAAGATATAAATGCTCTAACCCCATTACAATTAATATTTATTGGTAAAATTACTAAATTCTTTCTAGTATATAAGCAAAGTGAATCAGCACCTATTCTTCCTCCACCCACGGCACCTGTAGTAAATTGATAACTGAATAAAACAATTTTATCATTTAATGTATATGTATTGTTTTTTAAATATACAGTTTGGTTTCCATCTTGATCCATTGCAATTAAATTAAAATAATAATCTATACTTGGATTTAGCCCTGTAATAGTTTTTGTGTTAATATTTTTAACAAAAGAATCAAATTGAGTTCCATTTGCTTTTATGTCAGCAAGAACAGATATATCATCTTTTGTAGAATAATATACTAAGTATTGTATTGCAGTTTGAGGAGTATTATCATCAATCGCTAAAGTCCAATTTAGGGTAATAGAAGTTTTACTTATATTTGTAAAATTCAATTTTCCAGAGTCACCAGCTATTGGAGCCTGGCCAAGTTTTGGAGTACAAATTTTTAATATTCCACAAAGATTGTATTGGAGATTAAATCCTAAAACTGTTGTTGGATCAAGAAGATAATTTTCTTTTTGAACACAACTAATAATTGTAAAAATAACTAAATTTAATAAATTTTTTATTTTCATCTTAATTCAATAACAAACACAAAGAATACTACGTAATGTATTACAACTTTGAGGTATTCTACTAATCCAAGCTACATTTGTTGCTGTTGCATCACCAATAATTCCGTTATAAGTATCAGTGTCATTAGTTCCGTTTAAACAAGAATTTGCTGGATCAAATATTCCACCAGTATTGGTAGTAAAAGTCCAATAACTGGAAATAGAAACTTGAGAAGTCGAAATAGAATTAATAATTGAATTATTCGTTGTAAGTTCATTCCAGTTGTTTGCAATTAAAATATTCGAACCAGATACTATTGGGTTTGTACTATTAAATCCATATTTTTTAGCCATATCTACAATATTATCACCACTAAAAGAAACAAAAGCTCTTATACCAGCACAAGTAATATTGTTAGGTGCTATAAAGAAATTCTCTTTCGAAGTTGAACACAAACTATCTGCTCCATTTCTACCACTCATATTTCCTGAAGTAGAAAATGTATTTCTAAATAGAACAATAATATCATTTTGAGTATAAGCATTATTATTTACATAAACTGCTTGGTTGCCAAAACTATCTAATGCTACTAAATTAAAATAGTATGAAGTTCGTGGCGAAAGCCCTGAGATAGTCTTTGTGTTAATATTTTCAACAAATGAATCAAATGGAATTCCATTTGCTTTTATGTCAGCTAGAGCTGTAATATTATTTTTTGTAGAATAATAAACTAAGTATTGTATTGCAGTTTGAGGAGTATTGTCATCAATCGCTAAAGTCCAATTTAGGGTAATGGAGGTTTTGCTTATATTTGTAAAATTTAATTTTCCAGAATCACCAGGAATTGGAGCTTGATCAACTTTTGGAATACATATTTTTAATATTCCACAAAGATTGTATTGGAGATTAAATCCTAGAGGTGTTGTTGGATCTAGTGAATAGTTTGTTTTATTTACACATGAATTTAAGAATATAAATAGAAAGAAAAATTTTTTCAAATTACACATGTTAAAATTTAATACTATATCCGATTTCATAAAAAACTGATTCTTTACCTGAAGTTAAATTTTTTTCGTTTTTAGTTCTCAAATTCCAACTAGATTTTGAATAAGTCTCAAATTCGTTTTCATGCATTTTTACTAATCCTCCTGAAACAAAAGAATGTACAATTTGAGCTAAATAAACACCTAGTATAATAAATGGTGCTTGGTTGGCTCTATCAACAGCTTCTGAATAAGCATTATTTTTAGGTTCGGTATATAAAATTGCAAAAATATATGCATTCGGGTTACCTGTCAAAGTAAAAAATGAATTTAAAAAAAAAGAAGTATTTGCAGCTGAAATATATGCATCTTTTTTATTTGTTACATTGGAATAAACTGAAATATTGTATAGAATGCTCCCTATAAATGATACTCCATAAATAAAACCTAATGACTTGTTTAAATTATCACCATTAATATTGCCTAAATAGATATGACCCCAACCGGGAATAATCGCAGACCTCCACATAGGGCTAAAAATTGAAGGAATTCCTTCTTTAAAACTGTTTTGTTGAATTTCTTTTTTTAATTTTTCAATTTCAATTAATTTTTTTTCTAGTTCTTCTTGGGCATTACGATCCTTAGATTCGATTTTTAATTTTAATACTTGAAGTTCTGCATTTAAAATTCCAATTTCTTGATTCTTTTTTTCTAATAGTTGTCTTAATTTAGCTTCTTCTTCTATACGAATTTTTTGAATTTCAGCATCTGTTAAATCATCTCTGAATAAAATTTTTAATACAGCTCTTCTTGGATATTCTAAAGTTTGTCCATCAGCTAAAGTCATAAGAATTACATCTGTTTTTATAATGACTTTACCTTTTTTTAAATCACCATTTTTTAAAAGTAATGTTTCACTGGAAACAGAAGTAATACAAATAGAAATAGTGAAAAATAGTAAGTAATAATATTTAATATTATACTCCTCATAATTCAATCAATTTCATTGGAATTAATTTATTTACTAAGTCAAGTAAATTTGATTAAGATTTAGTTGGGAAAAGTTACTGAATAATTTATTTTTAAAGTTCAATTCAAACCAAGTTTTTATATTTCAATTCGATTATTTTTTCCTATTCTATGCGAAAGAGATTGAAGCGTTTTTGAATGACTCTGACTTTAGGTAAAGGCATTCAAAAGTAGCGAAAAGCTCGGTTTTTTTTGTCACCTAACCTTATTTTATCTGATTTGAATAATCTTTTTATAAAGTCTGTTCGTTATAAGGAAAGGGATTTAGGGTTAGGCGACAAAAAAAATTCGCCCGAATTAATTAAAAAAAATTTAAAAAAACTAAAAATTTTTTATTTAAGATTAAATTTTTGTTTACTAAACATACGATAATATTATTATACTAAATAAGATTATAGTATAATAAATTTTAGTTAAGAGGGATATATGTTGAAGTTTTTAAAAATCACAAATTTTGCTTTGATTGAACATGCCGAAATGGATTTTATAAAAGGTCTGGTTGCAATCACTGGGGAGACTGGTTCAGGAAAGTCTTTGCTACTTGATGCAATTTCTTCACTTTTAGGATCAAAATGTAATACTATGAATATTCGTTCAGGTGAAAAAAAATACCAAATTGAAGGAATTTTTGAAATAAAACAAAATTCGATGGAAGCAGCTTGGTTAGATATTCATGGTTTTGAGTTTGAACAAGAAGAAATTTACATCAAAAAAGAATTATATTCAGACGGAAAATCTAGAATCCAAATTGGTAAATCCCTTGCTCCAGCGAGTTTACTTAAAGAATTTGGTGCAATACTATCTGAAGTGCATAGACAAAACGACCAAACATTTCTCATCGAAAAATCTTCCCAACTTGATTATTTGGATAGATTTGCAGGACTTGATTCTCTAAAACAAGAATTTTTTGAAAAATACAAAACGTATTTAACTTTGAAAAAAAGATTCACCGAGCTATCCAATCAAACTTTAGAAAAACAAAAAAAAATTGACGAGTTAAAGTTTCAAATTGAAGAGATTGAAATCTCTGGTTTAAGCCAAAAAGAAGAAGATCAACTTCTAAAGGAAGAAAATATGTTGCTTCATGGCGAAAAATCTCTAGAAAATTATTCTTTAATTTCTGAAATTTTATCTGAATCAGAAGAATCTATTTTAAAAGGATTCTCCCGAATTCTTCATGCATCCGATAAAATTGAAACCATTCATCCAGAATTTGCAAATATCAAAAAAGAATTTTACGAAATTTACGATAGGCTAAAAGATATCTCTCACCAAATTGTAGATGAAAAAGATGAAATCTTTTTTTCTGAAGACAGACTTGAAAATGTGCAACAAAAATTAAATGCAATTCACAAATTGAAAAAGAAATATGGCTCTGATATTTCTGAAATTTTAACTTTTTTAGAAAAATCAAAAGTGGAACTAGAAGTTTTGGAAAATTTTGAAGAAAATATTTCTTCTCTTGAAAAAGAAATGTATTCTTCTAGAGAAAATATGACTTCTGTTGCAATTAAACTTTCTACACTTCGAAGAAATTCTATTTTAAAATTTGAATCTTCTCTTGCAAAAGAATTTGAAGACTTAGGTCTAAAACAAGCCAAACTTCAAGTTGTTATGCGTTGGGAGCAAGCAATTGAAGGAGATTTGTCTGAAGGTGACAAAAAATATATGGTTTCAGAAACTGGTCTTGATCAAATTGATTTTTATTTTTCTGCAAACCAAGGGGAAAAGCCAAGACCATTAAGAAAAATTATTTCGGGGGGAGAAATGTCTAGAGTCACTTTAGCTTTAAAATCTATTTTAGGTAATGATAAAATTTTAATTTTTGATGAAATTGATTCAGGTGTTAGTGGTGAAACTGCAAAACTTTTATCTGAAAAATTAAAATCGATTTCTACAAAATCTCAAATCATTTTAATCACTCACTCTGGTCAAATTGCTGCAAACTCAGATATTCATCTCTTAGTAACTAAATCTGTGAAAAACGAAAGAACTATTTCTTCAGTTCAATCGCTCAGAAAAGAAGAACGAATAAGAGAATTAGCAAAAATGATTTCTGGAGAAGAAATCACAAAAGGTGCATTAGAACATGCCAAAGAACTTTTGAAAAAAGCAGTGTAGTTTTTGTAGCAAGGTTTTATTTAATGAATTAGTTATAAATTAAATATAAGAAGTTTTAAAAATAAAGCCCACTAGCTAGTGGGCTTTATTTTAAGTAGAATTTTACTAAATTATGCTAATTCAGATTTTCTTGAAAATTGTCTGTACCCAAAAATTGCACCAGCAATAACCAAAAATAATAAAGCTAATTTTGTTGTATTAGAATTAGTTACGTTTGCAATAAATGCTGTTAAACCTGAACCTGCTGAAACATTTGCATCATAAGTATAGGAAACTTCGATACTATCCCCAGGATTTGGCCAAGCTGTTCCTGAGAATACGATTGAATTTGAAGTAGCATTGTATAACCAACCATTTGAAGAATTTTGATTCACAATCACTCCATTTTTTTTCACAAGAATTGAAGTCGATACTGGAACTTTAGCAAGTGAATAAGTTGAAGAATTTGCTGCTGCATTATTTACAATATTGTCTAAAATTGCTGAATAATCCGAGTTACAAATGCTTGCTGAAGAACCACCAGTGGTTTGAGCTAATTGGTAATAATAGTTATAACCATTATTAGCATTATCTGCTGAAGTTCCCGAAGCTGTGTCAGAGCAAGTTCCAGGTAATCCATTTGAACCTAAACCAGTTATAGTATAAACTTTGTAGTTGTTGTTTTTGAAAATATTATTTGAAAAATTAAATGGTGTTGGTCCATTATTACATGGTGGATTGCTATTGCTATCTCCATTTTTTGAGCCACCATTATAACATTCATAATAATCTCCTTCATCAGATAAAATAACCAATACTAGTTTTGAACCTGATCTTGGAGTTACAGTTGCAGTTACACCTGAGTGTCCCCCAAGTGCTCTTTCAGCAGAATAAATACCTGTTTCATCTCCACAACCACTAGTTGTTACAGAATTAACATTTGATTGAAAAGCTGTTGCACCTTCTGTCGAAGTTGTCCATCCTATACCAAATAATTCATGCCCTTTTTTTGAAGAAGCATTATCAAAACTGCACTTTGTTGCTGCAGTTCCTGTTCCTCCAGTAGCAATTACACCTAATCTAAAATCTAAATGTTTGTTGCCTAACTTATTAAAAAAAGTAACTGAATTACTTGAAACTGAAGCTTGCTCACCTGCCATGGATCCAGAATTATCTACTACCCATAAGAAATCAACTTTTGGATCTTGGCTTCCAATGAAATTATCTATTTTAGCAGTATATACAGCATTAGAATTTCGTATATTTGTTCCATTTAAAAAATTAGTTAAAGTTGCTTGGTTAGCTGGATAATTTGATTCAGAACTAACACCTACACCAATTAATTCAGCACCAGTTGTGGAATAAGTTGCCTGAATTAAAACTCTAAAATCATTCGTTGCAGTTCCGGTGCTATTAGGTAAACTCGATACCACGCCACCAACTTGATTTACACCTATAGATTGAATCAAATTATTTGACAACTGAGTTGGAGTTAAGTTTGTATTTGTAGTTACTCCTAGTTCATATAATGCTGAACAATTTGGTGCTGTTCCAACCGTATTTGAAGAAATTAAATTCGAAGCTGTTACATTTGTTGTACCTGTTGAAACAATTCCTAAAATAGTTGAACCTAATGAAGTACAAGAAGTAGTTCCTCTATCAGGCACAGAAGCAATAAAACCAGCAACATCAGATCCACCTGAATAAGTAATTCCATTAAAATTTCCAGTTGGAGTAACTCCTGCGATATAACCATCTGGTAAATTTGGGTTATTTCCTGAGATTTGTCCAATTACAGATGTTTGAATAATATTGCTAGTTACTCCAAATAGTGAAGCTTGAATATTTACTGTTCCAGCAGAGTTACCTGAAACTAATCCTTTTGTACCAGAAGTATTACTAACAAAAGCAATAATTGAATTATTTGATAACCAAGTTACTAAGCTCGTAACATCTAGAGTTGTTCCATCAGAAAAAGTTCCTATTGCAGTTAATTGTTTAGTAGAATTTAAATTAACAGAAATATTTGAACCAATATTAATTGAAACTAAAGTTGAATTTGTAACATTTAAGTTTGCAGTACCTGAAATCCCACCAAGAGTTGCAGTTATTGTTATTGAACCAGCTGTTACACCTGTAGCTAATCCTCCAGTTGTGGAAGAAGTGGAAACACCTGCAATAGTAGGGTTAGAAGAAGACCATACTGCTTGAGTTGTAATATTAATTAAACTACCATTACTTAGAGTTGCAATTGCAGAGTATTGTCTTTGGTAATTTTTAGGAATTGTTGCTGTAGTAGGTTGAACAGAAATTGAAGTTATATTTGTTTGAATAACAGAAACAGGTTTTGTTCCAGTGATACCATTCAAACTTGCATTCAAATTTGTTGATCCAACAGAAATTGCTGAAAACAAACCTTTTGTATTTGAATCATCATTTATACTTCCTATTGAAGTTACAGAACTAGACCAAGTAACTAAACTAGTAATGTCTATTCTTGTTCCATCAGAGTAAACTCCAATAGCTCGATAATTAGATATTACATTTGTGAACAAAGTATCCAAACCAGTAATGGAAATACTAACCAAAGATACTGAGGTAACTTGAGTTGTGGTAGTTGCTGTTCTATTATTTAATGCAGGACCTGCAATTGCAGTAATAACAGTTGACCCAGCTTGGTTAGCTGATCCTTTTCCACCTTCAATAATTGTCATTGATGAAGTGTTTGAACTAGACCAAGTAACTAAATTGCTAATATCTTGGGTCGTTCCATCTGAAAACAAACCAATAGCTGAATAATTAACTGTAGTTCCACCTGGAACTATGGGATGAGCACTTATTTGAATTGAACTCAAGCTAGAATTTGTAACTGAGATATTCGCATTTGCAGATAATGTTTCATAAGTTGCAGTAATTTTGCCATCACCTACCGATGTTCCTAAAAATGCTCCATTAACTGTTGAAACAACTGTTGCATTTGTTGTATTACTTGACCAAGTTACATTAGATGTTAAATCTCTTTGAGAATTATCAGAATAAATACCAGTAGCTGTATAATTTGCATGAGTATTTTGTGCAATTGTCACTAGTGCTGGAGATATTGTTAAAGAAGTTAAATTTGAATTTTGGTTTACAGCTGGAGTTATAACGACTGTCCCAGTTTTATTATTTTTTTGGTCTTGAACCAAAGGTATTAAATTTTTTTTTGTTTTGCTACAACTTGAAAAAATAGCTGATGCAATTATTAAAATATAGGCTAGATATTTCATACTAGTTCCCCCTTGAATAAAACATTTAACTAAAAAATAATTAAAAATCTATCATAATTATTTTATTGAAAAAAAATAATTTTCAGAATTTAAATCCAGTTTTTTTCAATAAAAATTGGTTTTTTATTATTTTTTTTTAAAACGAAATAACTACTTCTAGTTCCATATCCTTCCAAAGAAATAAATTTTGATGATAACAAAATTTCTTTTTCTAAACCTATTCCAGTATCTGGTAAAAAGTCTATTTCTGATTTTGTTTTATCGTTTAATATCGTAAAAACGGTATCTGGATTAAGCTGATTATTTAAAATGATATTAATCATTTCTTTTTTTAATTTTAAAGACTTGAACCAAGGCTCATCTAAAATTCCATTTGAAAGAACATAAAAACCTTTTTCTAGTTTAGATAAAATATTTATTTTATTATTAAAATAATAACATTCTTCAGGATTTCCAATAACTAAATTAAAACCTTCATAATTTTCTCTATTATTTCTTAATTCAAATATAAATTCTTTTGGATTCTTATCTGATTCTAAATATTCTTTTAAAATTAAACCCCTAGATAATGGATTAGGAACTTTGGGTAATTTTAAATTTCTATAATTTGTTAAAAAACCAAATTTAGTTTCATTTTTAACTCCTAACCACGTGCCATTTGATTCTAGATCAATTCCACCCCAGATGTTTTTATTTTTTTCCCAAAAATCAGCTTTTTTGGTTTTTCTAGAATAAAATTCATCACGATTAGAAGAAATGAAAAAATCTATCGATTCAGGAAATTTATATGAAAAAAAAACTAGACACATATTCTAAAAATTAGAACTATAATCGGAAAGGACTTATAAAAATAAATGAAAAAAATTCTATTTCTAATATTTATATTTTTATTTTGTAAAGAAAACGAAATACCTATCCAAAGAATTTCTGAAAAAGAAATTTTACAAAAAAATTTTTTAGATTTAAAAACAGCGAATAAAAAACTTATTTTAGTATTTGGAGCTAATTGGTGTGTTGATTGTAGAGAATTTGATAAATATTTTAATGAAAAAGAAAATTTAGAAATTTTAAATAAGAATTTTATTCTTCAAAAAGTGGATATTGGTAATTTTGAAAAAAATCTAGATTTAGCAAAAGAATTTGGTAAAAATTTAGAAGAAACAGGAATTCCAAATGTAATTGTTTTTAATTCTAATAAGCAAATTCTTAATCCTAATAAAACTGAAAAAATATATTCAGCAAAATTGATAACTAGCCAATTAGTAAAAGAATTTTTATTGAGGTATAAATAGGTGAAATTTGTTTTAACAATCATTTTTTTAAATTCTATTTTATATTCACAAAATTTAGATACAAAAATATATATTAACGAAAAACTTCAAACTGCAGTTTTAAATAATCAATTGAGTGAAGTAATTGAACTTGTAAAAGAAGGTGCTGATATAAATTCAACAGATGAAATAGATGGAACTCCACTTAGCCTAGCTTGTTCTTATGGTTATTACGAAATAGTAAAATTTTTAATTGATTCAGGAGCAGAAATAAATAAAAAAGATAATTCTGGAAATTCAAGTTTAATATTGGCTAGTTTAAATGGTCATTTTGAGATAGTAAAAATTCTTTTTAAAAATGGAGCTGATCTAAATACCAAAGGTGATTATGGAGTTACAGCACTGCATCATGCAGCAAATTATGGTTATACTGAAATTGCTAAGTATTTATTAATGAATGGTTCTAAACCAAATGAAAAAAACTTAAATGATAATACACCATCTGATTTAGCAAAAATGTCAGGTAATATTGAAATTTATGATTTATTAAATGAAGCAATCAGGGTTGAACAATTAAAATGATTAAAAAGTTTTTTTTTCCTAAATTTGATTTTATTAAAGAAGATTATTTAAGAAAGAAAATTAAATTTACAGATTTAGCGATTTTAATAGCTGTTATTGCTACAACAGCATATGCAGTGATATTTTTTATTGGTTTTGGATTTGGTTATTTATTTTTTTCAACAATTTTAACAGCTAGTATATTTAGTGTAGCAAGAATATTATTATTTTACAAAAAATATAATACCTCCAGAACGATAATAGTTTTATTTTCAAATTTAGGACTTTATATATCATGTACAATAATTGATACTCAAGCCCAACTTTATTTATTTTTTTTACCATTATGTATAATGCCAATTGTACTATTTGATATTAGAGAAAAAAAAATAATGATTGGAAACGGTTTAGTTAGTCCATTACTTCTTACTTTTCTATTTTATTCAAATTTTCAGAATTACTTTAAAATTTCAAACCCACTTAACATACCTCTTGATTTAAAATATTTAAGTATTTTAAATTTATTTTTTAGTTGTTTTGTTTTGATATTATTAGGATTGTATTTAACTTATATAAGCTCTGAAAAAGATTCAGAAATTGAAGAAAAAAGAAGTATATTAAAAAATTCTAGGATCAATTTAGAAACTCTTTTAGATAGCATCCAAGATGCACTTGTTGTAATTGATAACAATTATAAAGTACAAGAATCAAATTCCTTATTCCATGTTTATTTTAATGAATTAATTGGTAAAACTATTACGCCAGTGGAAAATATACTCGATTATTTTGAAAATATTGATGAGTTTGAAGATATAAAAAAGTCAATACATGAGTCTTTTCTTGGATTTTTTAAACAAAAAGTTTACAAAATTGGACATTATCATTTTGAATTTAGCTTTTCACCTGTATTAATGGACCTAAGTGTAAAGTCCGTAATTATTTTAGTAAAAAATATTACAGAGATTAAAAGATACCAAGAAGAAATTTTAAAATCAAAAGATGATGTTCTCGCAATGGTAACTTCTTTAGATGATATGATTTTTGAATTAAATGATACTTTTCAATATGTAAATATTTGGACTAAAAATGATGAATTATTAGTTTTTCCAAAAGAAGAATTAATTGGAAAAAAAGTTGGAGAAACTTTTCCTGAAAATCTTGCAACCATTTTTACAAACCATTTGAATTTACTTTTGTACACAAAAATTCCGCAAACAATTGAATATCAATTAAATATATTAAATGAAAAAAATCCAAAATGGTTTCAGGCTAAACTAAATTTGTTTTATACTGAAAACGAGAAGTCTCCAAAAATTTCTATTTTAGTTAGAGATATAACTGATAAAAAAATTTTTATAGCTGAGTTAATAAAAGCTAAAGAAATTGCTGAAAAATCAAAAAAATTAGAATCTGAATTTTTATCTAATATGAGTCATGAAATCAGAACTCCACTTTATGGTTTAATTGGTCTTATAGAATTAATTATTAAAGAAGATTTAAATCCAAAAATAAAAGAAAATGTTGAGTTAATGAAATACTCTGCAGGGATTTTACTTTCAATTGTAAATGATATTTTAGATTTATCCAAAATTGAAAATGGTATCATAGATATTAAAAAAGATATTTTTAATCTAAAAGAAGTTGTTGAAACATCATTTAGAGCAATTGAAACTTTAATTGGAGGAAATGAGGTTGATTTAGTATTAAATTTTGATGAAAAAATTCCAACTGAATTACTTGGTGACTCATTAAGATTAAAACAAATATTTTTAAATTTATTAACTAACTCTGCTAAGTTTACAGCAGAAGGAACTATCAACTTTAATATAAATAAAATTTCTGAATCTAACCAAAGTGTAGAAATTGAATTTGAAGTAGTGGATACTGGAATTGGAATGGAAGATACTCAACTAGAAAATTTATTTTTACCATATTACCAAAAGAGAGTTTCGAATCATAAAATTCAGGGAACTGGGTTAGGTCTAACTATAACTAAGAAACTAGTAGAACTTTTAAATGGAAAAATTAATGTTGAAAGTGTTTTAGGAGTTGGAACAAGTTTTAAAATTTTAATTCCATTTAATCTTACTGAAGTTAAAAAAGAAGTTTCTGGTATTTTAAATCCTATTGATTCTTTTGCTGTTAAATTGAAAGATAAAAAAGTACTCTTAGTTGACGACTATGAAACTAACCTTTTTGTTGGAAAAGAAATTTTATCTTTATGGAATATGATTGTAGAAACAGCAACAGATGGTTTGGATGCACTTTCAAAAACAAAAAAAAGTAAATTTGATTTAATTTTGATGGATATTCAAATGCCAAATTTAGCTGGTGATGAAGTGGCTTCATTAATCCATTCTGATGCTAATAATTTGAATTTTGATACTCCAATTATTGCTTTGTCAGCAGATGTTTTTGATGAAGTCAAAGAAAGAGCAAAAAAAGCGGGCATGAATGGATTTGTAAATAAACCATTTCAATTAAATGAATTAGGTGAAATGATTAGCAAAAATCTAAAAAATCTAAATTCTTAGAAAAAGTTATTGTCTTATTGCTAAGTTTTAAGGCAATAGTATTTCATAGCTAATTAAGGAAGTTTCCAAATGAAGAAAATTATCTTAAGTATAATTTCAATATTACTTTTATCTAATTGTTATTTTTTAGATAGCCTAGGATTAAATTTAGACCAAGAAGCAGTCTTGGGAAGAGATGCAAAAAATAAAATTATGACTTATGCATTAATTGGAGCTGGTCCAGGTGGTGGCGATAAAGTTGTTCAAGCTTTTATTTCAAGAGTTTTTTTAACAAATAAAATAAGAGATGATCGTTTCTATAATGCTAAAGATGTGGATGAATGTGCCCAAAATGCTTTATTAATCAATGCAATCTCTCAACCTCTTGGTACAGCAGTGTGTATGATTAAATCTAAAGAAAGAGAATTCTTAATTGAATGGCCAGTCAAAATAGACTTACCTTTCTTTTAAATTTAACATCTTAATATATAATAAATATTTTAGTTTTATTGATTAAAATATTTTGTCTCATTTAAGAATCTTACGATAAAAAAATTGAGTCAAAAAATTCAGATTCCAAATTACTAACTACTTTGAGTTTTTTGACCAAAAAAATTAACTTTTAATTTATATTGCTATTTTATTTTTTAAAGGCTTCTTTAATTTATTCTTTTAAAATGAAATAAATAATTTATTTATTATGAATTTTTATCTTTGGTTTGGTTGATAACAGACATCATTTTCCATTTACCTTGTATAAATCTAAAATAAATAGTTAAAGTAATAACAATTGCATAAACTGCAACTGACAACCAACCATAAATTACTGCATTATCCACATTTCTAATTAGAAAAGTGGGCAAAACAAATAAAGGCCAAGGAAGAGTTAGGGCGATAATTGAAACAAATTTTGTATCCCCGGCACCCTTAATTGCGAATGAAATATTAAAATAAATACTATCAAGCAAAGTAAAAAAAGCTACTACTTTTAAAACTATGATAGTAATTTTTTCTGTCTCTGACCAAAGAATAAAATTTTCTTTGTTTTCAAACCATGAAATATAAAATTCTGGAAATAGAAAAAAACTAATTCCCATTGTAATCATATATATACTAGAAATTTTAATTCCTCCATAAGTAAATTTCTCTGCTTCATCAGGTTCTTTATTTCCTAGAGACTGTCCCACCAAAGTCATAACTGCTTGAGCTACTCCCATTGCTGGTAAAATTGCAAGCATCATAATTGTAACTGCAATACTACTTGCTGCTAAATTTGCTTCACCATTTCTCATATTTCCCATTATCATCAAAAATACAGTGAAGGCCATTCCTTCTAGTGCCCATTGTAGTCCTGATGGCAGACCGTATTTTAAAAATTGTTTTATCAAATCAAAATTAATTTTAAAAGAAGATTTTATTTTATAAACAATTTCGTTTTCATTTGTAAAAACTAGTGAAAGTCCATAAAATGCAGCACCAAAATTAGCTAGAGTTGTAGCAAGTCCTGCACCCATAATTCCAAGTTTTGGAAAACCAAAATTTCCAAAAATTAATACATAATCTAAGAAAAAATTTAATATCAGTCCAACAAAATTTATGCTCATCACAATTTTAGTTCTACCAAGCCCTGTAAAAAATCCACTAATTGCACCAATTAACGCTGTTGGTAAAGCAGAAAATGCAACCGCATTATAATATTCAACTTCAAGAATTTGCATTTTGTTGGAATGTCCTACTAGTTTAAAAAAATCAATACTTACTAAATTGAATAGCAAAAGTAATAAGCCACCAATTATACTAACATAAAAAGATTGCCAAACTGATGAACCAATTTTCTCTTTTTCATTTGCTCCAAAATATTGTGCTACATAGGCCATCACATAAGCAGCAGTTTGTTGAAGCAAAGCCATTGGCACCCAGAAAACTCCCATCACTGCCATTGCTGCACCAAGAGATTCAGTTGATAATTTTCCAAGGTAAATTCTATCAATCGTCATTTGCAAATTCCAAAAACTATTTGCGAGAATTAATGGAATGGCAATTTCTAAAATTGTTTTTAGACGAGATTTTTCATTATTCATAAAACCATATTTTCTGAGATGAAGTTCAAGGAATGTAAATTATTTATTCTATTTTGGAGAAAAATTTTGTTCTACATTTTCTTAATCAAGAGGAATATTTAAAAACCAAAACCCAAAAAATCCAAATATTCTTCTTTGAAAGAATCTATTAAATACTATTCATATTGTATTAAGTAATCATTATTAAATACTAAAAAAAATAAAAAATTCTTTGTTACCAGATCTACCTTTTATTATGGAATTGCAGATTCCAAAAATTTTACCATTTAACTCTAATTTGACGAATTTTAGAATTTTTTTTAAAACTCCAAAATGAATTTTTGGATTTGAAATAACTCCATTTTCTGTGTCTTTTTTATCAGCCTCAAATTGAGGTTTTATTAAAGCTAAAACTTCTATTTTAAAATTTAATTTTTCTTTTTTTAAATTTTTAATTGTCTGAAATATTGGAATTAGAGAAATAAAACTTAAATCAATTACGATAAAAATTTCATTAATATCTTTTTCATCTATCACATCTAAAGTCAAATCCCGAACATTAAATCTGTCTATTAGTTTTACTTTAATATTATTTTGAAGCCTTGTTGCCATTTGCCCATAACCTACATCAAAAGCATAAATTTTTTTTGCTTTTTCTAAGAGAAGAATTTCTGTAAATCCACCAGTGGAAGCTCCTAGGTCTAAACAAATTTTATCTTTTATTGTTGGATTAAAATATTCGATTGCTGATTTGAGTTTAAATGCCCCCCGACTTACATATTCAGGAATAATTTTTAATATACGAATATTCGAACTGGATAAAAATTTTTCACCAGCTTTAAAAATCTTTTGTTCGTTAACCAAAACTGAACCTGATAAAATTAAAGAATTTGCTTTTTTTATATCTTCAGCGAATTTTTTTTTTACAAGTAGTTCATCTAGTCTAATTTTTTTTATAATAGCATAACTCATAAATCTATATTCTTTATTAGGTCAGAATAAATCAAAATTATTTTTTCAGCTGCTTTTTCCCAAGTAAATTTATCTGAATTTTTTTTTCCTAGTTTTAAAAAATCTTTATTTTTTTCAATAAAAGATAAAGATTCATTTAGTTTTTCTAAAAAATCATTTTTATTTTTTGGATCAAAATAAAAAGCTGAATTTCCTAAAATTTCAGGAAGAACAGTAGAATTTGAACTTAAAACTGGACAATACATTGATTGTGCTTCAAGTCCAGGAAATCCAAATCCTTCATAAAGTGATGGATATAAATAAAGTTTTGCAGATTGGTAAAGTAGGGGAAGTTCTTCGAAATTTAATTTTTCCAAAAATAAAATTTTTGATTCGTAACCTAAAATTACTTTTTCTAAATATTGTGGAATTATGGCATCTGAGCCAGCAATTACTAATATTGGGAAATTTTTATTTTTGTTCCATTTCTCTTTTAAAGCTTCAATCAAAAAAGAAACATTTTTATGTTCTTTTCCAATTCCAACAGTTAAGAAAAACTCTTTTGGTAATTTGTGTTTAGTTTTAAAAGTATTAATTTCTTTTGGTGTTTTTTTTCTAAATAATTCTTGGTCAATTCCATTATAAATAGTTTGGATTTGGTTTGTTTTAAAATGAAATTCTTCAATTAAATCTTTTTTTGTAAATTCCGAAACAGAAATTATTTTTTTTGAAAAGATTTTAATTAGAAAAAAAATAACTCGCATATAAATTCTTTTTTTTGTATCAGGAAAAAACTCCTTCATTTTCCAAGGAATAATGTCATGGATAGTTAC
The DNA here is from genome assembly GCA_013297885.1 of Leptospirales bacterium. Classification (GTDB taxonomy): domain Bacteria; phylum Spirochaetota; class Leptospiria; order Leptospirales; family Leptospiraceae; genus UBA2033. The sequence goes on along the minus strand of JAAFIR010000036.1, from coordinate 23,620 downwards.
AATTGATTTGTGGATAAATGGAATCGGAATATTAAAATGTGGAATATCTAAATATTCAAATTTTTTTAATAGTGGTGCACCTAAAATTTCTCGAATAGAATATATTTCGGGATTGTATTCTTCAATTTCATAATATTTGTGTAATTTGTATTTTTCTAAAATCTTTTTTTTTCCTAATAAAACAATTTGAAAAGAATCTGGTTTGTACAGATGAAGTTTATTTAAAACATTTAAAATTCTAACACCAATTCCAGAATGTTCAATCATTCTAGCATCAAATCCAATTTTAGGAATTTTTTTAACCATCTAAAATTATTTCTTGTTATAATTCAGGTTTGTCAAGATAAGAATTGTTTTTAGATAGTCAAAAAGAATTGTAATATTTTTAGATATAATTCTAGAGTTTTTTCATTTTTAAAAATAAACGAAAATTCTATATTAAAACTTGGTAAAGAAATTTCTTGATTTAAATCAAAAGTTTAAAACTAATTCATTTAATGAGATTTTTTTGGATTTTTATAATCCTACTTACTATCGAATCAAATATAATTCACCGTAAAAGATTTACAAAAATTTTAGTAGGTGGAGATGTTATGTTCAATTGGGGATTTACTGAAAGTAGAAAAAGGTTAGGTGAGTACAAAGTTGTCGAAGGTTTAGAAAGATTATTTTCTGAAGCAGATTTTAGAATGGTGAATTTAGAAACTCCAGTTTCAGATACAGTTGAAACTATTGACCAAAATAAATCTTATGTATTTAATGCAAAACCTGAAGATCTTTCTCTTTTAAAAAAAATTAAAGTTGATTTATTATTTTTAGCAAATAATCACTCGATGGATTATGGGATTAAAGGTTTTGATGATACAATCAAAAATTTAAACAATGAACAGTTTTATTTTGTAGGAATTGGAAAAAATATTTCAGAAGCATTTACTCCTTTTCAATTTGAATTTTCAGATTCAAGTTTTTCAGTTATGTCAGTTTCAGAAATTGGTGAAGCAAGATTATTTGCTACTGAAGGAAAAGCTGGAATTGCTTCTTTGAATTTACCAAAACTCAAAAAAATAGCTGATAAAAATTCTGAATTTGTAAATCTTTTAGCAATTCACTGGGGAGTAGAATACAGCCCTGTTCCCACAAAAGTGCAAGTCAAACAAGCTCATGAATTAATTGATTCTGGTTTTAAAGTGATTATGGGGCATCATCCTCATATTCCACAAGGAATTGAAAAATATAAAAATGGTTTAATTATTTATTCTCTTGGAAATTTTTTATTTGGAAGTAAAAATCAATTTTTAAATCATAATTTAACTGTTATGTTGTATTTTGAAGATAATAAATTAATTATGGCTGAAATCATTCCTATAATTGGAAAATTTCAAAATAATGAGCATGTTTTAAGAGAATTAAATTATCAAGAAGCTGAAGAATTTTTAATAGAGATTTCTGTTTTATCTGAAGACTTAGGAACTAAAATTCAATTAAAAAATGGGAGAGGTTATATTCGTTTTGATTAAATTATTTTTTTTTCTTTTACTAATTTTAAATATTGCTGCAGAACCGGTTTTTTTTAATTTTAAAAATGAGTCAAAAAAAAAATGGGAAGATTGTTATTTTAATTCAAAAGATGCTGAATTTAAAAATTTTAGTGAAAAAAATTATAAAGAAATTGAAGCTATTTCTAAATTTAACTCTTCAAAAACAATTTTACAATTAGAATGTGCAAAAAAAAATTCTACAAAAGAAGAAATTAAATTTCAAATTGAATTTTCTTTTTCAAATTTACAATCCGAATTAGATTTATTTAATAGATTTATTTATTCATATGAAAAATCTTCTTTATCCCCGCTTGATAGGCAAAAAACAACAGAATTTGTTAAAGCAAAATTTGATTTGAATTCAGTTTTAGTAAATCGAGTTCAAGAAATTTCTGAAAAAGAAGATTTGAAGTTTTATGAAGAAGAACTAAAAGTTATTTATGCATCTGTCTTAGTTCTTCATAGAGATTTTTTTAATTCTATTTCAAAAGAACTAAGACAAGAAATTTTTCTTAAACTAAAAATTAGCCGTTAGGCATCTCACGAATTTTTACTGATAATTTTAATTCTTTTCCTTTACGAATAACCACAAAACTTAATCTATCTCCAATTTTTGATTTTCTAACATACGCTACTAATTCTTCAGAAGATTTAATTTTTATATCTTCAATTTTTATTACAAAATCCATGAGCTCAAGTCCAGCTTCCTCTGCTGGAGAATCTGAATAGATCTGGTGAATCAATGCCCCTTCTGTGCTTGGTAATTTTAATTCATCTTTTGTTTTTTCATCAATACTAGAAATTTTGACTCCGACCCAAGGTCTTTTGATTTTACCATTTAATTTTAGCTCATCTATAATTCTTTTTACGTCATTTATTGGAATTGCAAAACCAATACCAATTGAACCACCAGTTGGGGATGCTATCATACGGTTAATACCAATTACACGCCCATAAATATCTAATAAAGGTCCACCAGAATTTCCTTGGTTGATAGATGCATCAGTTTGTATAAACCCAACACCTGAATCATCTATACCACCTCTTGAAATAGCACTTACAACACCAACAGTAAAAGAATGTTCAAATCCCATTGGAGCACCAATTGCAATTGACCAGTCACCTACATTCACTTTGGATGAATCTGCAATTTCAATTGCTTGTAAATCATTTGTTCCTTTTACTTTTAATAATGAAATATCCATTTGTTTATCTGAACCAACAACTTCTGCTTCATAAACTTTTTTGTTTCTTAGCTTTACTAGAACTTTATCAACACCTTGGATAACATGTTCATTTGTAATTATGTATCCTTCTTTTGATAAAATAATTCCAGATCCTATACCTTTTTGTTTTTGTTTTTCTGACTTAAATTGACCACCATTGGGAGCTCGAAATAAAGGGTGATTAAAAGGTGAAGGGTTAAATTCAACAGTTTTTTCTGTGGAAATTGAAACAACTGAATCAGCAGTTTTTCTAAATACTTCGTTAAAAGCATTTTGAATAGAAACAGCAGCAGAAATGGAAGTTTCAATATCAGTTTTTGAAAAAAGATTTGTCAAGATTAAAAAGAAAATTAATAAAATTTTTGTCATCATTACCTCTAAGATTAAACTATTAGTTAGAAATGTTTTTCCAAGCAAAAGTTTTAAATTTATATTTTTTTTTGAATCAATTTTTTTTTATAAACTATTGATATTTTAAAAAAAAATCCGATAAAAATTTTCTAATTAAATAGCTAAAAAATCTATATTTTATAGTTTTTCTATTCTTTGAATAAGAAATTTCAATTGAAACAATTTGAAACAATAATTTTATTGAATAGCTTCATGAATAATACATTAACACAACTAATTTTTAAAGGAGTCGCAGCCTCTTACGGAAAGTTTTATGGTAAAGCTTTAAAAATTATTTCAAGTGAACATATTATTCTTGATACAAAAATTTTATCTAGTTATAAACAAATTGAATTAGACAAATTTACAAATGCAATTGCAATTACTAAAATTGAATTAGAATCTATTATCTTTAAAAAAAATCCTCATTTAGATTTAAAAGAAATTTTAAATGCTCAGATTATGATGTTAGATGATCCAATTTTATATGATGGTGTAAAAAAAAGAATATTTGAAAAAAATGAAAATTCAGCTTTAGCATTGTTTCATACTATAGAAGAAATTTCAAATGAGTTCGAGTTAATAGAGGATGATTATTTTCGAGAAAGAGCTGTAGATATTCGTGATATTGGAAAAAGAATAGAGAATAAATTATTAGGAAAGAAAAATGATTTTGAGATTCTTTCAACTTTAAATGAAGAAGTTATTTTGCTTGCACATGAAATAACTCCTTCTCAAATGATTCATCTTAATAAAAAGTTTGTTAAAGGTATTGTAACTGAAATGGGTGGCAAGACTGGGCATATGGCTATTCTTGCAAAAAATTATTCTATTCCTACCATTGTTGGACTTTCAAAAATTACAAATAAAATTGAAGAAGACGAATTTATATTTATTGATGCTGATGAAGGAATCGTTGTTAAATACCCAAGTATTAATTTAATTAAACAACATGGATCAAGTTCAAAATATAAAAGCAAATATGATAAAAAATATTTACCAATAACTAAAGATGGAACTAAAATTTTTATCAAAGTAAATTTAGATTCTGAAAATGATTGTGAAACTGCTCTTTCACTTGGAGCAATGGGTGTTGGACTTTATAGATCTGAGTCCATTTTAATAGAAGATTATACTAAGATAAATAATGAAGAATACCAATTTGAAGTTTATAAAAAAATACTCAAGGACATGATTGATTTACCTGTAATTATTCGAACTTTTGATATTGGCGGAGATAAACTAGATAATAAGCAAATTGAGGATAATCCATTTTTAGGTAACCGTGGAATCAGACTTGCATTATCAAATAAATATTGGTTTAAAAAACAATTAAGAGCATTACTTAGAGCATCTATTTTTGGAAATCTTCAAGTAATGCTTCCTATGATTTTAACATTAAATGAAGTTCTTGAAACAAAAAAAATAATTGAAGAATGTAAAGAAGAATTAAAAAATGAAAATATCCCGTTTAAAGATTTTTTAATTGGGATTATGGTTGAAACACCTGGAGCAGCACTTGCTATAGAAAGTTTTTATCCACATATTGATTTTATTTCAATAGGAACAAATGATTTACTTCAATACACTACAGCTGTTGATAGAAATAATCCTTATATTTCAAATTTATACAACCCTTATCATTATGGTTTTTTAAAATTAATTGAAACTGTAACAAATTTTGCAATTAAAAAAAATATTCCAATTTCAATTTGTGGTGAATTAGCCTCAGATGTAAATTTTACTTTATTACTTTTAGGTTTTGGATTAAGAGAATTATCAGTTTCACCTCCATTAATTGAAAAAATTACAAGGATAATTTCTCAGATAGAAATTATTCAAACAGAAAAATTATTAAAAAAAGTAATAAATTTATCTAAAAAAGAAAAGTTTTCAGATCTTGAAGCTTTTTTATTTAACAAACATATAAGAGAGTAAAAATGATCTCAGCTATCAAAGGTAAAATAAGAGAATTAGAATTTTCAAAAGTAATTTTAGAAACTAATTCTGGTGTAAGTTATGAAATTAGTATAAGTTTTAAAGTATATGAAGAAATAAAAAAATTAGATCAAATAGAACTTTATATATATCATCATATTACAGACAGAATAGAAAAACTTTTTGGTTTTAAAAATTATAAAGATAGAGAATTGTTTAAACTAATCAGAAGTTTAAACGGAATCGGAGAAATGACTGCTTTAAAAATTTTATCTTATCTGAATGCCCAAGAATTATACCATGCTGTTTTAAATGGAAATAGTTCAGCATTAGAAAAAATTCCAAAAGTAAAAGGTAAAACTTCAGAAAAAATAATTTTTGAAATAAAACAAAATATAAAAAAATTGGAACAATTTTTAAGTGATAAAGAAAAAGAAAAAACCATTACTGGAGAAAAAGAACTTTCTATTCAAGCATTAGTTCAACTTGGTTTTGATGAAAAAACTGCAGAAAAAGAAGTAGATAAAATTTTAAAATTAGAATCAAGTCTAGATACGGCTAGTATTATTAAAAGAGTATTAAGTACTTAAACTTTCTTGACAAATTATGAAAAAAATAATTAAATTATCATTATGAATTATATCAGAGTTTGGAAAGATCTAGATATTGACGAAATAAAAAAACATTTATTATTAATAGATGATTTATATGGTACTTGTGCTAATTGTAAACAGCTTGGATTGAAGTTTACAAATGATAAAATTTGCCCATCTTGTAAAACTGAATTCAAATATTTAGCAACATCTAGTACTCGATTAGAAGATGTAAAAAAAATTTTAAACAGAATTAAATCTGAAAATCTGGATTTGATTTTAATTGAAAAAGTTGATTACACAAGTGCTTCAGCTAAAGATCTAGCAAAAGATTTGTTTAAAATTTAATGATTTATAAAAATTTTTTCGAAACGAGAAATTATGAACAGGACTCATCTTCTCATATTAATAATGCAAATTTTTTTAGGTATTTAGAAGAAGCTAGAGTTAAAATGATGGAAGAAAAAAAGTTTCCAATCGAAGACGTTCATAAAGAATCAGTTCAAATGATTTTGTATAAATATATTTGTAATTTTAAAAATCAAATTAAATATCCTGAAATAATTTTAATTCAAAGTAAACAGATTTCTACAAAAAAAGTTAGAGGTGTTTTAAGACAAGAAATTTATAATGCTGAAAATAAACTTTCTTTTGAAGCTGATGCATATTGGGCATACTTTTCAGAAGATAAATCTAAGTTAAATAAACTGGTTGAGTTTGCTTCAAAATTTGGTGGTGAAAATGTAGAAAATACAAAGTTAATTGAATCAAAAAAATTTATTAAAGATAAAAATCATTTTTCTACTAAAACCTTAATACAAGTAAGACCTTATGAAATTGATGCATTTCAACATGTGAATAACTCTGTTTATGCAAATTACTTTGAGATGGGGAGATGGAATTTGAGAAAAGAAATTTTAGGAGATATTAATTATTTTAAAAAATTAGGATTAAAATCTGTGCTAACTTTTTTGGAAATTGATTTTTTAAAACCTTGTTTTAATTTAGAAGAATTAGAGTTAAATACTTATCTAGTTGAGCTTAATCAATATTCAGTTTCATATTACCAAGAGCTTAAGTCAAATGATCAACTTAAATCTACTTCTTATTCTATTTGTAATTTGATTGATACTGAAAACAGAGTTAGCAAATTTGATAACTTCTCCTATTCAAAATATTTTTCTAAATTATTTTGAAGAATCTTTAAGTTCATCAATAAATGAAAAAACTAAATCAGTTGTTTCTCTAATTGCAATAGCTTCTTCAGAATTATTGTTTACCCCTAACTCTAAAATTTTGTCGTATTCATTTTTTATATTATTTACAAATTTATCTTTTTCTTCATTTAGTTGGGAGTAAGCACCAATTAAAAAATCAACTGTATTGTTTATTACCATTACTAAATCCTTACAACATTTTAGATAAGTTATCATCATATTAAGTTCGTATAATTACAAATAATATAAAAATTTTAATTAAATTCGAAATTACATTTTGCAAGAATCTGAGGTGAATTTAGGAATTTTCCTCGTATAACAATAGTTTGCCTCTAATATATTGAAAATTTATTCAATAATTTCAACTTTCATTTTTTTTATAGAAATTAAACCCTTTTTTTCTAATTGAAAAGCAACTCCTTTTGTAATCTCAGAAATATTCTCTTCAAATACTTGATATGAATCTGATTTATTTTCATCAAGTAGTAGCTTATTTTCTGACGCAATAAAAATATATTGATCTTCACCAACAGGTGGTGTTGCAACTAATTTATATTCTTTTGGAATTAATGAATTAGGAAATTCAAAAATCTCATTTGTAGATATCAAATTATTTTTTTGAAATGAATTGGGAAAAATTCTAGTCATAGAACCATCAGTACTATAAACAAAAATATTTAAAAATAATTTTCTTTTTTTTAGAGATTTTACTTCCAGTGAAAATTTAATTTCATCGTTTACTTTTAAATTTTTATTATCTGAGATACTTGGAAAATTAATTATTTTAAAATAAAAATCCTTAGATTCTTTTTCAGTTTTTGAAATGAGTTCTTTAATTGAATATTCTCTTTCTAAAAGTTTAGTCATTGTAGAAATATTTTTATATGAAAACTCAGACCATGAACCAATTATTTTAGCACTTGGAGAATGTACTAATTTGAAAGTTTCACCAAAATTCTCTATGATTATTAAATATTCTGCTCCTAATAACTCCCCAGTTTTTGGATATGTCCCTTCTTTTAAAATTCCTAATTGACCAAGTTTCATCTCTTCTAAAATCTCTTCAATATTCATTCTATCAATTATTTGAATAAATTTTTTTTCTGAAAATTCAGATTCAATTCTAGTTCTTAGGTTTGGGTCTTTTGATAAAACAGCAACATTTAATTTTGAAATTGAATATATATTTTGGACTAGAATTATTAATAATAGGATTATTATTTTCATTTTTACCTCGAAGAATAGGAAATTTATTTCCTAGATTTAGCAAAAATCATAAAATAAAAATTGTAAAGAAATTTTTAAGTATTATTTAAAATTTCTAATTTAACTTCTTTTAACGAATCTAAACTTCCTGTTTTTAATAAATTTTGTAGTGTAACTTTTTCTGAAGCTGATATAAATTCTTTTTCTTTTAATAAATCTAAAACTTCTACAACAAGTTCATATTCTAACCCATACAGTTCAGAATAAATCCATTGAATAGTTAATTTATGACCACTTTTTTTATAATATTTAATAAAAGAGCGAGTTATATCTTCAATTAAACTTCTTCTTTTTACTAACTCAACCATTGTTTCTAAAATAAAAAATATTTCTATATTATCTTTAAATAAAACCAACATATGAGGATAAATTTTAGGAGAAATAAGAGGTAAATTATAAATATTATCTTCAAGTGCTAAATATAAGTTTCTTTCATCATCTTCACTTAAATCAGTTAATGTGGTAAATTCAGACATTACTTCTGTAGGTAAAATTAATAAAAACTGGGCAGCAAGTGAATATGATTTTTTTTCTCTGAGAAGAAAAACAATCATATCACAAATTTTCTGGTTAGATACTAGTTTCCAAAAAGAACTACTTTTAACTGCAAAATAATTTGTGGCTTCAGGTTTTTTGCCATACATTTTTCTAACTTTTAAATAATTTTCATAATCAGCATAAAGAATTTGAAACAATATTTCATTACTAATTTTATTTGCATGTTCTTTTACTTGGTTTGGTTCACAAATTCCAAAAAAATATCTAATCAACTCTAAATGATTTTCTGATTTAGAAGCAAAATTATCTATTACGGATGGTTGTGCTTGAAGAAAAGCAGAGACTGCAGTAGTAAACGTATTTCTACCATTCATAAATGAATCCATTTTATCACCAGCATTACAATACTCTTGGTAATTTCCCATCCAAGTATTTGTAGATAAAATATTTCTACAATTTTCGACACATACTCCTGTTTCAGTTGTGTCTAGAAAGCATTTACTTAATTTATTCTGTCCCAAGTTTTATTTAACTAATTCCCCACAATCTCTCATTTCTGGAGCATATGGGTTTTTAACATCAATACCTTTGGCAATCCAATATTTAGATACCATTGGACAATAAAATTTATGGTGTTCAGTTTTAATATTACTTGAAATTAAAACTTCAGATAATTGTTCTGAAAAATTTGATAAAATAAGAAACAGTTCTTCCTTAGGAACATTTGAAAGATTTAATGTAGTAGCTAATTTTTTTAATTTAGCATTTAATTCAGGAATTTCTTTACTTGATTCTAAACTCAAGTTAACTTTTAATTTTAAATTTTCTAGCTTTGGAATTTTTTCATTTAATAATTCTGATTGTATTATTTCATTTTCAGCTAAAATATTATCTATTGAACTTATAACCGGTTCAGGTAATTTATTACAAAAAAAACTAAATATAAGGATTGGTAAAATATAAAATTTGGGCATATAAACCTTCAGATTAAAAGAATTACTAAAATGATTTCAGATGCAAATTATAATTCAATTAATTTTTTTTACTTAATAAAATTCTTTTCAAATAAAAAAACCTAAAATCAATGTAAAGGAGTGGTAAATTTATTTATGTTTCTAAAACGTTTTTTAAAAAAAAATCAATTTCATATATTATTTATTTTTTGTTTCAGTTTAAATAACCTTTTTTCCGATACAGTTATTTTAATTCATGAAGAAGTTATTCGTGGAAAAGTAATTTCTCAAGATGCAAATACCCTTAAAATGACAGACGAAAAGGGTAAAGATAAAATCTTTTCTAAAACTGAAATTCTAAAAGTTGTTTATCGTGATGTTACAGATCAAAAAGAACTAGATAAAATCATCAAAGAAGAAAAAGAAAAAAAAGGTATAAAATCTACAAAAAAAGAAGAACCAAGAAATAAAATGCAGATCATCTGGCGTTCAGCTGCTCTGCCTGGCTGGGGGCTTTGGAAAGCAGATAAAAAATTATTAGCTATTTTAGTGCTTGGAACAATTGTTGGTGCTGGTCTTTATGCAGCTGAAAGAACTCAGTCTTTTTATTCTTCTCAAGATAGTTATGATTCACAAACTAGGTTTATTGGTTCTTATGCTCTATTTAAAGTTCAAGATAATGAGAATGTTCTGGGTACTGAAACTAAAAGAACTAGCAACACTGAAAAAGGGTTTTGGATAGTGTACAATTCAATCAATAGTAGATCATCTTACGAACCAGTTGAGAATGCTGCAAGTTTTGCAAATAATGCCTTAATTACAATGGGTGTTGTTTATATTGCCCAGCTCGGTTATGCTTATTATTTAGGAAGAAAATGGGAAAAAGAAGGACCTTCCAAAACAGCAATTTCACCTTCAGGAAAAGTTTTAGATATTGGTTGGAATTTTGATGTGAAACAAAAAAATTCTGAAAACCAAATAGGTTCCAAAGAAAATTCTTTTGATATAAATTATGTTTATTCTTTTTAGTTAATTCTCCACCTCACCCCAACTTGTTTTGTTTTGGAGTGTTATACAGTGAAGTCCCATCTCCAAGTTTGACAACTTAGAGAGGGGAGAACTTTGCCTTCTCCGTTTTGTTAAAATTGGAGAGGGCATTTAACTCTCTGATACCTCAATACAAATAAAATTGTGTGAGGTTTATCCAAATTTTTAATTCTAAATTCTTATTTTGGGCAAATTTTTTGTGTCACTTCGCATCAGCTCAGTGACCACAAAAAACCGAGCTCTCCTTTCTTGTCAAGAAATTGTATTCACAATTTCTTGACATCAAGTCGATCTCTTTCGCTTATCTTATTCGTCTTGAAAAATTTTTTTCTATTCTAGTGAAAGGGATTGAAGCGTTTCTTGTAGAGACAGAAGTCTTTCTGCCTCTACAAGAAGTAGCAAAAAGCCCGGTTTTTTTGAAGAGTCGTTTCATGTTACGACTCTACAAAAAAATTCACCCAAAATAGAAACAAGAATCTTCAAATAAGTTTAGCTTGTCAAGATTCCTTTTTTTATATTTAAAGTATATATGTCTGCCAAAGTATTTAAAGATTTAACTGAAGATGAAATTTCTTATTATTACACTCTTCTCACTGAAGAAATCACTTCTTATGACTGTGGAACACTTTGCAAAGATGATAATGATGGGGTTCCATTTTGTTGTGTTACAGAAAATGCAGTTCCTTTATTATTTAAAGAAGAATTTTCATTACTTGAATCACGCTCTACACTTTGGTCAGTTTGGAATCCAATCGAAAAAGACAGCAAAAAATTAATTAATGAACATGACGACGAAGGAACAATTTTTTGTAAATGTAAAGGTGTCGCTTTTTGTGAAAGAGAAAATCGTTCAATCTCTTGTAGAACTTTTCCTCTTGAGCCATATATTGATAAACGTGGTGTGATGGTTGGACTTGTTTTTATGAAAGAATTTTCTCATGGTTGTCCATTAATTCAAAGGGAATTTGATATTAGGCAAGATTTTATTGACCAGCATTTTATTTTTTGGGAAAAATTACTTTTTAGAAGAAAAAGGGAATACGACACATATTCAGATTCTTCTAAATCTTATCGAAGAGACAGAACCAAAACAAAAAAGAATTTTCCAATTCTGTTTCCTTCACATCTCAAAGGAAGAGATTATTTATTAAAGTATGTCTAAATTTATCGATGAAGTAATTATCCAGATTAAATCTGGAGATGGTGGTCCTGGTGCAATTTCTTTTAGGCATGAAAAATTTGCTGAGTTTGGAGGGCCAGATGGTGGAGATGGTGGTAAAGGTGGAGATCTTTATATTGTTTCTGATTCAAGAGTTCAAACTTTGGATAAATATATTCCACTTAAAATTTATAAAGCCAAGAATGGAATTCACGGTGGTGCCAGAAATTCATATGGAGCAGATGGACAAGACGAAATCTTAAAAGTTCCAATTGGGACTGAAATTATTGATCTTGAAGAAGACGAAATGATTCATGAATTTTTAAAAGATAATGAAAAAATTTTGATTTTGAAAGGTGGTCGTGGTGGAAAAGGAAATGCTTTTTTTAAGTCATCTACACACCAAACTCCTAGATTTGCTCAACCAGGTGAAGACGGTGAATTTAAAAAAATCAAACTTAGTTTAAAACTTTTAGCTGATGTAGGAATCGTTGGTCTTCCTAATGCTGGCAAATCAACATTATTGTCTAAGATTACAGATGCTCATCCAAAAATTGCAGACTATGCTTTTACCACATTAATTCCAAACTTAGGAGTTGTAAAAAGAGAAGATGATAGTTTTAGATATACAATCGCAGATATACCAGGATTGATTGAAGGGGCAAGTAGAGGTCATGGTTTAGGGATTTCTTTTTTGAAACATATTGAAAGAGTAAAAGGTATTCTTTATGTTTTTGATGGAGGAAATGTGGACATTGAAGAGGAGATGAAAATACTCCAAACTGAATTAAAGTCCTATAGCAAATCTCTTTTAAAAAAACCATTTTTAATTGTGCTAAATAAAATTGATTTATGGGAAGATAAAGATTTTACAAAAGAAATTTTAAAAAAATATAAACACTTAGGAGAAATCATTCCTGTCTCAGCTGATAAAAGTATCAATTTAGATTTTTTATTAGAAAAATTAGATGAATTAGTTTTAAACTTAAAAAAACCAAAATCAAAAAAGAAAGCAAAGAAAAAATGAAACGTATTGATTTTTCTGAAAAAATTTTAAAAGCTAAACGAATTGTAATCAAAATTGGATCAGCTAGAGTATCTGGAGATCAAAAAAAAGTGAATCAATTTTTGTTTTCTCTTATTTCAGATATAGAAGCTTTAAGAGAATTAAACAAGGAAATCATTTTAGTAACTTCTGGAGCAGTAGCACAAGGTGAGAGAATTCTAAATTGGCATACTTCCACAAAACTAAAAAGCAAAACTATTTCTGAAAGGCAAGCACTGGCTTCTATTGGTCAATCCCATTTAATGAATTTATATGAAAATGCTTTTTCTAAAATTAATGTTCCAATTTCTCAAGTTCTATTTGGTATGAATGATTTACAAAGTAATTCTTCTGCAAAAAATTTAAAAAATACTTTTGAAACTTTATTGAGTTGGTCAATTCTTCCAATTGTAAATGAAAATGATTCTGCTTCAATTGAAGAATTAAAATTTGGTGACAATGATATTTTGTCTTCTATGGTTACTTTACTGATTGAAGCAGATTTACTTATAATTTTAACAGGAGTTGATGGATTTTTAAAAAAAGAAAAATTAGTAACTTATATGGAAAAAATTTCAGACAAAGATTTAGAATTTGCAAAAGGTCCTGAAGGTCCAGGCACTGGTGGAATGAACACAAAACTAAAAGCTGCAAAAATTTTAATTGAACAAAATATTCCAACAGCAATTATTAATGGAAAACTAAAATTTTCTTTGAGAGAATTTTTCTTTAAAAATAAAATTGGGACTTTAGTTGCAAATACTAGAGTTAAAAAAAAATTAAGTATTGAAGAAATAAAAAAAAATTATAGGTTAGATAAATGAGTGAACTTAGAGAATACACTGATATAATTGCAAAAAAAGCAAATGATGCAAAAAAAGAAATTAGAACACTAAAAACTTCAATTAAAAACAATGTTTTAAAAACATTGTCTATTATTATTAAAGAAAAACAAAATGAAATTTTAATTGAAAATGAAAAAGATATTATTAATGGTAAAGAAAAAAAACTTTCTGAAGCAATGCTAGATAGACTACTTTTAAATGAAAAAAGAATTGATTCCTTAATATCTTCTTTAGAAGAAATTATTTTGTTACCTGATCCAATTGGTGAAGTGGTTAGGGGATTAAATTTGCCAAATGGTTTGGAATTATATTCCAAAAGAGTTCCACTTGGTGCAGTTTTAGTAATTTATGAATCAAGACCTAATGTTACAATTGATGTTGGTGCGTTATCTTTTAAATCAGGAAATGTTGCAATTTTAAGAGGTGGTTCAGAAGCTATTCATTCTAATTTAATTTTGACAACTTGTTTTAAACAAGCTTTAAAAAGAAATAACATCAATGAAGATGCAATAATTTTTGTTGATAAAACAGATAGATCTCATATTGTTTCTTTACTTAAAGAAGATAAATTTATTGATCTAGTTGTCCCAAGAGGTGGTGAAGCTTTAATTAATTTTGTTACTGAAAATTCTAGAATTCCAGTTGTCAAACATGACAAAGGTGTTTGTAATATTTTTATAGATGAATCTGCGGATTTTGAAAAAACTATAAAAATTATAATAAATGCAAAAATTCAAAGACCAGGTGTTTGTAACTCTGTCGAAAATGTTATAGTTCACAAAAATTTTCCACATAAAGAAAAATTGTTATCAGAATTAGAATCTAACCTAGTTGAATTAATTTTAGATGAAAATCTTTTAAAACTTTACCCAAATAAAAAATTAGCTACAATTGAAGATTACAAAACTGAATTTTTAGATAATAGACTTTCTTTTAAAGAAGTTTTAGATATCGCTGAAGCTATTGAATTTATAGAAAACTACTCTTCTGGTCACACTGAAGCAATTTTATCTGAAGATCACAAAAATATAGAAGAGTTTTTACTTAAAGTTGATTCTGCTGCAGTTTTTGTAAATTGTTCAACTAGATTTCATGACGGTGGACAATTTGGTTTTGGAGCTGAAGTTGGAATTTCAACTGGAAAACTTCATGTTAGAGGACCTATGGGGCTTGTTCATTTAACAACTACAAAAACAATTCTACGTGGAGATGGTCAAATTAGAGCATGATTGCTTTATTTGGAGGAAGTTTTGATCCTCCTCATTTAGGTCATGAACAAGTCATAACTGAATATTTTAATGTTTTCCCAAATACAAAAAAATTATTTATTATTCCTAATCAAATTTCACCTTTTAAAAAAACTAAAACTTTTTCTAATGATGAAATTCTTTTTATGCTTAAATTAATGATCCAAGATAAAAATCTTCTTATTGAAATTTCAGATTTTGAAATATACAAAACTGAAATTAATTATTCTATTAAAACAATTCAACACTTTCAGAATCTATTTCCAAATGATAAAATTCATTTTTTAATCGGAGAAGATATTTTGGATAAATTTCATTTATGGAAAGATTATTTAAAAATTTTAGAACTTGTTAAAATCATTATTTTTAGAAGATTTAAAGAGTCAAAATTAATCATTCCAAAATACTTAAAAAATTTTGAAATCTTGAAGAATCAAATTGTTGAAATTAGTTCTACTGAGTTTAAGAAAAATTTGAATGTAGAATTATTAAATAGAAAAGTAAGTGATTTTATTTTAAACTCAACCAAGCTTTCTTAAAAAGATTAAGAAAGCTAGTTGAAGAAAAATAAACTAAATTATTTTGGGCTTACACCTAAAGCATTTAAAGTATCAATAAAAATGTGATTATCTTCATTTACTAATAAACCTTTAGATTTTTGGTAATTATTTACTGCTGATTTTGTTCCACCAGTGAATTTTCCATCTGAAGAACCTGGATCAAATCCATTTCCTTTTAAAGCTCTTTGAACTTCAGAAATTTTTCCAGTAGAAGCGTTGTTTTCACAAAGTACTTCTTTCCATTCATTTTTTTCTGGTTGGTCTAAAACTTTTTTTGTAACAGTTTCATATTCTGCAGGTATTGATACTCTGTTTTCTTTTTCTGGAGAAACTAATTTTGTCAATGTAACATCAGAAACTTGTTCAGGTATTTCAACTTGTCTTGTAGAAGGTGGAGTTCTTAAAACTTTTTTTCTAATAGTTTGAAATTCAGCAGGAACTTCTCTTTCAGTAGTTTTGGCAGGAACTTTAACAACTTCTTTTACAATTGTTTTATAGGTAGCAGGAACTTCAACTAAACATAAAAGCCCAGAAGAATCTCTTTTGTATTCTGAAAAAGCTTCTTTATCAACAACTTTTTCTTCCATTTTTTCATAAACTGGAGGAATTGTTTCTAAAACTTTAGAAGCTGGTTTTACTTCTACTCTCTCTTCTATATCTTCATAAACAGCTTGAATTGGTTCTAATTGAGTGCTTCTTTCTTTAGTAACTTTTTTCTCAGATACTTGTTGAAATTGTGCAGGAATGATTTCTAATCTTTCAGAAGCTGCTTTTTTTACAACTTGCTCTTGAACATCTCTATAAGTAGCAGGTTGAGAAACTTTTAACCAACATTGACCTGGTCTTGCTCCACTTGGTGCATCAGTAATTGGTTGATTACCTAATGATTGATCTGCAGCTCTCATCCCTGTAGATTCTTTTGAACCATAATTTGATCCAGAAGTAGATGAATTAGAACTTGAACTAGAGGAAGTAGTAGATCCAGTATTTGAACCGGAAGTTGTAGGTGAGCTTGAACCTGAATTTCCTGAACTAGTACCTGTTCCTGTTTCTCCACCTGTTCTTGAACTTGAACCAGCAGTATCAGCTGTTTTAGCATCTTTTGAACCATCAGTAGTCTTAGCATCTTTTGCATCTTTTGTTTCTGGGGTTGATGAACAATTATAAGATACAAACATTGCCAAGAGTAGAATTGTTAATTTAATATTTAAAAACTTAAACATTTTTTTCTCCAAACTTTTTATACTAATCAATACATGGAAAGCCTAAAAAAAAGTAAAGAATAGTTTGAAAAAAAATAAAAAATTCAATTGTTTTTGTTGTTCAGTTTTTTTTCTAACTGTATTGCTCTTGGATATTCTTTGTGAATTTCAAAAATTTTATTTAAATAACGGGTTGTTTCTTTTAAATTTTTTTGCTCTAAATAAATTTCAGCAAGTTTAGTTAAAACTCTTAAATTATAGGGATTTCTGAGTCTAAGTATTTCAAAATAATCTATTGCAATATTCAAATTATTTTTCTTGGAATGGAGTAATCCTATTAAATAAATCACTTTTTCATCAACAGGATTATGTGAAAAAAAACTCTCAAAACAAGATATCGCTAAGTCAAGCTCTTTATGTGCTAAAAATCTGATTCCAAGTAGTTTTAAAGAATAATAATTTTGGTTTAAAAACTTTTTAGATAAATATACTTCTTTTAATAGGTTTAGTCTATCTTCTTTTTTAGTAAAGTCAAAATAATCCGGCAATATTTCTTTTAGAGATATTTTTTCGTTTTTAATTTCATTTTCATTCTCATGATAAGTTAATTTATGAAGGGCTATGTCATCAATAAGATTTCCTTTTTTTATAATTAGTTGATGAAGATTTTCAAGATTGGAATCTGAGTTTTCCACTAATTGTAAAAATAAATTATTATCATCATTTAAAATCATCCCTCCATCTGCATCTTTTCCAATTTCAAAATCATCCCTACCATCAGAACCACTTATGATTTTATCCAGATTTTTTAATTGTAAAGTTTGTATTATAATTTCATTATTCTCTGTACCATAAGAACCAAGCTTTCTTAAAATTTGTTTTAATGGAATAAACTGTGCTTTATTGTTCCTATACAAAATTGATATGGGGTTTTCAAAATTCAAATGGTACATAAATCCAGTTTGATTATCAATTATAGCCATATTTCCTGCAACTAACATTAAACCTTCAAAACTCAAAAACACTCTATGAAGTTCTATAAAAGCTGATTTTAACCATTGTTCAGGAAATAAGTTTTTTAAGTTATCATTAATTTTTGTTCTTTCCAATGTTGCTTTTAAGACAGATCCTAAAACCAAAGCACCACCTGCACCTTGCATGGATTTTCCCATTGCATCAGCAAGAATAAAAAATGTCATTTTTCTATTTTTTAAAACTACAGTACTCGAAATTACAATATCTCCACCAATTTCTTCTTTATGGTTTTTAAATTGAAATTTTTTCTTTTGTGAAATTAGAGTTTGAACTTCGATATTTGTATTTTCGATTGAATTTTGGGACAGAGGTTTAATCAATAAAGATGTTAAATAATAATCACCATCTTGGTTTTCTTTTATTTTTTTTAAGTCTGTTAATGTTTCTTGAACTTGGAGTGTTCTTTTATCAACTTCTCTTTCTAAATTAGCATAAATAAAAGCATTATTTATTGAAACAACTACTTGTGAAGCTATAATGTGTAGTAATTCAAGTCTATCAACTGTAAACGCATTTGCAAAAAGATTATTTTCAATATAAAGTATTCCTAAAAGTTCTCCGTGAAATAAAAAAGGTGTACACAAAATTGATTTCACTTTATTATGTAAAATATAACTGTCTTTATAAAAATGTTGGTCCTTATAAGCATCTGCTATAACCAAATTGTCTTTAGTTTTCATTACATACTGAATAATATTAAAAGGTAAATCACCATCAGTATAAGGTAAAGATTGTAAAACAAAAATTTCTTCAGTTTTAGTATTGTAATCAGCTTGAATGAAAAACTTGTTAGCTTTTTCATGTTTTAATATTAATATTCCTTTTTCAGCTCCTGCATTTTCAACTAGAACACGAATTGTTTTATCAAGTAAAGTATCTAATCTTATTTCACTTGCTATAGCAAATGAAACTTTTAAAGCTGTATTGATATCAAATGAATCTTTCTTAATACTATTTGAATACTCAGTGATGTTACTTAAATTGGAATTAGGATTTTTTAATAAAACTGAAAACTCTTTATTTAGTTCTTCAACTTTTCTAACACAACCCCAAAGTGTATATGAATATTTACTATCTTTTAAATATACTTTTGCTAATTTTGGTTTGTCTAGGAGTAATAAAAATCTTCCAGCTTCTTCAGTAGCAATTGCTTCAATATGTTTAAATCCATTTATTCTAGAATTCTGAATTGCTTCATCAAAAGTATAAAGTGAATCAATTCCACCACCTCTACTCATTTTTGTAATAGCTTGAATTAGTTTATATCTACAAGTAAAATTCTCAGGACAATTTTCCATCCAATCTTTAAATTTGATTAAAGTAATCATAATTATATCTGAAAATCTTTCTTGATCGTCTTTTGTTTGATTGGAAAAAAGTTTAGAAAGTATTAATGCTTCATAAAAGTAAAATTCAGATACTTCAATTTGACCAAGTAAGTAGGGGAGGAGATCTCTAATTGGGTTTAATAGATAATATGCATCTTCATATTCATTATGAAGATAAAGAGTTATCATCTTATAAATTAGAAAAACGGCTTGTGCAGAAAAAGTTTTATTTTTTTCAGTTTCTTCCATAAATTTAGATTCATTTAATTGTTCAGAATTAAATTCTTTGTGAGAAATTGTTTTTCCTAATAAATTATTTGTAACTAATTGAACTGCAGAAGCAATATCTCTAGCCCAAAAATTGGAAGTATCTTCATTAAATTTATAAATTGAAATAGAATCCTGAAAAATATGGTCTAAGTTTTCACTTTCATAAAGTAAATTTAATAATTTTCCTGAATAAGAAAAACCAGTAAATTGCATATCACCAATTTCTTTACCAATATTAATTGCTTCTTCATTTATTGAAATTGAAACTTTAATATGTTTTTTCCAAGAATTATTAAAATTTGCAAATATATATGCTGATCTACATTTCTGTGTTTTTGAATTGTATTTATCACTTAATCGAATTGCTAATAGTCCAAATTCAAAACCTTCACTATATCTATTTTGAATTGCTCCAAGAATTAATCCATAAGTTGCAAAACCAAAACAAGAATGAATTGCATTCCCATATTTTAAAGAATGAGTAACAGATTTTAAAACAATGATAGGATATAAATTTGAATTTGTTAGATAAGCAGTTGAAGTTATTGAAGATAAAACATCCATGGCAACTAATTTGTCTTCTTCAAACATATCATCTTCAAAAAGCAAATCTGAAATTTTTCTTTCTTCTAAATAATTGTCTGCTTTTTGAAATTCAATTCTTAATGCTTTGTCAAAATCTTCTTCAGGAAGTTTAATATTTAAGATTCTTAAAGAATCAATTCCCGCTTTAAATGCTGAATCAAAATCTATTAATTGATTATATATTTTAATTAAAAGTGCATAGACACTTACAGATAAAATTGTATCTTTCACATTTAATAAAATTTCTTTAGCATAATTTTTGGCTTGGTTTCCATTACCAATTGAATATTGTGCTTCAGAAATTTTAAAATAAATTTTATAAGCTAGCTCAAAATTTTCTTCCCATGGATTTCCTTTAAATAATGAAATTGAATTCTTTAAGTAATCAATAGCTGTTGGGTATGCTAAAGACTGAAAGGCTCTTTCAGCTGCTTTATAATTTAGATTCAAAAGACTAATTTTTTCATTTTCTTCTGTAATAAACTCTTTACCACGATTCAGGTGAGAAGTAATTTCAAATAATTCAGAATTTATTTGTGCTTCAGAATATTCTTGTAAAAGTAATCTTCCAATTTTTAAATGAGTTTTCTTTTTTTCTTCTTCTTTAAATAATAAATAAGCTGCATCTCTAACTTCATCATGTAAAAATTGATCTGAAGATTTTAAAATATAAGAAATAATTGAATCTGGAGATTTTGTGAGGTCAAGTTCATGAATCATCATATGAACGTTACCTTTTGGGATAATAATCCCTTCAGTTATTGCTTGCCAGATTGCTTTTGAAGTTTGAATATAAGACTTTTCATTTATAATTGAAAGTGTGTGTAAGTCAAATTCAATTTTTAAACAAGAAGCTAATTTTAAAATATCTAAAGTTTCTTTATTTAAATTTTTTAATTTTAATAACATTAATTCTATTACATTATTTGTTATTGATTCACTTTTAATTTTCTCAATATCCCATTTCCATCTACCTGTTTTAAATTCATCTAGTTTGGATTCTTTTGAATAATCATAATAAATATATCTTTTGTCAAAAAATATTTTCAAAATTTCATTAATAAAAAAAGGATTACCACCAGTTTTTTGAAAAATAATTTCACCAAGTTCTGAAACATCTTCATTAGAAGAAATTGTATCTAAAATTATTTTTTCAATAGTTTTTTTGGATAAAGGTGAGAGTAAAATTGTTTGAAAATGGGTTTCAGATTCTTTGATTTCGTCAAGTAGTGTTTTTAAAGGATGAATTGAGCTTTTATTAAAATAATCAACTTCATTGGATCTATAAGAACCAATTAGAAAAAAATAATTTTGATCTTTAGATAAAATCAAATATTTTATTAAAGTAAGTGATGAAGAATCAAGCCACTGTAGATCATCTAAAAATAAAACTAATGGATGTGATTTGTCAGCAAAAACTCTTACAAAACATAATAGACTTAAGTTAAATCTAATCTGCGTACTGAGAGAATCAACTTCAACTGGAGGTTCTTTTTTTCCAACAATTAATTCTAATTCAGGTAAAATAGAAGTAATTACTGAAATATTATCTTTTAAATTTGTTTCTAATTTTTCTTTCCATTTTAAAATTTTAGAATCATCTTCGGTTAATATTTCTGAAATAAGTTGTTTAAAAGCTTCAATAAAAGCTTTGTAAGGAGTTGCCTTATTAAAATCTTCATATTTCCCTTTAATAAAAAAACCAGAATACTGAGCTACTTTTTTATTTAATTCATTTACAAAACTCGTTTTACCTATTCCAGGATAACCAGCTACAAATAAAACTTGCGGCTCACCTTTTGTTGCTTCTAAAAAAAAGTTTTCTAAAACTTCAATTTGATTTTCTCTTTCATAAAGTTTGCTACGCAGAATAAATTTATCAGCAAAATCTCTTGTAGCAATGGAAAAATCTTGAAATAAATTTAATTTAAATTTGACTTTTTCTAAATTAGAATAAACTTTTTCTAAATCAGAAATAATTCCCAAAGCTGAAGAATATCGATTCTCTGGAACTTTAGAAATAAGTTTTAAAATAATATTGGAAATTGTAATTGGAATATTTGAATTAATATTAATTGGTGGAATTGGTTGTTTTGCAATATGTTGATGAATAAGTTTCATTGGATCTGAACTTGTAAAAGGTAATTTTCCTGTGAATAGTTCGTAAAGTGTGATTCCTAGTGAATAAAAATCTGTCCTATAATCTATGTAACGATTTACTCTACCAGTTTGTTCAGGAGAAATATATTGAATTGTTCCTTCAATCGATTTTACCAGACTAGTTGTTTTTTTTTCTGTTTGAATTCTTGTTGCTAAATCAAAATCAATAATTTTAATTTTCAAAAATTCTTTATCAACTAAAATATTATCTGGTTTAATATCTCTATGAATAATGTTTTGTTTATGAATTTCTGATATAACCCTGCATATCTCGATTGCTATTTTCAGAGAAAATTTTAAATCATATCTGAAATTTTTGATGATTTTTTTTAGTGAGGTTCCGCCAATATTAAATTCCTCTAACACCAAAAAAGGTCTATGATCTATATATTCAATTCTAATGGGTTTGATTACACCCTCGATTTGTAGACTGTTTAAGATAGAAAATTCATATTCAAATCTAGAAATTTCATTATAATTTAACTCTTCTTCATTATATAATTTTAAAATAACTCTTTTTAGATTCGATTTGCTTTGAGCAGAATAAATAATTGTTTTTTGACTTTGGAAAATTTCTTCAATTAAAGTATAATTCCCTATTTCTTTTGAATAAAACATAAGTCATATGTTAAATTCTTGTTATGTTAATGTCAAATAGTTTTTAAGTAAATTATGTTTGAAAGTCAATTTTTTGAAAAAATTTTTCAAGGTAAAATTTTAACTTTTCCAAAAACCAGTTCTTCCATAAAATTAGTAAATGAAACAATTCAATTCTTGAACAAAAAAGAAAAAATTAATTATTTAAATTGGGAAAATAACTTATCTAAAAATGATTTTTATAATCTTAGTTTAAAAATCAAAAAATTATTTTCTGAATATAAATACTTATATAACTTATTAAATTCTATTCTAAATGATTTAAAATTAAATTCCAAAAATTTTTTTTTTGACAAACCAAGACTTAGGATTATACCAACCTATTTACATAAAATTAAAGAAGCTAAACCTGCTTTTGCAATTCATAGGGATACTTGGTATGCAAATCCTGAACACCAAATTAATTTTTGGATACCAATACATGATATAAATACAAAAAATTCTTTTACTATTTACCCAGATTATTTTCAAAAACCAGTTTTGAACAATTCAATTGAATTTGATTACCAAATTTTAAATTTACAAGGTGGATTTGCTTCAAAATCTCATGAAAGAATTTTTCCAGATGCGAAAGAAAAAATTATTAAAACAAATCAGTTAATTCCAATTTTAAAAAAAGGAGATATTTTAGTTTTTTCTAGTCAACATCTACATGCCACAAACCCTAATTTAACTAAATTTTCTAGGTTTAGTATTGATTTTAGAATTTATTTTAAAAAAGAATTTGATATAATAAAAAATGTTGATAATGATTCAAAAGGAAGTATAAAAGTAGATTATAAAAATTTTGAATGAAGAATTCAAAAAACAAATTTATTTTGGAAAGAGGCATCAAAAAATACTTTAAATTGTTTAAAAAAA